>DASSQI010000194.1:0-13902 GCA_035702585.1 Anaeromyxobacteraceae bacterium
TCAGGGTCGACGCGCTCTCGGGCCTGTTCGCGGAGGTCGCCCTGCTCGCGCCCGCCGCGTTGCTGTATCTCGCGTGGCTCGCGTTGCGCGGCGACGCGCACTTCGCTGCGAGCGCGCGGTTCACCGCGCTGCTCGCCGCGAGCGGCGTCGTCACGGCGGTCCCGTTGCTGTGGTTCGCGGCGGGAGTCCAGCGACTTCGCCTCTCGACGGTCGGGCTGCTGCAGTACCTGAACCCCACCATGCAGTTCGCCATCGCCGTCTTCGCGTTCCGCGAGCCGTTCACCAGGACGACCGCGGTCACGTTCGCCTGCATCTGGGCGTCGCTCGCGATCTACACGGCGGACGCGTTCGCGTTCGTGCGCGGTGCCCGTCACCCGTGAGGCGGCGGGCACCGCCACGCTGAGTCCACGACGCGGCAGGTCACCGGGCCGGGCTCGGCGCCATCGCGCCGTGCCGCTCTTCGAGGTCTTCGCCGACCACGTGCCGCTTCGCCACGGCGGAGGCGCCGCCCGCGGCAGACGCGAGCATCGTGAAGAGCGCGGCGAGGAACGCGCCCCACGCGCCCTTCTTGCCCGTGCTCTCGGCGGTCTGGCTGATCTCGCCCGCGTTCTGCTGGAGCTGCTGCTGGGCGCCCGCGACCTGCTGCCGCACTGTCTCGCGGCCTTGTCGCACGTCGCTCTGCGACACCTGCCCACTCTGGGCCGCCGCGGTCGCCGCCTGCCCGGCGGCACCTGCCGCGCCGGCGACGGCTCCGCCGACGAACATCGCCCCGAGCCACATCGTCACTCCCCACGTCAGCCCCCACAACGCGAGGCCGTGCAGCGCGCCGCCGAGGCGGGTCCAGGCTTTCGACAGGCGCCCGGCGACCCACGCCGAGAAGAACGACGCGATGATCGCAGAGATCCCGCCCCAGATGCCGACGCCGATCCCGGCGTTCCGCCACGAGTCGAAGTTGCGCGGATCCACGGCCGTGAACCCGACGGCGGCGCCAAACGTGAGCAAGAGGAACAATGTTCCCGTCCCCACGAAGAAGCCCGCAAACAGCGCGCCCCAGCTCGCCTGGTCCCAATAGCCCGGCTTGTCGAAGAATCCTCCTGGTCTGTCCATCACGGCTGCCATTTGTCTCTCCCCGCTGATTGTCCTGATGCGAGTGTGGACATGCCTGCTGCCAGATGACACCCGATCCACGCGGAATTCGCCAATCGGCGCTCCCCGCGCCGCGATGACGTTCTCCGCCCGGCGAGCGGAGCGGCGAGCGGAGCGGCGAGCGGGACCGCGCCGCGCGACGGCGCCGGCACGAGGCAGCCGGCACTTCGTGGGTGCGCGAGCAAAGCGTGCGACGGCCCGCTAGATGTTCGCCGTGACCATGCGCCTGCGCGTCGCGATCGTCGGTTCCGGACCTGCCGGGTTCTACGCGGCCGAGGCGCTGCTCAAGCGCGCCGACCTCCCGGTCGACGTCGACATGTTCGACCGCCTGCCGACGCCGTACGGGCTGGTCCGCGGCGGCGTCGCGCCCGACCACCCGAAGATCAAGTCGGTGTCTCGCGTGTTCGCGAACACCGCCTCGCACCCGACGTTCCGCTTCCTCGGCAACGTCCAGCTCGGGCGCGACGTGACGGTCGACGACCTGCGCCGGCACTACCACCAGATCGTCTACGCGACCGGCAACGAGACCGACCGTCGCCTCGGCATCCCGGGCGAAGGCATCGCGCGCTGCACGCCGGCCACGGTCTTCGTCGGCTGGTACAACGGCCACCCCGATTACCGGCGCGCGGAGTTCGACCTCTCGGTTCACCGCGTCGCGGTCGTCGGCAACGGCAACGTCGCGCTCGACGTCGCGCGCATCCTGCTGCGCACGCCCGCCGAGCTGGAGCGCACCGACATCGCCGCGCACGCCCTGGAGGCGCTGTCGCACAGCAAGGTGCGAGAGGTATACCTGCTCGGGCGCAGGGGCCCCGCGCAGGCGGCGTTCACGCCGGCGGAGCTCAAGGAGCTGGGCGCGATGGAGGGGGCGGACGCGGTCGTGAACCCGGCCGACCTGGAGGGCTGCCCCGACGGCGAGCCGGGCGGGAACCTCGTGCTCCTCAAGTCGTTCGCCGCGCGACGCCCGTCCCGCGACTCGAAGAAGCTTCACCTCCGGTTCCTCGTCTCACCGGTCGAGGTCGTCGCCGGAGACGACGGCGGTGTCGTCGGCCTGAAGCTGGAGAAGAACCGCCTCGAGGCGCGACCCGACGGCACCCTGGTCGCGCGCGGCACCGGTGAGGTCGAGGTGCTCGACGTCGACATGGTGCTGCCCGCGGTCGGCTACGCCGCCGATCCAATCCCCGGAGTGCCGCACGACGAGAAGGCGCGCACCATCGCCAACGAGGACGGCCGCGTCGTCGATCCCGTCAGCCGCGCCGTCATCCCGAACGAGTACGTCGTCGGGTGGGCCCGCAGCGGACCGCGCGGCCTCATCGGTGAGCACAAGCGGGCGTCGGCGCATGTGGTCGAGCACATGGCCTCGGACGCGGCCGCCGCGGAGCGGCGTGCGCTCCCCCCGCGCGAGGCGATCGACGAGCTCCTGCGCGACCACGGCGTGCGGCTGGTCACCTACCAGGACTGGAAGCAGCTCGACGAGGCCGAGGTCGCGCGCGGCGCGCGCCGCGGCGCTCCCCGCGACAAGTTCGTCGACGTCGAGTCGATGCTGGAGGCCCTCGCGAGCGGGCGTCGCGACGCGTGACGACGGAGGACACCCCGACATGGCAACCAGGCGGCCAGAGTACGAGCTCTTCTACTGGCCCGGGATTCAGGGCCGCGGCGAGTTCGTCCGCCTCGCGTTCGCCGACGCGGGCGTCCCGTACGACGACGTCGCGCGCAGGTCCGAGTCGGAGGGCGGCGGCGTCGCCGCACTGCTCGCGCTGCTCGAGGGAGGCGGTCCTTGGCTGGCGCCCTTCGGACCGCCGGCGCTGCGCCACGGCAAGGTGATCGTGGCGCAGACCGCGGCCATCCTCCAGTACGTCGCCCCGCGGATCGGCGTCGTGCCCGACGACGAGGCGAGCCGCCTGCGCGCGCACCAGATCCAGCTCACGATCTCCGACCTCGTCGCCGAGGCCCACGACGCGCACCACCCGATCTCCGTCTCGCTGTACTACGAGGATCAGAGACCCGAGGCGGAGCGGCGCGCGAACGCATTCGTCCGAGAGCGCATCCCGAAGTTCTTCGAGTACTTCGACCGCGCGCTGGACTCGAACCGCCCGGGCCGCGGCCGCTGGCTCGTCGGGTCGCGCTGCAGCTACGTCGATCTCTCGCTGTTCCAGATCGTCGCAGGCCTGCGCTACGCGTTCCCCCGCGCGATGCGCCGGTACGAGTCGCGGTTCCCGAGGCTGATCGCGATCCACGACGCCGTCGCGGCGCGGCCGCGCGTCTCCGCGTACCTCGCGTCGGACGAGCGCCTGCCGTTCAACGAGCAGGGGATCTTCCGACACTACCCCGAGCTCGATCGCTGGCCCGGCCGCTCGGGCACACGCGCGAGAGAGAGGCAGTAGAATGCGCGTGAGTGATGGCCGGCTCGGCCGCGACGTGACTGCTCCGAGCCCGCGCACCCGCTTTGGGTAGGCCCCGCGGAGTCGTGCGGATCCCTGGCGGGGCCAGCGCATGCTGGCGAGCCTAGGGGGAGAATCGTGAAGAACGTCGTCAGCATCAGCCTGGGCGCGAGCGCCGGGAACTACGATTTCACTACCCACCTCATGGGGCAGCCGTTCCGCGTCCGCCGCTTCGGCACGGATCGCGACGTTGGCAAGGCGCTGGATCTGCTCGCGCGGTGGCAGGGCGAGTGCGACGCGATCGGCCTCGGGACGGTGAACGACGACCAGATCGTCGGCACGCACCGCATCGTCGACGACACCACCGCGCAGCTCGAGGCGGCCGTGAGCGAGGTCCCGGTCACCACCGGGGCGAGGCTGCGCAGCTTCCTCGACGAGTGGGCGATCCGGCACATCCAGAACGCGCAGCAGCAGTACTTCACGAACGCCCGCGTCCTCTTCCTGTCCGGCCTCACGAACTACCGGCTCGCGCAGGTCATGTCCGAGTACACGCGGAACATGAGCTTCGCGGATCCGCTGCTGCAGCTCGGCGTGCCGAAGCTCCTTGGCTCGCTGTCGCGTCTCGAGGCGTACGCCGCGCTCACGTCGCCCGTGCACGGGCTCTTGCCGAAACCGCTCCTCGGCGCGAGCGCCGACCTCAGGTCGTCCTGGAACCGCCTCGTGCTTCGCAGGGCGATGCAGAAGGCGACCGTGATCGTCGCACGGTTCGAGGACCTCGCCGGCTTCACGCTCGAGGAGCTCGGCGGAAAGATCGTCCTCACGTCGGCGATCCCGGACGACGAGGTGAGACGGCTCGGGGCGCACGGCGTCGACGTCGTGATAGACCGCACGCCGCAGCTCCTCGAGCGCGTGGTCGGCCTGAACGTCATCGAGGCGATGGTCATCGCCGGGCTCGAGAAGCAGCACCGCGACGACGTGCTCCAGGACGACTACCTCGAACTCTTCAACGATCTCAGGCTCGAGCCTCGGGTGCTGTTCCCGTCGGGCCAGACGCGCAGGGTGAACCGCTTCGCGTTCGTGATCCACCCGCTCTCTCGCGAGTACCTGAAGGCGTCGAAGCCGGTCGAGCTCGCGGCGCGCGTCGCCCCGTCGGTCGTGCTCCCCGCGCTCGAGAAGCTCATCGCGTACTCGCCGCCGTTCGTCTACTCGCACGTCACCGGCATCAAGTCGCCGATGGGCGTCGAGGCGGAGGGTTGGCTCATCACCGTCGGCGGCACGCCGAAGGAGCTCCTGTCGCACAGCCCCGAGTTCACGTACCGGAGGCTGCTCGCCGCCGCGAAGATGGCGGAGCGGCTGGGCGCGCAGATCATGGGCCTCGGCGCCTTCACCAAGGTCGTCGGCGACGCCGGCGTCACGGTCGCGAAGCGCGCCTCGATCCCGATCACCACCGGGAACAGCTACAGCGCGTCGGGAGCGCTCTGGGCGGCCTCGGACGCGGTGAAGCGCATGGGCCTCCTGTCACTCAACGAGCGCCGCAGGGTGGCTGGCAAGGCGATGGTGGTCGGCGCGACGGGCGCCATCGGCTCGGTGTGCGCGCGGCTGCTCGCGATGGCCTTCGAGGAGGTCTATCTCGTCTCTCCCGAGATCGGGAAGCTGCTCACGATGCGGGAGACGATCCTCCGGGAGACGCCGGACGCGAACCTGCACCTCTCCAGCAAGGCGGATCACAGCCTCGGCGACATGGACGTCATCGTCACGGCGACGTCCGGCGCGGGCAAGAAGATCCTCGACATCATGAAGGTGAAGCCGGGCTGCGTGATCACCGACGTCGCGCGGCCGCTCGACCTCCCACCCTCCGAGGTCGCGAAGCGGCCCGACGTGCTCGTCATCGAGTCGGGCGAGATCCAGCTGCCCGGCGAGGTCCGGATGCGCGACATCGGCCTGCCGAAGGGCGTGGCGTACGCGTGCCTCGCAGAGACGATCGTGCTCGCGCTCGAGGGCCGGTTCGAGAACTACACCATCGGGCGCAACATCCAGTGGGAGAAGGTGAAGGAGATCTACAAGCTCGGCCTCAAGCATGGCATGCGGCTCGCCGCGATCTCCGGCGTGAACGGCGTCTACTCCGACGAGGACATCCTGCGCGTCCGCGAGCGCGCGCTGAAGTCGAGGGCTGCCGGACCCGCGGGCGCGGGATCGCCCGAGCAGGGCTCGGCGGCGCCGGCGGCGGCCACCGCCCCGGAGCCTCACGAGCGGCCCGCGTCGCCGGGCGAGGCGCCTTCGCGGGTCCCTACAGCTTGACCTGGATGTCGCGGCGCCGGCGCTCACCTGCACGCCTCGGCGCGCGCGACGAGCAGGTCACGCTCGCGCGAGTTCCTCGCCATGAACGCGGCGCGCTCGAACTCGGCCCGCGCGTCGTCCATGCGACCGAGCCTCGCGAGCAGGTCGCCGCGCACGCTCGCGAGCAGGTGATAGGACCGCAGCGACGGCTCCGCCGTGAGCGCGTCGACGAGCTCCAGCCCCGCCGCGGGCCCGTACGCCATTCCCACCGCGACCGCTCGGTTGAGCTCGACCACCGGCGAGCGCGTGACCTCGACGAGCGCGTCGTACAGCGCGACGATGCGCATCCAGTCGGTCTCCCTGGCGGTGCGCGCGCGGGCGTGGCACGCCGCGATGGCGGCCTGGAGGGCGTACGGTCCGAGCGGCTCGCCCAGCGATTCTGCGCGAGCGAGGGCGGCGAGACCCCGCCGGACGAGGAGCTGGTCCCACCGCGATCGTTCCTGCTCTGCGAGCAGGATCGGCTCACCGGAGGGACCCACACGCGCCCGCGCACGCGACGCGTGGAGCTCCATCAGGGCGAGGAGCCCGTGCACCTCGGCCTCGTCCGGCGCGAGCTGGGCGAGGATACGCCCGAGCCGCAGCGCATCCTCGCAGAGCTCCGGGCGCATCCAGTCGTCCCCCTTCGTCGCCGCGTACCCCTCGTTGAACACGAGGTAGACGACCTCGAGCACCGAGGCGAGGCGGGCGGAGAGGTCCGCTCCCCTGGGTATCTCGAAGGGCACTCGCGCCTCGGCCAGCGTCCGCTTGGCGCGGACGATCCGCTGCGCGATCGTCGGCTCGGAGACGAGGAACGCGCGCGCGATCTCGTCCGTCGAGAGCCCTGCGACGAGCCGCAGCGTGAGGGCGACGCGAGCCTCCGCTGGGAGGATGGGATGGCACGCGACGAGGACGAGGCGGAGCAGGTCGTCGCCGACGCCTTCGTCGATCTCCTCTTCGAGATCGCGCGCCGGCGGCGGCGGCTCGTCGCCGAGGTCCCGGTGCTTGCGCGCGAGCAGCTGGCCACGCCTGAGATGGTCGATGGCGCGGTTCCTGGCCGTGGCCATGAGCCATGCGCCAGGGTTCTCCGGGATGCCGCTCGCGGGCCAGAGCTCGAGCGCTGAGACGAGGGCCTCCTGCGCGAGGTCCTCCGCGGCGCCGAGGTCGTGCACGATGCGCATGAGACCACCGACGAGCCGGGCGGACTCGATTCGCCATACGGCGCCGATGGCCTTGCTCATGTCCGATGTCGCCACGCGTCTGCGCCTCCGGCGTGTCCGTGGTTTCGTGCCGCGCTAACCGCGCCGGCGGTCGATCTCGGCGCGGAGCCGATCCTCCTGCGCGCGGAGCTCGGGCGTGAGCTCCTTGCCGAAGTCCTCCGCCTCGAACACCGGCCGGATCTCGACCTCCGTCCCGCCGTCGAACGGCGCTCGCTTCAGCCACTCGACCGCCTCGTCCATGGACTTCACCTGCCACAGCCAGAAGCCCGCGATGAGCTCCTTCGTCTCGGCGAACGGCCCGTCGATGATGGCGCGCTCGCGGCCGGAGAACCTCACGCGCTTCCCTCTCGACGTCGGGTGGAGGCCTTCACCCGCCAGCATCACCCCTGCCTTCACGAGCTGCTCGTTGAAGTTGCCCATATCCGCGAGGACCTTCTCGCTGGGCATCTCGCCGGCTTCCGACTCCCTGCTCGCCTTCACGATCACCATGACGCGCATCGTTCGTCTCCTGCTCCGGTTCGAGGTCGGCGAACGCCGCCCTGGCGTATCGCCCCATCTACGATCGCGACGATCGGGAGTCGCCCGGATCGACACGGGACGGCACCGTCACCCCACCGGGTCATCCGGCTCGACGACCCGCTTCCGCGCGTACGCCCTCCTGTCGAGGCCGTGCCGGAACGCGACGCTGATGCGGGGGCCCGCGCGCGCGACCTTCGGGACGCAGTGGTCCCAGGTTCGCTGGGTCGTACCACCGGTGACGAGGAGATCCCCGCGTCCGAGGAAGACGGAGACGGACCGGCCGCCGCCACGCGGACGGAGCAGGAAGCGCCGAGGCTCGCCGAGCGACACCAGCGCGACGACGGGTTCCGCGATCTCCTCCTCGATCTTGTCGCCGTGCCACGCGACGCTGTCGCGCCCGCTGCGGTACAGGTTGAAGCCGACGGAGTCGAACACCTCGCCGTAGCGGTCGGACAGCCGCAGGCGCATCTCCTCGAGGATCGGGACCCGCAGAGGCTCGCCCGACCCGAGCTCCCACCACGCCGTGAGGCGCGGCTCGCGGACCCGCCGGTCGTACATCCACCGCGTCCGCTGGCCCCAGCGATACGACGCAAGGATCTCGAAGAACAGCCGGTCGGAGCCGCGGACCCAGCCGGGAGCGTGATCGATCCACGCCTGGTCGTCGAGCCAGACGCGCCGGAGCGTCGACCACGCGGCGTCGAGCGAGGCGCTCTCCTGGGCGAACAGCCCGAACTGGAACGACTGGAGCACGCGGGACGGACTTAAGCCGGCACGTGGCTCGTCGCGACTCTGGACAGCATCGGGGCAACTCCTTATATGATGTCGGAGCCTGTTCTCGCGGAGTCACTCGTTGAACGGCAGGCAACGGATGGAAGCACGCGCCTCGCGGTAGTCGCTACCCGGCGCCCAAGTTCTAGGACATTCGAGAGGGTACGCTTCGGTGGCAAGGCTCCGGATCCAACCGGCGCCGGCCCCCCCGCAAGCTCCTCGAAGAGGCGGGCGATTGCCGCCCGCAGGAGAGAAGCACCTTGAGCATCCCGCATCACGATCAACGACGCAGCCGTCGCGGCAAGCGCCGCGGGCCGCACGTGTCGCACGATCGCGCGCACCACGCTCCGCTGGCCCTCACCGACGAAGGCCTTCCCGCCGCAGCGCCCGATTCGCCGCGGCCGTCGCCGGCCGTCTTCGTGTCGGATCAGAGCCGCGCCACCTACCCCTGGCTGCCGAGGCGGGTCATCGCGGGCAGCGTCTGGCGCGGCCCCAGCCACGAGCGCGTGCGGGTCGACGAGACCGGCAACGCGTCTCGCTGGCGCTGCGCGCCGGCGA
Organism: Anaeromyxobacteraceae bacterium; assembly: GCA_035702585.1. Classification (GTDB taxonomy): domain Bacteria; phylum Myxococcota; class Myxococcia; order Myxococcales; family Anaeromyxobacteraceae; genus DASSQI01. The sequence goes on from DASSQI010000194.1 coordinate 8,903, forward strand.
CGGCGGCTCGCTGAGCGGCGTGCCTCTCATGTGGCGCGCCGCGACCCGCTCGGACGACGCACGCGTCGTGGAGCTGTACCTCGCGCTCAACGCCGAGGATCCGTGCACGACGCCTCCCGACGCGGAGCGGATGCGCCGCACGCTCGAGCAGTTCCGAAGTGACCCCGCGCGAGGCGCGTGCCTCGTCCTCGACGAGGCGGGCGGCGCCGGCGGCTACGCGCTCATCGTCCCGTACTGGTCGAACGAGCTCGGTGGGAACGTGACGTTCCTCGACGAGCTGTACGTGAGCCCCGCGGCGCGTGGACGCGGCCGCGCGAGCGAGCTCATCGCGCTGCTCGCGAGCCGAGCCCTCGGGTGGCCGGACACGGTCGCCCTCCAGCTCGAGGTGTCGCCGTCGAACGCCCGCGCCCGCGACCTCTACGAGCGCCACGGCTTCGCGCCGATCCGCAACACGACGCTCCGCCGGACCTTGTGAGCGCCGAGCGAGCGGGCGGGCGCGCGCCGCGAAGCGCGGGTCACCCCACCTTCGACTGCAGGACGCGGTCGAGCTTGTCGTCGAGCTTCTTCAGCTCGGCAGCGAGATAGGCGCGGAGGTCGGTGAAGCGGGAGGCCTCCGCCTTGTCCGCGAGCTCGCGCTGGACGTGCAGGTCGCGCGAGGCGCGCCTCGCGTTCGCGAGCCCCACCGCCTGCTGGTACACGATGAACGCGAGGAACGCGGCCGTGAGCAACCCGACCGCCACGAGCATGATGAGCCCGAGCGGCGCGTTGATCGTCGCGAACCCGACAGAGAGCGGTACCGGGGTCGAGATCGCGGTCCAGTTCAGGAGCGCGAACAGCGAGAGAACCGCGAGCAGCGAGATCACCACCACGGTGAGCGCCTTCATGTCACCCCCTCGTTGCAACGAGAACGCGAGGCCCGCGGCGCCGCGGCCGCGAGGTAAATGTACCGTGACACCGTGCGCCGCGCCGTCTGCCGAATGAAGGTCCCGCGCGGCGTGTTCGTTCGATCATGACAGTGGCAGTCGTCCTCGTGCTCGTCGGCCTCTCGGTGGCAGGTTACGTCCTGAATCGCCGCCGACGCGCCAGGAAGCCCCTCCCGCGCGAGGCGGGCCGGGTGGTCATCGCGTCGAACCTCGCGGCGAGCCGCCGCCGCTGATCGCGGCGCAGGCCGGTCGCACCTCGCCGGACGCGCTGCGCGTCCGGTGCGCGACGTCACGCGCTCACCACCACATCGGGCATCAGGTTGTCGCCGCTGCGCGGGTCGAAGAAGTGCATCCGCCGCGCGTCGAACCACAGCTCCGCGCGGTCCCCCGAGCGGATGCTGCTCGCCGCGTCGAGCGAGACGACGAGCTGAGTGCGAAACGCCTCGCTGTCGAGCTCCCTCGCGAGGCTCCTCACGCTGGTGCTCACCTCGCTCGGCGCCTCGTACGGTACGTACGCGAGCTGCTCCGAGCCGACCCACTCCGCCACGTCCACCGACGCGTCGAACGTCGTGCCACGCGGGCGCACCGCGGGGTTGACGAGCGCGGCGTCCTCGAAGTGCTCCGGGCGGATGCCCGCGATGAGCAGGCGCCTCGCGGGGAGGCGCTGCAGCAGCTCGCCCGGGAGCCTCGCGGTCGCGAACGGCAGCCGCACCGAACCGTCCTCGATCGTCGCGGGGACGAAGTTCATCGCGGGCGAGCCGATGAACCCGGCGACGAACATGTTCGCGGGCCGCTCGTAGAGCTCGCGCGGGCGATCGACCTGCTGGAGCACTCCCTTCCGGAGCACCGCCACGCGGTCCCCCAGCGTCATCGCCTCGACCTGATCGTGGGTGACGTAGACGGTCGTCACTCGAAGCCGCCGCTGCAGGCGCGCGATCTCGGTGCGCATCTGCGCACGCAGCTTCGCGTCGAGGTTCGAGAGCGGCTCGTCGAAGAGGAACGCGCGCGCCTCACGAACGATGGCGCGACCCATCGCCACCCGCTGCCGCTGCCCGCCGGAGAGCTGCGCCGGCCGGCGGTCGAGCAGCTCCGAGAGCTCCAGCAGCGCGGCCACCTCGTCGATCCTCCGGTGAATCTCCTCCTCGCGGTGCTTGCCGGCGATGCGCAGCGGGAACGCGATGTTCTCGAACACGGACAGGTGCGGGTACAGCGCATAGTTCTGGAAGACCATCGCGAGGCGGCGGTCTCGGGGCGACTGCTCGTTCGCGATCTCGCCGCCGATCCGCACCTCGCCCGAGGTGACGTCCTCGAGGCCCGCGATCATCCGCAGGATGGTGGACTTTCCGCAGCCCGAGGGGCCGACGAGGACGACGAGCTCCCCATCGGCGACGTCGAGGGTGACGTCGTCCACGGCCGGTTGACCCTCGCCGTACCTCTTCACGATGTGGCTCAGCGCTATCGCGGACATCCGATCACCCCTTCACCGCGCCCGACGTCAGACCAGCCACGATCCTCCGCTGGAACACGAGCACCAGCACCACGACCGGCACGGTCACCACGACGGCGGCGGCCGAGATCGCGCCGGCGGGGTGCTGGAACTGCGACGCCCCCGTGAAGAACGCGAGCGCAGCCGGGACCGGCCTGGCGCGATCGGTGGACGTGAGCGAGATCCCGAACACGAAGTCGTTCCACGCGAACAGGAACGTCAGGATCGCCGCGGTGACCACCCCCGGGATCGCGAGCGGGAGGATCACCTTCCGGAACGCCTGCCACCGCGTCGCGCCGTCCATCTGGGCGGCCTGCTCGCGCTCCCAGGGGATCTGCCGGAAGAACGCGGACAGCACCCAGATCGCGAGGGGCAGCGTGAACGACATGTACGGGACGACGAGGCCGATCCAGGTGTCGTAGAGGCCGATGGTCCGCCAGATGTCGAACAGCGGGCCGACGATCGACACGACCGGGAACATCGCGACGGCGAGCGCCATCGTGAGGACCAGCCTCTTGCCGCGGAAGTCGAGCCGGGCGATCGCGTAGGCGGCGAAGGTGGCGAGGGCGATCGAGATCGCGGTGGCGATGAAGGAGATCCCGATCGAGTTGCGGAGCGCGCTCGTGAAGAGCGGCGTCCGGAACACCGTGCGGTAGCTGTCGAGCGTCCAGACGTCCGGCCAGAACCGCCGCGCGCTCAGGTCGTCGACGCGCTTGAACGACAGGGACACCATCCACACGACCGGCAGCAGCGCGTACGCGACCACCGCGATCGCGGCGACGGCCCAGGACGCTCCCCGTCCGGCGCTCCTCATCTCGCACCTCGCGCTCCGCCCAGGTCGACCTTGAAGGCCTTGATGAACACGACCGCGACGAGGACGACGGAGAGGAACAGCAGCACCGACACCGCCGACCCGAGGCCGAGCGCGGTGCGGCTCATCGTCTGGCGGTAGGCGAGGAACGACACCGACTCGGTGTCCTGCGCCCCGGCCGTCATCACGAAGATGCTGTCGAACACGCGGTACGCGTCGAGCGTGCGGAAGAGGACGGCCACCATGATCGTGGCCTTCATGTTCGGCAGCGTCACGCGGGCCAGGCGCTGCCATCCGGTGGCGCCGTCCATCACCGCCGCCTCCTGCAGCTCGTCCGGGACCTGCGCGAGGCCCGCGAGGAGCAGGAGCGACATGAACGGCGTCGTCTTCCAGATCTCCGACGCGCAGATCACGAACAGCGACGACCAGCGGTGGCTGAACCACGCGAAGTCGCCGAGCCCGAACCACGCGTTCACGAAGCCCGTGTCGAGCGCGAACGCGTAGCGCCACGCGAACGCGGAGACGACGGTGACGATCCCGTACGGCACGAGGATCGACGTCCGGACCACCCGCCGCCCGAAGGCGATGCGGTGCATGACGAGCGCGAACGCCATCCCGAGCACCAGCTCGGCGGCGACCGTGATCGCGGTGATGAGCACCGTGGTCCGGACGTCGCGCCACCAGAGCGCGTCCGTGAGGACGACCGCGTAGTTCCCGAGGCCCACGAGCTCGCGCGCACCGGGATCGGTCAGGCGGTAGCTGAAGAGCGAGAGCCACACCGCGTTCAGCATCGGATACGCGGTCACGAGCAGCATGACGACGAACGCCGGCGCCGTGAGCTTCCACGCCAGTCGCCGCTCGGCGCGGGCGCGGTCCGGCGGCCTCGGGGCGCGGGGCCGCGCCGCACTCGAGCGCTCCACCGTGTCGGTCGAGGTCGCCATCGCGGCTCGCTGCTACAGCAGCACCCGGTCGTGCAGCACGTCCACGATCAGCTTCGCGGCCTGCGCGGGAGTCCGGTCCGGCTCGACGGCGGCCGGCGGGTGGAACACGCGCACGACCGAGGCGCTCACGTCGACGTAGTACGGAGTCGATGGGCGCGGGTGCGCCTCGTCGATCGACTCGCGGATGAGATCCGCCATCGGGAAGATCTCGCGCACCCGCGGGTCGTCGTACGCAGCGGACTTCGCGACGGGGGTCTTCGCGTCGACCATGTACTCGGTCTGGCTCTGCAGCGAGGCGATGCAGCGCGCCGCCTCGAGGGCCAGCTCCGGCTTGCTGCTGAACGCGCTCACGGCGAGGCTGATCCCGCCGAACGGAGGACGGCTCGGCTCGCCGGCCTCGACGCGCGGGTAGCGCGCCCAGCCGATGTCATCGAGCACCTCCCTCGCGAGCGCGCCCGCCGCGGCCGCGTCGCGCGCCGCGCCGTACACGTACGGCCAGTTCACCATGAAGCCGCCGCTCTTCCCCTGGAACGCGGCGCGCGCCGACTCCTCGTCCGACGTGGAGAGGCCCGGGTTCGCTGCGCGCGAGCGGGCGAGCGACCCGATGATCTCCGCGGCCTTCTTTCCCGCCGGCGAGTCGAGGCCCGAGATCGCGTCCTTCCCCGCTTCGGGGCTCTCGAGGACCTCGCCGCCCGCGGACGCCACGAGGGCGGTTATCCAGACCATGTAGCCCTCGTACCGTTTGCCCTGGACCTCGACGGTCTTACCGGTTCGCTCGGCGGCTGCGATGAGCTCGTCCCAGGTGACCGGACGGGCCGCCGGGTCCAGGCCGGCGCGGC
>DASSQI010000195.1:0-7309 GCA_035702585.1 Anaeromyxobacteraceae bacterium
GGGACGAGCTGCCACGGCCCCCCGTTGACGCTGATCTTCAGGTTGCCGCCGTCCCAGCCGCCCTCCGACGCCATCCATTGCCAGAACGTCGCGCGCGCGAAGCTCGTGTCCGACGGGAGCGTGATCGCCGGGCTGGTGAGGTGCTGCACGCCAGTCTCGTCAGCGGTGCCACAGTCGGCGTCGGGATCGGGCGCGAAGAAGCCCTTCCCGGTGCGCGGCGTCGGGACGTTTTCAAGCGCCCAGTCGCGCAGCGTGAAGGTCGACCCGACGTCGCGCGTCGCCGTGAAGCCCTGGGCGCCGGCCTCGAAGCTGAACGACGCGATCGGCGTGGCGGTCCCGCTCGTCGTCGTCGCGCCGCAGAGGGCAGGCAGCGCCGGATTGAGCAGCGGCGCGAACGTGCACGGCGGCGGGCTCCGCAGCTCGACCGCGGCGATGGCCTTCGACAGCTCGGCGCAGTCGGCCGCGGTGATCGACTCGCCGGTGCCGCCGGTCAGGCCAGGCAGCGCCGCGCCGATGAGGTCGGCGCACGACGCCTCGAGCGCGTCGGCGTGGTCGGCGAAGTCGCTGTCGGGCACCTGGTAATTCGCCGCCGCGTGGAAGTAGATGTGCGCCGCCTTCGTGAGGCCGATGGGCTTCACGGTCTGGCCGTTGAACGTGCCGCCGTCCACGGCGAGCGCGAACGCGTGGTTCGGGACGCCCGAGTTCGTGTGCACGCCGCCCTCGTCGCCGGCGTCGCAGACGTAGTACGCGCGATCGCTGACCTTGCCGGGGTTCGAGAAGCAGGTCGGGTTCCACATGTCGCGGAGCGCGCCGCCGAGCTCGGTCCAGTCCTCGCCCATGAGCCAGCGGTACGACGCGTCGGTGCCCGGCTGCGCCTTGAGCGTCGCGTGCGCGGGTCCGTCGGCCGCGATCGCGCCCCGGATCGCCGCGCCCGTCGACTGCTCCACGCCGAGCGAGGGGATCGTGATCGTAGCGTCGGCGCCGCCCATGCCCGGCAGCCCGTTCGCCGCGTTGTTCGCGACGATGACGCCGATCGCGCCTGCCACCTGCGCGTTCTTCACCTTGACCGTGAAGTTGCAGGAGCCACGGTCGACGAGCGCGATCTTGCCGGCCACCGCGGCGGCGTTCGCGAGCGCGGAGCAGGCGTCGGTGGTGGTCGGTCCCGCAGCGTCGGCGGCGTCGACCGCGGCGACCACGTCGCCGCTCACGCCGGCGGCGGTGAGCCGCGGTCCGAACGTGGCGGACTGCGCGAAGTAGTCGCCCGCGATGCTCGCGGGCGCGTCGACGACGAGCTTGCCGACCGGAGGAGAGAACTGCGAGCACGCGGCGGCGGTGCGGGGGCCGCCGGGCGCGTCGGTGCCGCGGCCGTTGATCAGGTCGACGGTCTCTCCCCAGATGTCGGAGTACGACTCGTTCAGGGCGCCGGGCTGCCACTGGTAGATGAGGCCGTGGGTGTACTGCGTGAACGCGTGTCCCCACTCGTGCGCGGTGATGTCGTCCGTCGTCGCGCCGGGGCAGAACGAGATGAACGTGCCGTTCCACGAGGCGTTCGGGCAGTCGTAGCCGCGGTCGAAGATCGCGTCCATGATCGCGCCGTTCGCGTCGAAGGAGTCGCGGCCGAACGCGGTCTTGAAGAAGTCGTACACCTCCTTCGACGAGGTGATCATGTTGTTCGCTTCCACCGACGCGGTCGGATAACGCTGACCCTCGAGCCAGTAGGCGCCGTTCGGGTAATTCGGGGGGACGAACGCCAGGTCGCGACCGTCGTACGCGCGGCGGCTCAGCGCGTCGTGGATGCCGCTGACGCGCTCGATGACCTTGCCGGTCTGCGCGTTCACGTAGACGAGCTCGCGGACGTGCGCGCGGTCGGTCACCTCGATCTCCCAGGCGAGCTGGGCGTCGCCCGGGATCCCCTTCGCGAGCCCCTCGCGATAGACGTACAGCGTCGAGGAGCCGATGCCGAGCGCGCTCGAGGCGCCGCGCGCACGCGCCACCGCGGACAGCGCGATCTCCGCCGCCTGCGCCGCGCTGCGCGCCGGCGTCGTGCTCAGCGCGAGATCCGGGATCGCGGTGCCGGTCACGGCGGCGAGCTTGTCGCTCGCGTCGAAGTGCGTCTTCACGACGCCGGCGAACACCGGCACGCCGCCGTGGAACTGCTTCCACGTGAGGTGCGTCCCGCCGGCGCGGTCCTTCGCCGTCCCGGCGTGGCGGAGGCCGGCGGGATCGGAGACGCCGATCGCCGCGCCGTAGTCGCGGAAGAACGCGGCGGACTGGTCCTGCTTCGCGCGGTCGTCGATCGCGGCGGGTTTCCCCAGGCCGCGCGCCGAGGGCTGCAGGCGAACGAAGCGCGCCGCCCCGGTCGCCTTGTTGTTCGAGATGGAGACGGCACCGCGCGTCGCGTTCTGCAGCTTCTTCACCGCCGCGTCTCTCGCGCGCGCGTCGGCGAGCGCGGTCGACGATGAGAGGAAGACGAGGACTGCGAACGCGACCAAGGCACGACCGCAACGTACAGGCATGCTGACCTCTCGCTCGGCGGGTAGGACGGGAACCGCCCGAGAGATGCCAACAGGTCAGCCGTTTGGCACTACGCCTGGTTGGGGAACCTCCGGTTCAGGGTCGGGATGCCCGCCCCGCGCTGGTGGTGCGACCGAGGAGGCGTCACAACGAGGGGCGGCCAGGATCTCTCCCGGCCGCCCCCGTTCGCTACGATCTTTCGAGCCTGAGCTCAGTTGAACGTCGCGGAGAACGCGACGCCGAACCAGCCCGTCCCCCAGGACGGCGCGCCGGCGACGCCGCTGTCGTCGTTCGTCGAGAACGCGAACTGACCGTTGAGCCCGAGTGCCCAGTTGTCGCTCACCCACCACTCCTTGCCGACGGCGAGCTTCATGCCGAAGCCGGTGTCGGACTCCCCGGTGCTCGAGCCTTCGTCGAGGGAGAGCCGCGTCAGCGACGGCGTGGCGGAGACGTACACGTTCAGCGGCATGAAGTAGTAGACGAGCTGCACGCCGATGCCGCTGAGCGACAGCGTCGCGTCCGCCTCACCGAGCTTGGTTCCGCCGAGCTTCACGTCCGGGTCCGGAACCGACACGGCCCAGACCTGCCCGGCGATGACGAAGTTTCGCGCGACCGCTCCGCCGACGCCGACCGAGAACTGACCGGAGCCGCCCGAGAGCTTCAGGTCCCCGCCCCCCTGGTCGACCGACGACGCCATCCCGCCGACCCCGAGGTCCATCTGCAGGAAGAAGCCGTCGTGCGTGTGCACGCCGGGGTACGAGTACGAGTCCTGCGCCTGGGCGGCGCCGGCGAAGGCGAGAACGGCGACAGCGACCAGCGATCCGAGAACGTTCCTCACGAGACCTCCCCGCGTGGGTTGACGAGCTGCGACAGACGAGCTGCCGCGGAGTGTCGGACCCATCGGGGTGGTCGGTCGCTGACCCAGATCAGCAAGCGCTCGCTTTCGTTGCCGAAAAAAAACGGGCGGCCAGGGTTCCCTGACCGCCCGTTTCGTTGTGGACCCGACCGGGATCGAACCGGTGACCTCCTGAATGCCATTCAGGCGCGCTCCCAGCTGCGCCACGGGCCCAAAGCTTTCGTGCTACGCGCTACGCGACTTCACCCCGCAGGGCTGCGACGTCGTCGAGCTGCCCCTGGAGTCGATCCTCCAGGTCGCGGGCCTCCGTGACGGCATCCCGCAGTTCCGGTGGTACCGCCGCGCGGCCCTCGCGGGCCAGCAGCAGGAACCTCTCACCCAGCGCGACGAGCTTCGTGTCGAGCTGACGGCGGGTCCAGGTCGCGTCGAGCTTGCCTTTCCACAGCTGCGAACGGTGGACGACCCGATCCCGCAGTGTCTCGAGGATGTGGCTCACGCCGGATCTCCCGCCTCCCACACCCCGCGAAGCGACCTCGCCGGGCCGAGGAGGCGCTGTGATTAGCGCGACCGCTCGGCCGCCGTCAAGGACTTCGCCCCCGGCTACTTCTTGGCTTTCGCCTGCTTGGCCGTCGCCTTCTGCCGCTTCACGCGCGCCTTCCACTGCTGGCGGCGCTTCATGATCATCCTGACGTGCTTGCTCTTCGATCTGGCCATCGTGTCTCCGTGTGATCTCGCTGCTTCCGTTCCCGAGAAGGGCTGGCAATCTAGCTCGGAGGGCGCCGCGATTCCAAATGCTTCTGCCAGGACGCGACGAGCTCCTTCACGTCGGCGAGCGGAAGGGCCCGGGACACGTTGCCGTTCGCCCCGTCCATGTCGCGCGCGGCGCACAGGGCGTTGAGGATCGCCTCCTCGGTCGCGTCGATGACCGCCTCGTAGAGCGGGTCGAGGCGAGCGTCGAGGAGGATCTTCATGCGGTAGACCATCTTCTGGGTCTGCCTCGGCACCATGTTGGCGGTCGAGAACGCGAGCACGATCTCGCCCGAGCCGTGGCGCGCGGTCGAGCCGACGCGTCCGATCCCGAGCGCCGCGCGCTTCGCGAGCCGGTTCAGCTGGTGGGTGATGAGGGGCGCGTCCGTCGCGACGACCGCGATGATCGACCCGTAGTCGCGCTGGCGTCGCGGCAGCGACCGGTAGCGCTGCTCCAGGACCTCGCCCACCGGCAGCCCGCCGATCCGGAGCTGGTGCATGAGGCCGAAGTTCGACATGACCAGCACGCCGACGGTGTACCCGCCGAGCGCCTGGGGCAGCTTGCGGCTCGACGTGCCGATCCCCGCCTTGAAGTCACAGGTGATCATGCCGGTCCCGCCGCCGACGCTCCCCTCCGCGACGGGCCCGTCGGTCGCGGTGTGCAGCGCCTCGCGCACGTGCTCCTGGTGCACGTGGCGGCCGGCGATGTCGTTCAGCCACGAGTCGTCGCACTCGCCGACGAGCGGGATGATCACGTCGTGCTCGTCGCCGATGCCGGGGAAGCTGTCGATCATCCACTTCACCGCTGCGTCGGTCACGGCGCCGACGCTGAGCGTGTTGGTGAGGAAGATCGGCGTCTCGATGAGGCCCCACTCCATGAGCTGCGTCATCCCGGAGACCTCGCCGGCTCCGTTCAGGATGAAGCCCCCGCCGGCGACCCGCTCCTCGAACACGTTCGCGGAGTTCGGGAGGATGCAGGTGACGCCGGTGCGCACCGGGCCGCGCCCGACCTGCAGCGGACCCGCGGCGCCGCGGATGATCGTCGAGTGCCCGACCTTCACGCCGGCGACGTCGGTGATGGCGTTCCAGCGGCCCGGCTTGAACCTGCCGAGGACGATCCCGAGCTCGCGCGCGCGGACCCGCGGCGGCGGGGCTGCCGTCGGGGTCACGGGCATGGGCGTGCCGTCGCTCACGACCCCGACAGATAACCCGTCTGCGGCGCAGAGTCCCAATCCAATCCGGGCCCTGCGCGGAGCGGCTACGGCTCGCGGGCGGCGGCGACGGCGGCGCGGCGCGCCTTCTCGCGCTCGCGCTCCCGCTCCTGGTATCGCCGGATCGCGAACGACAGGATCTCGCCGATGAGCGCGCGGTACTCGATGCCAGCCGCCTGGGCGATGAGCACCAGATCGGACCACCCGGGCGCGAGCCCCGGGAGCGGGTTGCTCTCGATGAAGTACAGGTGCCCGTCCGCGTTCATGCGGAAGTCGATCCGCGCGACGTCGCGGCAGCCGAGGGCCGCGAAGCACTCGCGCGCGGCCTTCTCGAGCCGCTCGAGCTCGCGCGGCGTGAGCTTCGCCGGGACCTCGTAACGGACGAGCTCGTTCCACTCCTGCTTCAGCTCGAAAGAGTAGATGGGCGTCGGATCGTTCCGGTCGAGGAACACGATCTCCATCGGCGGGAGCGCCCGCGGGCGGCGCTCGCCGAGGAGCCCGACGGTGAACTCGCGCCCGGCGACGTACTGCTCGATGAGCGCCGGCTGCCGGTACTTGCCGATCATCTCGCGCGCCTTCTCGCGCAGCTCGGCCTCGTCGTTCACGACCGACTTGCGGGTGACGCCCTTCGACGTCCCCTCGGCGACGGGCTTCACGAGCAGCGGGAAGCGGCTCAGCTCCTTCGGCAGGCGCTCCTTGCCCGTGTGCATCACCATGTAGTCGGGCGTGAGGATGCCGTGCGTCCGCACCATGCGCTTCGCGAGCGCCTTGTCGAGCGAGACCGACAGCGCCGCGGGATCGGAGCCGGTGTACGGGATGTCGAGCAGCTCGAGGAGCGCCGGCACCTGCGACTCGCGGTTTCGCCCCTTGAACCCCTCGGCGATGTTGAACACGACGTCGACGGGCGTGGAGGCGAGCTGGATCGGCAGGTCGCTCGTGGCCTCGAGGTCGACGACCTCGTGCCCGTAGCTCGTGATCGCCTCGCGGATCGCCTGCAGCGTCTTCGGCGAGTCGTACTCGGCCTCGTCGTCCTGCTCTCCCGAGAGCTCGGGCGCGACGCGCTTCACGTTGAACGCGAACCCCACCTTCAGCCGCTCGGCGCGCCGCGGGCGGCCGCGCCGGGCGCGCGCGTCGACGATGTTCCAGCGGCGGACGGCGCTCTCGATGACGGCGCCGAGCACGCCGTCGACGTGCAGGCCCTCCAGCGCCGCGGCCGCGTAGATGCCTGCGCCCGGCTCGAGCGACGGCAGCGCGTTGATCTCGAGGAACCAGACCTGGCCGTCGTCTCCGACGCGGAAGTCGATCCGGCCGAGATCGTGGATGTCGAGCACGCGGTAGACGAGCCGCGCCTGCTGGTAGACGCGCTCCGCCACCGCGCGCGGGAGGCGCGCCGGCGCGCGCACCGAGACCGCCCGGTCGAGCTTCGTCTTCAGCTCGTAGTCGTAGATCGCGTGGCGCCGCGTCGCCGCCGCCTCGCTGTCGATCACGTACTCGACGGGCTGCAGGACGCCGCCGCGCTCGTGCGCGGCCGCCTCGAGGAACGGCACGGTGATGTCGCGCCCGGGGATGAACTCCTCGACGAGCACGCCGGCCGGGTACGTGGCCAGCGCCGCCTCGACGGTCGCGTGGAGTCGCAGCGGATCCTCGACGACCGAGTCCTGCGTGATGCCCTTCGAGCTGCCCTCGAAGTTCGGCTTCGCGATGACGGGGTAGCGGAGCGCGTTCGCCTGGAGCTGTCCAGCCTCCTCCACGTACTGCCAGCGCGGCGTCGAGACGCCGTGCTGCGCGAGGACGAGCTTCGTGAGCTGCTTGTCGAGCGTCACCGACAGCGCGTACGCGTCCGACCCCGTGTACGGCATCCCCAGCTCGTCGAACAGCGCCGGGAAGAACGCCTCCCGGAACCGGCCGCGCCGCCCCTCGGCGGTGTTGAAGATGAGATCCGGGCCGTACGCCTCGAGGCGCGCGACCGTGCGCGAGGCTG
>DASSQI010000196.1:0-24501 GCA_035702585.1 Anaeromyxobacteraceae bacterium
CCTCCACCGAGAGGACGGCGGGCAGATCCCGCACGATCGGCTCCCAGCGCTGGCCGGCGTCGGCCGAGGCGTAGACCTGACCGCCCGTCGTGCCGAAGTAGACGCCGCAGGGATCGAGCGAGTCCACGGCCATCGCGTCGCGCAGCACGTTCACGTAGCAGTCCTTCTGCGGCAGGCCCTCCGTGAGCGCCTCCCAGTCGCCACCGCCGGTGCGGCTGCGGTAGACGCGGAGGCGCCCGTCGGGCGGGAAGTGCTCGGAGTCGCTCTTGATGGGCACGACGTAGATCGTCTCCGGCTCGTGCGCGTGGACGTCGATCGCGAAGCCGAAGTCGGACGGCAAATTCCCGCTCACCTCGCGCCACGACTCGCCGGCGTCGTCGGTGCGCATCACGTCCCAGTGCTTCTGCATGAACAGCACGTCCGGCCGCGAGCGGTGCATCGCGATGCGGTGGACGCAGTGGCCGACCTCCGCGTCAGGATCCGGGATGTACTGGGAGCGAAGACCCCGGTTGATCGGCTTCCACGATCGGCCGCCGTCGTCGGAGCGGAACGCGCCCGCGGCCGAGATGGCGACGAACATCCGATCGGCGTTGACCGGGTCGAGAAGGATCGTGTGCAGGCACATCCCGCCCGCACCCGGCTGCCATTCCGGCCCGGTGCCGTGCCCGCGCAGCCCCGCCAGCTCGTGCCAGGTGCGGCCGCCGTCGGTCGAGCGAAATAGCGCCGCGTCCTCGACGCCAGCGTAGACGGTGTCGGGATCGGTCAGCGAGGGCTCGAGGTGCCAGACGCGCTTGAACTCCCAGGGCCGCTGCGAGCCGTCGTAGTGCTGGTGCGTGGTGAGCGGCTTCCCGGTCTCGGGAGAGCTGTCGTAGACGAACTTGTTGCTCTCGCCCTTGGGCATGCCGTCGGGCGTGGTGGTCGGCTCGCCGGGCGGCGTTCCCGGCTGGTGCCACGTCGCCCCGCCGTCGTCCGAGCGCTGGATGATCTGCCCGAACCAGCCGCTGGTCTGTGACGCGTAGAGCCGGTCCGGATCGGCCGGCGATCCCTTCACGTGGTAGACCTCCCAGCCCGCGAAGTGCGGCCCGGAGACGTCCCACCGGCGGCGCGTCCCGTCGGACGTGAGCAGGAACGCGCCCTTGCGCGTACCGACCAGGACTCTCACTCGACTCATCACATCCGCCCTTTCGGGGTTCGCGCCCGTGGCGACCCCAGCGAACCTGAACGCGGCTCGCTCGTTCTACTCATCGAGGCATGCCTCGACCACGTTCATCGCGGGACACCGACGTTGAACCCCCACGTCACTCCGGCGCGATGCCGAGAATGGCCACAGGAACGTCGATGCGAGTGCCGTGACGGCGAGCGCCCGAGTCCGGAACACGGGAGTGCGGCTCACCTCGCCGGGCGTGCTCCGGCGGACGCGGGATACGGATCTCGAAACACGAGCAGACGCCCCTCGGTCGGGTCGCAAACGTAGACACCAGCAGCGTCGTCGGTCGCGACGCAGTGCGCGCCCGGAGCGGTCGCGATCGCCCCCAGCAGCTCGAGTTGCCCGCGAGCCCCGACACCGACCACCGCCAGGTTCGTTGAGACCTCGCCCACGGCGCCGTTCCACCGCACGTAGTCGGGCCCGGCCTCGAGCGGCGCGCGCGCCGCGATGCGGCCCGATGCCGGATCGATCACCGCGAGGATTGTCGGTGCGATCGATCGCGAAGACCGATCCCTGGCCGACGTCCGCCGAGGTCGTGCCGTCCTCGTGCCCCCGACTCCGAGAGCCGGAGCTGCGGAGCGCGCGGATCGACCGGATCGCTCCGGTGCGTGTATGGGGGCCTGGGGAAAGCGGACTGACACGCGCTCGAGGATAGCGCGAGCGCGGCGCGTCGGGGGCTCACCCCGCCTTCTGCGCGGCGGCCGCGGCGAGCGCCGCCATGGCCTTCGCGCGGTTCTCGGAGATCTCGCGCTTCAGCGCGGCGGCGTCGGTGTTCATGAGCCGCGCCACCGGGCGATCGTTCTTGAAGTGCTCGCGGACGATCTCGGGGACGTCGGCGACCTGGACGCCGGAGTACCAGACGCCCTCGGGGTAGACGACCATGTTCGGACCGCGCTCGCAGAGCCCGATCGAGCCGCAGGTCGTCACCTGCACGTCGTTCGCGAGGCCCTGCGCGCCGAGCTCCTTGCGGAGCGCGTCGAGCACGGCGGCGGAGCCGCGGGCGGAGCAGCACGGCGCGCTGCCGGGCTTCTCCTGCTGGCACGCGTAGACGTGGTAGCGGAACGGTTCCATCCTCGAGCTCCCGATCTGCCGCTCTCGCCCACCGCGACGTGCGGTGCCAGGCGGCCGCCGATGGTTGCCATAGCATCAGTGTCGCGCGCCGGGGAAGGCGCGCGGCTGGCCCGGCGCCGCCCACGCATGCACCCGCGCCCGGACCGCCGCGGCCGCGCTTCGATGCCAGCGGCCCTCGAGCTCGACCTCGAGCGTGAACCCTCCGGACGTCTGCCCGAAAGGTACGCACGCGCGATTGCCCTTGCACCCCGATGCTGGCAATCGCCGCCACCGAGCACGACGGAGCGCGCCGGGGAGGCCGCGATCAAGTAACCTTGCGGCCATGAGGCGCGCGCTCGCCGTCTTCAAGACGCTCCGCGGACGCCTCGTCCTCCTCGTCTGCTTCGCGACGCTCCCGGCGCTCTTGTTCACCTTCTACGTGGCGAGCAACGAGCGGGCCGCCGTGCTCCAGCGCATCGAGAGAGAGGCGCGGCTGCTGGCGCACCTCGCGTCGCGCGAGCACGCGCACCAGCTCGAGGGCGCGAAGACGTTGCTGCACCGGCTCGCCGGCGTCCTCGCCGACGAGCCGGCGATCGGGCGCGCCGACGCGCGCTGCCCTGCGTTCTTCCCGCCGTTGCTGGCCGGGTATCCGCAGTTCACGACCATCGGGATCCTGTCGGTGCGCGGCGACCTGCTCTGCAGCGCGCACCCGGCTCCGGCTGCGCTCAGCTTCGCGGAGAACAGCGCGTTCCGCCGCGCGCTCGAGTCCGCGGAGGTGGAGGTCGGAAACTACACGGTCGGGCCGGTGGTCCACAGGCCCGTCCTTCACCTCGCCTACGCCGTCCGCGACGCGGCGGGATCGCCGCTGCTGGTCGTCTTCGTCGGCCTCGACCTCGACTGGATCGACCACGCGGTGCAGGGCGCGGAGCTGCCGCCAGAGTACGCGCTCATGGTCGTGGACCGGCAGGGCCGCGTGCTCGGCCGATCGCAGCGCGCGAGCTGGCCGCCCGAGCCCGCGCCGGAGAACGCCGACCTGGCGCGGCTCGCGACCGCCACGCGGCCCGTCGTCCTCGACGTCCCCGGCAGCGGCCGGCGGTTCCTCGTCGGCGCACCGATCGGATCCGACGGAGTCTCGGTGGTGGCGAGCCTGCCGCTCGAGCGCGTGTACGGGGAGGCGAACCGCGTCGTCTACCGGACGGCCGCGGCGCTGACGCTCCTCACGATCCTGACCATCGGCTGTGTCCTCTTCGCGGCCGAGATCTCGATCCTGCGCGTGCTGCGCGTGCTGTCGCGGACCGCTCGGCGCTTCGGCGAGGGCGATCTCGCCACGCGCGCGGACGTGCCGTCGGCGCACGGCGAGCTGGCGGACCTCACGCGCGCCTTCAACGCGATGGCGGACGCGCTCGCGGCGCGTCAGCGCGAGCTCGCGGTCGCGAAGGAGACCGAGGCGGGCCGCATCGCGCGCGAGCTGCACGACGAGCTCGGGCAGGTCCTCACGAGCATCAAGCTGGACGTCGCGGCGCTCCAGCGCGCGCCCGCGCTGGTCCCTGCCACCGCCGTGGCGCCGGCCGAGGCGCCCGGCGCCGCGCTCGCCGAGATCAACCGGCGCATCGACGACGCGGTCGGTGCGGTGCGGCGCATCTCCGCCGACCTGCGGCCGCCCGTCCTCGACCGGCTCGGGCTCACCGCCGCGCTGCAGGCGCAGGTGCGCGACTTCGAGCAGCGGACGCGCCTCGCCATCGTGCTCGACGTGGAGGTCGACGAGCCGGTGGACTGGCTCGCCGGTATCGCCATCTACCGCATCGTCAACGAGGCGCTGACGAACGTCGTCCGGCACGCCGACGCGACCGAGGTTTCGGTGGACCTCCGCCAGTCGGACGGTGCGTACGTCCTCGAGGTGAACGACGACGGCCGTGGCATCGCGGCCGCGGAGGCGGACGCCGCCGGCTCTCTCGGGATCGCGGGCATGAAGGAGCGCTGCCTCCTGCTCGGAGGCGCGTTCAGCATCTCCGGGCGGCCCGGCGGCGGGACGACGATCGTGGTAAGCATCCCGCTGCACGCCCAGAGCGCTCCCGATGCTGCGCATCCTGCTCGCTGACGATCACGCGATGTTCCGGTCGGGCCTCCGCCGGATCCTCGAGCCCGAGTTCCCCGGCGCCGCGTTCGGCGAAGCCGCGACGCTCCCGACGCTGCGCGCGCTGCTGGAGCGAGACGCGTGGGACGTCCTCATCCTCGACGTCTCGATGGCGGGCGAGAACAGCCTGAACTCGCTCCCCTCCATCAAGGAGGCTCGCCCGAAGCTCCCCGTCGTAGTGCTCAGCATGTACGGGGAGCGGCAGTTCGTGATCCGCGCGCTTCGCGCCGGCGCGTCGGCGTACGTCACGAAGGAGCGCGCTCCCGAGGAGCTGCTCCGGGCGGTGCGCAGCGTCCTCGCCGGCCGGCGCTACGTCGGCAACGAGCTCGCGGAGCAGCTCGCCGACCACCTCGCAGGGGCCGACGCGGGCAACCCTCACGAGAGCCTGTCGCCGCGCGAGCTCGAGATCTTCCTCATGCTCGCCTCGGCCAGGAGCGTCTCGGAGATCGCGGCGCAGCTGGAGCTCAGCGTGAAGACGGTGAGCACGCACCGCAGCCGGATCCTCGAGAAGATGGCTCTGCGCTCGAACGCCGAGCTGATGCAGTACGCCGTCCGTCACGGCCTCGTGAACTGAACGGGGGTAGGACGGACGCCGAGGCGCGTCGGTCCGCGTCCTACGAGATCGTCGGACGCCCGCCGATTCACGGCCGCCGCGCGAATCGCCACAGTACGGGCGATGGACAGCTCCGCACCCATCGCCGACCGCTCCTCCGGCCCCGTCGCCTACGTCGCGCGCGGCATCCAGGAACTGCACCCGGCCTACTTCGCGCTCGTGATGGCGACGGGGATCGTCTCGATCTCCGCTCACACGCTCGAGCTCGAGGGAGCGGCGCGGCTGCTCTTCTGGATCAACGTGCCGGCCTACTGCGTGATCGTCGCGCTGTTCGTCACGCGGGCGCTCCTCTACCCGAAGCAGCTCGCGAGCGACCTGCACAGCCACCAGCGTGGCCCGGGGTTCTTCACGTCGGTCGCCGCGACCTGCGTGCTCGGGCTCCAGTTCGTGCTCCTGCGCGGCGAGGTCCGCGTCGGATACGTGCTGTGGTGGGTCGGGATCACGCTGTGGGCCGCGTGCACCTACGGCATCTTCGTCCTGCTGAGCATCCGCGAGACGAAGCCGACGCTCGGCGAGGGCATCAACGGAGGATGGCTCCTGGCCGTCGTCTCGACGCAGTCGGTGGTCGTGCTCGGCTGCAAGGTGCTGCCCGCGCACTTCCCCAACGACGAGGTGCTGTTCCTGTTCCTCGCGTCGCTCTGGATGTGCGGCGGGATGCTCTACATCTGGATGATCTCGCTCATCTTCTACCGGTACATGTTCTTCCGGTTCTCGCGGTCGGATCTGCTGCCGCCCTACTGGATCAACATGGGCGCCGTCGCGATCTCCGTGGTCGCGGGGACCTCGCTCTCCGCGACGACCCCCGACTCTCCGCTGCTGCAGCGACTGCTGCCGTTCGTGAACGGCCTCACGGTCATGTTCTGGGCGACCGCCACGTGGTGGATTCCGATGCTCGTGCTGCTCGGCATCTGGCGGCACCGCGGCGCGCGCGTCCGGATCACCTACGACCCGCTCTACTGGGGCCTCGTCTTCCCGCTCGGCATGTACTCGCTCTGCACGTACCGGCTCGGGCAGCTCTTCGCGGTCCCGGCGCTGCTCGGCATCGCCAGGACCTTCGCCGTCGTCGCGCTCTGCGCGTGGCTCCTGACGTTCCTCGGGATGACCGCGCGCGTGCTTCGTCTCGTCGTACTCGCCGTACGCGCGCTGCAACCGGCCCGGAGCGCGGTCGGCTCGCAGCCGGGCAGTTCCTGAACATGGAGGACGTCATGGGTCGAGTCACCACGCTGAACCACGATCATCCGGCGACGACGCCGGCCAGCTCGTCCTCCCGGCGCGCCACGCCGCGGGAGGCCGTCGAGTCGAGGAAGCGCCTCGGCAAGACGCTCGTCGTGGCGGGATGGATCTCCGCCGTGATCGGCGTCGTCCTGTACTGCGTCGCGTCGTTCGCCGGCGACGCCGACGCGGACCTCGCCGCGATCGTGCTGCACGGCGCCGTTCCCGCCGCGCGCGCGGCGCTCGCGGTCATCGGAGGCGGCACGCTGCTGTGGATCGTGGGGTCCGTCGTCCACATCAACGCCGCGCTCGACGAGGCGGATCTCGAGAGCGGCCGCGATCCGGAGCGGCACGCGCAGAGCTGAGCACCGCGACCGCCGCTCGGGCTCGGGCTCGGGCCGTGACGCCGCGCCGGTGCGGGACGCGCTCAGAACGGCCACACGATCGGCACTGCCGCGGTGAGGATCGCGAGCATGAGGAGCGTGATCGGCGTCCCGACCCGCAGGAAGTCCGAGAACCGGTAGTGGCCGGGGCCGTACACGAGCGCCGCCGAGGGCTCGAGCGGCGTCATGAACGTGCACGACGCGGCGAGGCACGCGCCGATGACGAACGGCCGAGGGTCGACGCCCAGATCGATCGCCGAGTGGTACGCGATGGGCACCATCACGAGGGCCGCCGCCTGGTTGCTCATCGGGATCGAGAGCACGATCGTCAGGAGCATCACCGCGCAGAGGACGCCCCGCGGCCCTGCGACGGGGGCGAGGCTCATGATGCTCCCGGCCACCAGCTCGCCGGCCCCGCTCTTCTCGACGGCGGCGCCGAGCGCGAGCAGCGATCCGATGAGGATCACGACGCGCCAGTCCACCCGGAACGCCGTGCGCGAGTCGACGCACCCCGTCGCGATCATCGCGAGCATGCCGCAGAGGCCCGCGATCGCCGGCGAGGTCAGCCGCAGGCCGGCGGCGGCGATGCTCATCGCGAAGATCGCGACCGCGAGCCCCGCGCGCCGGTGGCGGTGCGGCCGGTGCTCGATCTCGCCGAGCAGCGTGACGTCGTCGCTCTGCGCGAGCTCACGGATGCGCTCCTCGGGGCCCCGGAGCAGCAGGACGTCGCCGATCGCGAGCGGTCCGTAGCGGCCGGCTCGGGGTCCGTCACGCGCCTCGCGATGCAGCCGATGCAGCGCCGGGTGCCGGTGCAGGCCGAGGACCGTCACTCCGTGCGCCTGCGCGAATCGGCCGACCCTCACGGATCTGCCGAGGAGCGTCGACGTCGGCGGGATCCACGCCTCGACGACGAGCGCCGAGCTCCGGCTCGCACGATCGACGCCGTCAGCGCCGTTGCCCTCCGCGGGCGGGCTCTCCGCCTCCATCCGGATCACGTCGGTAGGGCCGCCTCCCACGACCAGCCGGTCCTCGACCGCGAGGACCTGACGCGGATCGGCGGCGATCGTCGAGCCCGCGCGCACGATCCCGAGCACCGGCAGGTCGCTGCCGAGGTTCACGTCGCCCACCGCCTTGCCGACGAGCGGCGATCCGGCCTCGACGACGACCTCGGTGACGTACTCGCGCTCGAGCAGGTCGAGCGTCGGGCTCCCCTGCATCTCCGGCGAGAGGCGCCTCGCGAGCGCGATCGTGGCCGCGATGCCGGCCACCGCGAGCACGAGGCCGACGGGCGCGAGCTCCGCGAAGCCGATCGGCCTCATGCCGAGCCGCTGCATCGCCTCCGAGACGACGAGGTTCGTCGAGGTGCCGAACAAGAGCACCGTGCCCCCGAGCATCGACGCGAACGCGAGCGGGAGCAGCAGCCGACGCAGCGGCACGCCGCTGCGCCGCGCCGCGCCGCTCGCGATCGGCAGGAAGGCGGCCGTGACCGCCGTGTTCGACGCGACCGTCGAGAACGCGCAGACGACGCCCAGGAGCGCGACCATGAACGCCCTCGGGCCGGCCCTGGCGACGGCGAGGACGCGCTCGGCCACGAGGTGCATCACCCCCGTCGCCTCCAGCCCCTGCGTCATCGCGAGCAGCGCGAAGATGAAGATGACCGTCTCGTTCGAGAAGCCGGCCAGCGCTTCCTCCGGCGTGAGCAGGCCGGCCGCCACGAGGATCACGACGAGAGCGAGCGAGCTGACCTCGACGGGAATGCGGTCGATCGCGAACAGCGCGATGGCGATGCCGACGACTGCGAGCGCGGCGAACGCTTCCATGCGCGAAGCTACTGCCGGACCCCGCCGCCGTCCTTCGACGCCGGGCGCACCGACCGCTCCTCGCGCGAACCGGCTCGAGCACCGACCCGCCTGCGCCCCCCTCTCCGGTAGGCCCCATATAGGAAGCCGCCGATCGGGCTGGTCGGCCGATGATGGCCTCCGTCGCGGGCTCCCCGCCGGAGGGGAGCCGGTCGTTCGTGCGGCGCGGACCGAGGACCCCTCGATGGCCATCCCAGTGCGGCTCCCCGGGCTCGAGGACTGGCGAGCCCAGGTCAAATGCCAGGTCGGCTGCCCGGTGGACACCGATGGCGGGCGCTACTGCCAGCTCGTGGCGCAGGGCCGCTACGAGGAGGGCTACCTCGTCGCGCGCGCCCCCAACCCGTTCGCGTCGGTGTGCGGACGCGTCTGCGCCGCTCCCTGCGAGGACGCGTGCCGCCGCGGGTCGATCGACGCGCCCATCACCATCCGCGCGCTGAAGCGGACCGTCACCGAGCGGTTCGGAGTGGAGTCGATCCACCCCGACACGCAGGACCGGCTTCGCGAGGCGCTGGTCCCCGAGGGGAACCGCTATCCTGGCCACCTCCCCACCCGGCCGATGGGCGCCGGCACGTCGAAAGGCCGCAAGGTCGCCGTGATCGGCGCAGGGCCGGCGGGGCTCTCGGCGGCGCACGACCTGGCGCTGCTCGGGTACGACGTCACCGTCTTCGAGGCCGCGGAGGAGCCCGGCGGGATGATGCGGTTCGGCATCCCGGAGTACCGGCTGCCGAGGAGCGTCATCCGCGCCGAGATCGACAAGATCCTCTCACTCGGGGTGACGCTCCGGACCGGCACGCCGCTCACGCCGACGTTCGGGCTGGCGGAGCTCCGGCGCGACGGGTTCGAGTCGTTCTTCCTCTCGGTCGGCGTGCAGAAGGGGCGCGACATCGCGATCCCCGGCGTCGAGCTCGACGGCGTCGTGAAGGCCGTCGACTACCTGCTCAACGCGAACCGCGGCTACCGCATGGACCTCGGCCGCCGCGTCGTCGTGATCGGCGGCGGTTTCGTGGCGTTCGACGCAGCGCGACTGGCGCTCCGCGCGGGCCGCGACGACGACGTCGGCGCGCTGGGTGCCGCGCTGGGCGCCGAGTCGGACGCGCGCCTCGTCGAGGCGCTCGACTCCGCGCGCGCCGCGGTGCGCGGCGGCGCGGCCGAGGTCACCATCGTCTCCCTCGAGAGCTTCGAGGAGATGCCGGTGCTCCGGACCGCGCAGGGTCACGAGGAGTTCGAGGAGGCCAAGAAGGAAGGAATTCGGTTCCAGCCGCGCCGCGGACCGAAGCGGTTCGTCGGCGGCGAGCGGCTGGAGAAGGTCCAGCTGCGGCGGGTGAAGCAGGTCTTCGACGCCTCCGGCCGCTTCGCGCCGGCGTACGACGACGAGGACGTCGTCGAGATCGCGGCCGACGGGTGCGTGCTCGCGATCGGGCAGCAGGCCGATCTCTCGTTCCTGAAGCCCGAGGACGGCGTCGAGCTGAACCCCGCGGGCACGGTGAAGATCGACCGCACGACCCTCGCCACGAGCGCCCCGGGCGTGTTCGCCGGCGGCGACGTCGCGTTCGGTCCGAGAAACCTCATCGAGGCGATCGCGAACGGCAAGCGCGCGGCCCGCTCGATGCACGAGTACCTCTCGCGGGAGGCCGCGCGCATCGAGTCGGTGATCGCGATCGAGAAGATCCCCACCCGCGACTACCGGATGATCGCCGGGTTCGAGCTCGTCGATCGCGCCTCGCCGCCGACGGTCGACCTGGGCCGGAGGAGCGGCATCACCGAGGTCGAGACGGCGTTCGCGACGGACGACGCCATCGCCCAGGGGGCGCGCTGCCTCATCTGCCACGTCCAGACGATCTACGACCCCGAGAAGTGCGTGCTGTGCGGGCGCTGCGTCGACGTCTGCCCCGAGTACTGCCTCTCGCTCGTGCCGCTCGAGGACGTGGACCTGCCGGAGGCGGAGCGCCGCGCGCTCGTCGACGCAGCCGACGCGGACGGATTGCCGCTCTCGGCGATGCTCAAGGACGACACGAACTGCATCCGCTGCGGCCTCTGCGCCATCCGCTGCCCGACGGACGCGATGACGATGGAGCGGTTCCAGATCACGCAGCGCTACTCGCCAGCCGGTTGACCCCCGGCGGACACGAGGTCGAGCATGGCGGAGCGAAAGGATCGCAGGGAGTTCCTCAAGGGGATCGGCATCGGCGCGGGTGTCGTCGCGCTCGCCGGACAGGGCGTCGCGGCGCTGCGATCCCTCGTCCCGAACGTCTCGTACGACGCGCCGACGACCGTGAAGCTCGGGCCGCCGAACGAGTTCCCGGACGGCATGAAGTTCCTGCCGGAGCAGCGGCTGTTCGTGTTCCGGGAGGGGAAGACGTTCCACGCGATCTCCGCCGTGTGCACGCACCTCGGTTGCACCGTGCGCGCGGAGGCGCTGCCGCGCGTCGAGACGAAGGACGTGGGCGGGCATCCTCTGAAGCTGACGCACCGGTTCCTCTGCCCGTGCCACGGCTCCCGATACGAGGGTGACGGCCAGAACGTCGCCGGTCCCGCGCCGCGGCCGCTGGCCTGGTACGACCTCGCGATCGCCACCGACGACGGGCAGCTCGTCGTCGATCTCGCGAAGCCGGTCCCGCACGACTTCCGGCTCACCATCGCGTGAGGAGGCTCCGTGGCAACGGTTCCTGACCCATCGGTGAAGTCACCCGCCCCGCGGTCGGCGCCCGGCGTCCACCCGCGTCCGGGGTGGAGCGTGACGCCCGCGTCCGACCGGGAGGCCGGCGACGCGATCGTCGCGAACTTCCTGCTCCACTGGTTCCCGAACAAGGCGCTGAAGGCGTCGATGGACTGGCGCTACTCCCTGTGGCTCGGGACGATCTCGGCGGCGCTGCTCCTGCTGCTCGTGGTCTCCGGGCTGCCGTTGCTGTTCCTGCACGTGCCGTCGGTCGAGCGCGCCTACGCGTCGGTGAAGGACATCGAGTTCGTGGTGACGTTCGGGTCGTGGATCCGATCGGTCCACCGCATCTCGGCGCACCTCATGGTCGCGATGGTGTTCCTGCACCTCGTCCGCGTCTTCCTCACCGGCGCGTACAAGAACGGCACCGGCCGCGGCCAGAAGCGAGAGATGAACTGGGTCATCGGCGTCGTGATGTTCCTCGTGACGCTGTTCCTCTCGTTCACCGGCTACCTCCTGCCGTGGGACCAGCTCGCGTACTGGGCGGTCACCGTCGGCACCAACATCGCGTCGGCGGTGCCGGTCGTCGGCGAGAAGGTCCGCGAGCTCATGCTCGGGGGCCGCGCCATCGACCAGCCGACGCTGATCCGGTTCTACGTGCTGCACGTCATCATCCTGCCCGGCCTGCTCGGGATCCTCTTCGCCTACCACATGTGGCGCATCCGCAAGGACGGCGGCCTCGCGTGCGCCGACCGCGCCGCCGCGATGACCGCTCCTGTGGAGGTCCCCGCGGCGAGGACGAAGACCTACACGCTCCTCGGCGTCGCCCGTGGGACGAACCCGACCATCAAGGCGACGTCGGTCGAGCGCCCGGACACGACGGTCAACTCGGTGCCGGACCTCACGCGTCGCGCGGCGATCGTCGTGCTCGGGACCATCGCCGTCGTGAGCATCCTCGCCGTCTTCATAGCGTCTCCGATCGAGGAGCCGGCGAACCCGCTCGTCACGCCAAACCCGGCGAAGGCGCCCTGGTACTTCCTGTGGCTGCAGGAGCTCGTCACCGACACCACCGTCCGGCTCGGCTCGTTCACGCTGAACGGCGCGCTCATCGGCGGCATCATCCTGCCGGGCGCGCTCGTGACGCTGCTGCTGGTGTGGCCGTGGCTCGACCGCAGTCCGGTGGACGCGACGGGCCGCTGGTTCCCCGCGAGCCGCAAGCTGCAGAACCTCGTCTTCATCCTCGTCGTCGTCGCCGTCCTGGTGCTCACGTACATCGGCCTGTTCGCTCGCGGTCCGTACTGGAACCTGTACTGGCCGTGGGAAGCCTGGCCGCAGCTGCCGACGCGGATCTGACCATGGAACAGCGAACTCCGTCGCCGTATCGCCGCCGCGACCGCCTCGTCCTCGCGCTCGTCGGCGTGTCGCTCGTCGCGTCCCTCGGGCTCTTCGCCTGGAAGGACTGGTCGCACGACTGGCGCTGGTACCAGTGGGAGTTCCGCAACCGCGTCGCGGCCAAGTTCGGCGCCGAGAAGGCCGCCGGCGTGCCGTCGGGCATGCTGCAGGTGTGGGTCCCCGAGCTGCGCCGGGCCGACCGCTGCGTCATGTGCCATCAGGCGACGTCGTGGAAGGGCTTCGAGGACGCGGAGGAGCCGTTCCGCACGCACCCGCCGAAGATCCTCGCCACCCACCCCGTCGAGCGCTTCGGCTGCACCTCGTGCCACGGCGGTCAGGGCTACGCGGTCGACGTCGCCGAGGCCCACGGGCCGGTGCCGTTCTGGGAGCACCCGGTGCTCGGCGAGACGCTCGGCGAAGGGTACTCGCTCGCGACCGACAAGGGCGCGCTCGTGCAGATGAACTGCAACGTCTGCCACCGCTACGAGCGGGAGACGGCGGGCGCCGGCGCGATCAACCTCGCGAAGAAGCTGGTGCGCGACAAGGGCTGCCACGCGTGCCACGTCATCAACGGCCGGGGCGGCAGCATCGGGCCCGACCTCACGTTCGAGGGCGACAAGGCGGCCGAGCAGTTCGACTACACGCGGCTGCTGGGACAGCAGACGATGTTCGCCTGGCACGTGGCCCACTTCCGGGAGCCGCGCGCGATCGTCCCCGACACGGTGATGCCGAACTTCAACTTCTCGACCGAGCAGGTGCAGGCGCTCTCGATGCTCGTCATGTCGTGGCGGAAGGAGAGCGTGCCCGCGGCGTACGTCGCCGGTGCCCCGAGGACCGACCCGCAGACTCCCGAGGAGGTCGCGGCGGAGCGGCGGATGCTCACCGGCCCGGGCGCCTGGTTCGTGAAGACGGGCTGCTTCGTCTGCCACAGCGTGACGTCGCTCGGCGTGAGGAGCCCGGCGCAGATCGGCCCCGACCTCTCGATCGCGGTCGAGGACGTGCAGGCGCGGTTCGGGCGGACGGTGGACGACTTCCTGCGGGCGCCCACGGGGACCATGGCGGTCGTCCTGTCGCGCCAGATCGTGCTCACGCCCGCGGAGCTCGAGGTAGCGATCCAGAAGGTGCGGGAAGCTTACGCCGAGCACCAGAAGCAGCTCGTCGCGAAGCAGGGCGGCGGCGCGGCGACCCACTGAGCTTCGACACGGAGGAGCACATGGCGGACACGAGGAAGACGATCGCTGCGGCGATCGCGGCAACGCTCGGGGTGGCGATCTTCGTCGGCTGCCCTCCGCGTGAGCCGAAGAACGCGAGGCGCCCGGCCGCCGCCTCCGACATCGCGGTGGCGGCCGAGAAGACGTACGTGCCCCCCGGCGACCTCGACGAGTACTACATGTTCTCGTCGGGCGGTCACTCGGGACAGGTCTTCATCTACGGGCTCCCGTCGATGCGCCACATCACGACGATCCCGGTGTTCGCTCCGTACCCGGCGACGGGCTACGGCTTCGACGACGAGACGAAGGCGATGCTCGGGAATCTCACCTGGGGTGACGTCCACCACCCGGCGCTCTCCGAGACGAACGGCGACTACGACGGGCGCTGGCTCTTCGTGAACGAGATGAACGGGCGCATGGCCCGCATCGATCTGCGCGACTTCAAGACCAGGCAGATCCTCGGGCCGGTCCCGAACATCTCGGGCAACCACGGCTCGACCTTCATCACGCCGAACTCCGAGTACGTGATCATGTCATCGCGGTTCCCGGTGCCGATCCCGAAGGGGACCGCCGTGTCGGTGGACAGGTTCGCGACCGACTACAAGGGCGTCGCGGCGGGCATCAAGATCGACCCGAAGACCGGCCAGATGTCCCTCGGGTGGCAGGTCGTCCTGCCGCCGTTCGACTGGGATCTCGGCGACGCCGGCAAGAAGATCTCGGACGGCTGGTTCTTCCTGACCTGCTACAACTCGGAGCGCGCCACCGGCAAGCTCGAGGTCACCGCCTCGCAGCGCGACCGCGACTACATCGCCGCCATCGACTGGCGCGCCGCGGAGAAGGCCGCCGCCGAGGGCAAGGGCGACCAGATCGGCGGCGTGAAGGTGCTCGACCCGCGGAAGGTCCCCGGACTCGTCTACCTCATGCCGTGCGGGAAGTCGCCGCACGGCGTCGACGTGTCGCCCGACGGGAAGTACGTCGTCGGCTCCGGAAAGCTCCAGGGCGTCACGACCGCGTTCAACTTCGAGAAGGTCCTCACCGCGATCAAGAACAAGGACTTCACCGGTGAGGAGGACGGCATCCCGGTGCTCAAGTACGAGTCGATCAAGGACGCGGAGGTCCCGGTGGGCCTCGGGCCGCTGCACACGCAGTTCGGGCCGGACGGAGTCGCGTACACGTCGCTCTTCGTGGACAGCGCGCTCGTCAAGTGGAAGCTCGGGACCTGGGAGGTCCTCGACAAGGTGCCGATGTCCTACTCGACGGGGCACCTCGCCGCGGCCGAGGGCGACACCGTGTCACCGGACGGCAAGTGGCTCGTGGGCCTGAACAAGCTCTCGCACGGGCGGCACCTCTCGGTCGGCCCGTCGCAGCCCGAGTCGTCGCAGCTCGTCGACGTCTCCGGCGACAAGATGAAGCTCGTGTACGACGCGTTCACCGAGCCCGAGCCGCACTACGCCCAGATCATCAAGGCCGACAAGATCAAGCCGATCGAGGTGTATCCGAAGGAGGAGAACAAGAACCCGCTCGCGGTCTGGGACGTGAAGGACGCCGGGATGACGCGGAACGGGAACGAGGTCGTCGTCAAGATCGTCGCGGTGCGCTCCAGCTTCACGCCGTCGGCGGTCGAGGTGAACCAGGGCGACACGGTGAAGTTCGCGATCACGAACATCGAGCAGACGACCGACGAGCTGCACGGGTTCGCGCTGCTCGACTACAACCTGAACCTCGTCATCGATCCGGGCGAGACGAAGGTCGTGACCGTCAAGGCGACGAAGCCGGGCGTGTTCCCCTACTACTGCACCAACTTCTGCTCTGCGCTGCACCAGGAGATGCAGGGTTACCTGGTCGTGAAGCCGGCGAAGCAGTGACCCGAGGCGCGGGCGAGGGAGGTACGTCGTGAAGCCATTGTTCGACAGGAGCCACCGCCTGCTCGCGGCGCCGATCGGAGGCGGCGCGCGGGCGCTCGCGCTCGCGGCCGCGCTGCTCGTCCTCCCCACCTACGCGTTCCCGCTCTGGAACCTCACGATGTTCGCGCCGCAGTACAGCGGCGGGCTGCGGCTCGACATCTACTCGTACAAGCTCCAGGGCGGGAACAAGGGGCAGGACCTCAAGGAGATCAACCTCCTCAACCATTACATCGGCATGCGCGACCTCGCGCCCGACGACTTCCGCGAGTTCCAGTGGATGCCGTTCGTGCTCGGCGTGCTCGCGCTCGTGTTCCTGCGCGCGGCGGCGGTCGGCAGGGTGCTCGACGTCGTCGACTCGATCGTGCTGTTCACCTACTTCGGCGCCTTCTCGCTCTGGTCGTTCGCGTACAAGATGTACCGGTACGGGCACGACCTCGCGCCGACGGCGCCCGTGAAGGTGGACCCGTTCATGCCGCCCCTGCTCGGCGGGCAACAGCTCGCGAACTTCGAGGTCTACTCGTACCCGGCACTGGGATCCTACGCGCTGTTCCTGGTCGGGCTCGTGCTCGCGATCGCGCTCGTCATCTCCGTGCGGAGCGCGATCCGCCGCGAGCGCGCGGCGCCGTCCCCGTCCGCCGCGCTCCCGGCCGGCACCGCGCTGCGCTGATCGAGCGATGACGGTCGCGCCGCTCCTCGTCGCCCTCGCGCTCGCCCAGGGCGACATGGCGCCGATCTCGCCGGGAGGTCTCGAGGGGCGGCCGCCGCCCGGGCAGGCGTCGCCGCTGCAGGCGCGGGTGGACGCGGCCGCACCGGGCGAGCGCATCGAGGTGGGCCCCGGCGTGTACGAGGGAGACCTCGTGCTGGACCGGACCGTGCGCCTCGTCGGCGTCGGCCGCCCGCGACTCGTCGGCAGCGGGTCCGGGAGCGTCGTCCGCGTACGCGCGCCCGGCGTCACCGTCGAGGGCTTCGACATCGACGGGCGCGAGGGAGGAGATCTCGGAAGGGACTCGGCGGGCGTCCACGTCGCGGCGACGGGAGCGGTGATCCGGGACTGCAGGATCGAGCGATCCCTGTTCGGCGTCTACCTGCGCGAGGCGCAAGGGGCGCGCGTCGAGGGCAACGTCATCGTGGGGATCCGCGAGAAGGAGCCCGGCGAGAAGGGGTCGGGAGTCCACGTCTGGAACACCGACGGGTTCGTGCTGGAGCGGAACGACATCCGCGACGCGAGGGACGGGTTCTACATCCAGTCGTCGCCGCACGGGGTGGTCCGCGGGAACGTCGCGCGCGACCTGCGCTACGCGCTCCACTACATGTTCTCGGACGACAACGTCTTCGAGGACAACCTGTTCGCGAGCTCGGCGGCGGGGGCGGTGCTCATGTACTCCCGTCGCATCGAGTTCAGGCGCAACCGCATCGTCCACAACCGCGGGTTCGCCTCGGTCGGGCTGCTGTTCAAGGCGTGCGACGACACGCTCGCGGAGGACAACCTCCTCGCCGACAACGCGCGCGGGATCTTCCTCGAGGGCTCCTATCGAAACGTGTTCCGCCGCAACGTGATCGCCGAGTCCGACGCCGGGATCGTGCTGTACGACTCGTGCAGCGGCGTGCGCTTCGAGGAGAACGCGTTCGTCGCGAACCTGACGCCCCTCGACCTCGTCGGCCGGCGCACGGACACGTCGTTCGACGGCAACTACTGGACCGGCAACGACGAGCCGGATCTCGACGGCGACGGCCGCAGCGATCGGCCTTACGTGCTCGGGAGCCTCTTCGACCACCTCCGCGGGAACCTCTCGGCTGCCGATCTGCTCGCGCAGAGCGTGGCGGCGTCCGCGCTCGCCGCCGCCGAGCGGAGCTTCCCCGTGCTGGCGCAGGTGCAGGCCGTGGATCACGCGGCGCTCGTCCGGCCCCCGGACCTCCCCGCGGTGCCGCGCAGCGGCGCAGCGCGCCACGCATCGGGCCCCGGGATCGCCGCGTCGCTCGCCGCGCTCGCGCTCGGCATCGCGGTGCTCGTCACCGGAGGCCGGCGCCTGCGCGCCGGGGGACCGCCGTGATCCGGTTCGAGTCGTTCACGAAGCGCTTCGGCGCGCATCGCGCCGTGCAGGACCTCACGCTGTCGATCGCAGCCGGCGAGGTGGTCGCGCTCCTGGGCCCGAACGGCTCCGGGAAGAGCACGTCGCTGAAGGCGGCGGCGGGCCTCGTCCACCCGACGTCGGGGCGGGTGCTCGCGGGCGACCCCGGCGCGAGCACGCAGGATCCCGAGGTACGCCGGCTCCTCTCCTTCCTGCCGCAGCGCGTGGGCTTCCCCGACGCGCTGACCGGCCAGGAGGTCGTGGACTTCTTTCGCCGTCTCCGCGGCGCGACGGAGGCGTCGGCGCGCGACCTGCTCCGTGCGGCGTCGCTGAACGGCGCCGCGAACCGCGCGGTGGGAGGGTACTCCGGCGGCATGATCCAGCGGCTGGGCCTCGCCGTCGCGGCGCTGCCGGACGCGCGCGCGTTCCTCCTCGACGAGCCCACCTCGTCGCTCGACACGGCCGGGATCGAGGTGTTCTACGCGCTGGTCGAGCGCTGGAGGCGCGAAGGCCGCGCGGTGCTGTTCAGCTCGCACCAGCTCGGCGACGTCGAGCGCCTCGCCGATCGCATCGCCATCCTCGTGGAGGGACGGCTGGTGGCCGACCTGGGGCCGCGCGAGCTGGCCGAGCGGCTCGCGGCGCGCGGGCTGATGCGGGTACGCGTGAGCGCGTGCCCCGCGGGGCTGCTCGAGGCGCTCGCGCCGATCGCCCCGGACGCGCGCTGGAGCGGCGAGGAGATCGTCGTCCCCGCCCCTCCCGCGTCGCGCGCGGCCGCGATCGAGGTGATCCGCGAGGCCGGCGTCGAGATCCGCGGCCTCACCTCCGAGGAGGGCCGCGTCGAGGCCCTGTACACGGAGCTCGTCGGGAGGGTGACATGAGATCTCTTGCCGTGGCAGCGATGCTGCTCGCCCTCGCGATCGGCTGCCGCCGCAGTCCGCCCGGTCCGGCTGCGCTCGACACGCGCCACGACACCTGCGCGCACTGCCGGATGGCCGTCTCCGACGTCCACTTCGCCGCGCAGCTCGTGGCCCCGGGCGAGGAGCCGCGCTTCTTCGACGACATCGGCTGCCTCCGCGACTGGCTGCACGCGAACCCGCGCGTCCCGGCCCGCGCGATCGCCTTCGTCGCCGACCACGGCGATGGCAGGTGGGTGCCGGCGGCATCGGCGGTGTACGTGCGGGTCCCGGGCCTGCAGACGCCGATGGGATCCCACCTCATCGCGCACGTGGCCGCCATGTCGACCGCTGCCGATCCCAGCGCGACCGGCGGCACGCAGCTGACGGCCGCCGACGTGTTCGGACCCTCGGGACCGCCGAACGGAGCGCCGTGACTCCGCGAGCCCCGTCGCCGCTGCTGCTCGTCGCGCGCCAGGAGCTGCTCCTCGCATCGCGCTCGCGATGGATGCAGATCTTCGCCGCCGCCTTCGCGCTGCTCGCGCTGGCGGTGGCGGGGTCGGGGTACGTGCTGTCGGGCGGCCACGGCTTCCAGGACTTCGCGCGCACGAGCGCCTCGCTCGTCGAGCTCGTCGCGCTGGTCGTGCCGCTCGCGGCGCTCCTCATCGGCGTGTCCGCGCTGGCGCCGGAGCGCGGCACGGCGGAGCTGCTCTTCGCGCAGCCGCTGTCCCGGCGCGCGGTGCTGTTCGGGAAGCTCCTCGGGCTCGTCGTGGCCTTCTCCGCCGCCGAGCTCGTGGGCTTCGGCGCCGCCGGCGTCGTGGTCTTCGCGCAGGCGGGCGAGACCGGCGGCGGAGGGTACGCGCTGCTCGTCGTGAGCTCTCTCCTGCTCACGGCGGTCTTCCTCTCGCTGTCGGCGCTCCTGTCGGCCGGCGCCGCGGGACGCAGGCGCGTGCGCGCCCTCGCGCTGGCCGTCGTCGCGTGGTTCGTCGCGGTGGTGCTGTTCGACGTCGCGGCGCTCGGGGTTGCGTCACTGCTGCCGTCGGGCATCGCGTCGCGCCTGCTGGTCGTCTCGGTCATCGTGAACCCGGTGGGCGCGGTGCGAACCGGAGCCCTGCTCGCGATCGAGGGCACCGCCGCGTTCGGCGCCGCCTCGCTCGCGTTCCTGCGGTTCACGCGCGGCTCCGCCGGAGCGGCGCTCGCGCTCGCGGCGTCGATCGCCGTCTGGACCGTCGTGCCGGCGCTGCTCGCCGCGCGGCGCCTCGAGCGCGTCGACCTGTAGCGGTGCCGCCCCGCGATCGCGGAACCCGGAGCGGCGCTCTTCGTCAGGGCGTCGCCGGGTCGAGCGGCAGCTCGACGGCGAACGTCGAGCCCGCGCCGAGCGTGCTCTCGACCGCGATCGTGCCGCCGTGAGCGGCGACGATCTGCGCGACGATGAAGAGCCCGAGCCCCAGGCCGGACTCGCTCGCGTTCGCGGTGCGCTCGAACGCGCGGAAGATCCGCGCGTGGTCCCGCGGGTCGATGCCGATGCCGCGGTCGCGCACCAGCAGCTTCGCGGAGGAGCCGTCGCGCCAGAGGGCGACGTCGAGCGGCGCGCCCCTGCCGTAGCGGATCGCGTTCCCGACGAGGTTCGCCACCACCTGCTCCATGCGCTGCGGGTCCCAGCGCCCGGTCACGCCGGGCTCGATCCGGGCCGACACCGCGTACCCGGCGGCCTGCAGCTCGTCGGCGCGGTTCTCGAGCTCGGCGGCGACGAGGCGCGAGAGGTCGAGCGGCTCGGCGCGGACCGCGAGCTTGCCCGCGTTCATGCGCGAGACGTCGAGCATGTCCTCGACGAGCCGCCTGAGGCGCTGCACCTGCCGCAGGAGAATCGAGACGAGCCGCTCCGACTGCTCGTGCGAGAACGCCTCGCCACGACCGATCCGCCTCCTCATCGACTCGCCCTGGAGCTGCAGCGACGTGAGCGGCGTCCTCAGCTCGTGCGAGGCCATCGACAGGAAGCGGTCGCGGATCGCGACGGCCTGGCGGGTGGTCTCGAGCAGGCCCGCGTTCTCGAGCGCGAGCGCCACGCGCCGCCCCAGCTCCCGCGCGAACGCGGCGTGCTCGGCGTCGAGGGCGTCGCTCGACGTGAGCGCGAGGTATCCGCTCGGCCCGCCCGCGCCCGCCGGCTCGATCCGGACGACGAGCCGGCCCGGACGCTCGGCATCGCCGGGGATGTCGTGGCGCGCCTCGGCGTCATCCGCGGGCGCGGCGACCTCGATCTCGCAGCCGACCCCCAGCTCCTTCGCCACGCGGCTGCGGACCTCGTCCAGCACGCGCGGCATGTCGAGGGACGACGCGAGCAGCTGCGTCGCCTCGTCGAGGACGCGATGCAGCCTCCCCCTGTGCTTCTGCGCGGTCACGTCGCGGAAGACGAGGACGACCCCGAGGGTCTGCCCGTCGCGATCGAGGATCGGCGCCGCGCTGTCAGCGACGTGATGCTCGGTGCCGTCCCGCGCGACGAGCAGCGCGCCGTTGATGAGGTCGACGGCCCTCCCGATCCGGAGGACCTGCTGCACGGGATCCACGAGCGGGGCGCGCGTCCTCTCGTCGAGCACGCGGAACACGTCGCCGAGCGGCCGGCCGACGGCCTCGCGCTCGGCGAAGCCGGTCAGCTCGGCGCAGACCTCGTTCACGAGCACCACGTTCCCCTCGCGATCGGTCGCGATGACGCCGTCGCCGATGCTGTTCAGCGTCACCGCCAGCCGCTCGCGCTCGAGCGCGAGCGAGGCCCTCGCGAGCTTCACCTCGTGGAACGCCCGCGCGTTGGCGATCGCCACCCCGCAGACGCGCGCCACCGTGGAGGCGAGGTCGGCGTAACGATCCCGGAACTGCGGGAACGCGACGCCCTCGACGCCGAGCACGCCGAAGAGCTGACCCCGGTGCTCGATCGCGACGACGAATCCGTCGCGCGGGGCGCTCCTGGTCGCGAGCTGCTCGGCGACGCGCGCCCGCTCCGACGCGTCCTCGAGCGGAGGTCTCACCTCCAGCTCGCCCGCGCCGGTGCCGGTGCCGGTGCCGGTGCCGGTGCCGACGAAGAGGTACGCGAGGCGCGCCGGCGCGAAGAGCGTGGCGCACACGTCGAGCGCCCGCTCCACGACCTCGCGCTCCTCGACCGAGTCGGCGAGACAGCCGACGAGATCGAACGCGACGGCGTACTCGGCGGATTGCCGGTGCGCCGCCGCGAGCGCCGCCGAGTGCGCCCGGCGCTCCGACGCGAGCGCGGCCTCGGCGCGCAGCCGCAGCACGCGCTCCCGGAGGAGGCCGACGCCCACCGGCAGCACCTCCGCGGGGAGCGCGAGGTGCTCCGCGAGCTCGGCGAGCCGGGACACCGAGTCGGGGTCGAGCCCGCTGTCGAGCAGGAGGAGCTTCGTCGTCGACTCGCCGAAGAGCTGGCGCGCGAGATGGGGATCGTCGAGCCCTTCTGCCGCGATGTGCTCTCGCCAGCGGCGGAGCCACCCCGCGGTCAGGACGTATGCGCCCTCGCGGAGCTGAGCGTCGAGCAGCGGCCGCGGCGCGAGCAGCTCGAAGCAGCTCTCCATCACGTGCACGCGCCAGTCGGCGGGCAGATCCGGCGCGCGGCGGAGGGCGGCGCAGCACGCCGACCCGATCACCTCCGCTCCCTCCCCGCCGCACGGTGCGAGCAGATCCGCCAGCTCGCGCCGCTGGATCGGCGGGCGGCCGCAGCGCGCGGGGAAGACCGTCAGCGCGACGTCGGACGGCTCCAGCGCCGCGAGGGCGGCGCGGGCCTCGTCCTCGAAGTTCTTGCAGACCGCGAACGCGAGCCGGGGCGCAGGACGTGTCACTCGAGGGGGTACCTTCCGTGGCGCTCGACCGCGCCGGCGATGGCGTCCAGCACCGATTCCGGGACCTGCCAGGGGATCTCCCCGTGGTTGTCGCCGAGCATGAACCGCCCGCCGGGAGCCGCCTTCGCGATCGTGCTCTTCACGCGGGTTTCGGCCTCCTCGGGTGTCCAGCGCCGCATCTCCAGGGCGTTGAGGTTGCCGACGACCGTGAGCCGGCCGTCGCAGGCAGCCTTCACGGCGCCGACGTCCTCGAGCGCGCTCGCCGTCAGTGCGACCGCTTTCGTGGACGCGACGTCGTCGACGAGCGGGAGCCCGCGGGCCGAGGCGAAGTGGAACACGGCCGGGCCGCGGATCCGCGACAGCGTCCGCCGGTCGGTGTCGAACCCCGTCGCCATGTAGAGCTCGCGCGGGACGATCGACGGCGAGGCGACCGGATCGAAGTAGGCGAGCGCGTCGGCGCCGGCGTCGAGCTGCGCGTTCGCCCACTCGACGCAGAACTCCTCGTTCATCGCGAGGAGCCGCGCGAGCAGATCGCGGCGCTCGTGCAACAGCTCGAGGTAGCGCTCGAACCCGAGCTGCATCACCGGCAGCGAGTACGGCGACAGCGCGACGCCGATCACCGGGACGTCGCCGCCCGATCGCGCCTTCAGGGCCACGAGCGCGGAGAGCACCTTGCGCAGGCAGGCGCTGTCGCGGACGCGCGGGGCCTCGAGCCGGAGCACGTCGTCGAGGCGGCGCGCCAGCGGCGCCCCGGCGTTCGGCGGGCCGTCGTCGCGGTACAGCACCTCCACGCCCCACGCCTCCGCCTCGATCGCCGCATGGAAGAAGCCGTACAGGCAGTCGTGGCGATATCGACGGCGCATCCGGAGCTGCCCCTCGACAACTCTCTCCGGGTCCGAGAAGTACTCCTCGATCGAGACGCCGAGCTCGCGCGCGCCGTGCAACGTGACGAGCAGGAGCCACGGCACGCGGTCGGGCTCGCCGCCGCGGAGCACGGTCCCGACGCGCTCGGCGGAGGTCATGGCGCGCATGCGGCGACCTCCGCGGAGAGTCGGCGCACGATCGCGAGGGCGTCGGCGGCGTTCCGTCCGCACGCGTCGGCGCCCACCTCTCGCCACAGCTGCTCGTCGAACACGAACGGCGCGCCGCCGACGACGACGCGGACCCGCGGCACCGTGGTCGAGAGCAGGCCGGTGAGCCGCTTCACCTCGAGCGCCGAGGGGAGCATCAGCGCCGAGACGAGCAGGACGTCGAGCCCGTCCGCGCGCGCTCGCGCGGCGAGCGAATCGGCGTCGCCGTGACCGTAGTCGAGCAGCTTCCAGCCCGCCGCGCGCAGCACCGATGCGACGATGCGCTTCCCGAGCATGTGCCGGTCGGAGATCACCGCGATCGCCATGCGCGGTCGATCGGCGTCGGAGCGCAGGGGGGCGTCGCCCGGGGGCGGGAGCAGCGCATCGACGATCTGCTCGCAGAGGCGGCCGCCCATGTACACCTGCGACAGCGCCGCCTCGCCGCGGTCCCACTGCGCGCCGAGCTCCTCGAGCGCGGGAGTGACGAGCTCCTCGAGCGCCTGCAGCGGCGAGCTCGCCGCGGCGCGGTCTCGCACGAAGCGCTGCGCCGCGCTTCCGTTCAGGGAGACGAGCGCTTGCAGGAAATCGTGCTGGAGCTCCGTGAGCGCTTCCACGCGGGGCACTGTTCGCAGAACGGACGCGAGCTGGTCAAGCGGATCGCCCCCTCGAGCGTCGGTTTACGGCCCCCGGGACCGTTCAACTGACGGTATGCGCCCCCACCAGCCCGCCGCGGCTTCGCCTCGAGCGCGGTTCTGCGCCTGCGGTCGTCACGATGCCTGGTACCCGACAGGGGCCGTGTCACCATCGACCTGCACGTGCGCATCCGACCGCTTCCAGGTCGCGCCGTCGCGCGTCGTCTTCCCGAAGCCGCTGCGCCGGCGCCGCCCGAGCAGCGGTTGCCGCGTGATGATCGCGGCGACCGGAGACCCGGAGGGCATCCGCTCCTCCGCGACGGCCACGACGTCGCCGCCGTGGAGCAACGTCAGCTCGCAGAGGTCGTCGATGA
>DASSQI010000197.1:0-7180 GCA_035702585.1 Anaeromyxobacteraceae bacterium
AGCGACCTCGAGGTGGTGGCGCGATCGGAGCCCCTCCCGATCGGCGTCGTCGCGATCGTCGACGGGAGGGTCGCGCCTCCGGCGTGGAGCCGGATCGCGGCCGCGCTGCGCGAGCTGCCCGGCGCGCCGCAGGGCGCCGCGGCGCTCGCCGCGATCCGGCTCGAGCGCTTCGTCCCCCTCGACGAGCCGTCGCTGGCCCTGGCCCGCAAGCGCTTCGCGGAGGCGGCGAGGTGAGGAGGGCCGCGCTCGCCCTGCTCGTCGCGGTCGCCTGTGCGCCGGCGCTGCGCGAGCCGGCGACGCTCGCGCCGCCGACGACGTCGAGGAGCGCCGACGCGATCCTCGCGGACGCGCAGGCGGCGTGGGCGCGGCGCGCCGATCCAGGCCAGGCGGAGATCGCCGAGTCGCTCTTCGTCGAGGCGGCCGCCGCGGACGAGCGTCGCGTGGACGGGCTCCTCGGCGCCATGGCCGCGCTGACGTTCCGGATCGAGCGCGAGCGGGACGGGGCGGCTCGCGAGCGGCTCGCCGCGAGGGAGGTCGAGCTCGGTCAGCTGTGTCAGCAGCGGGCACCCGCGAGCGCCGCCTGCGACTACCGGCTCGCGATCGCCCTCGGCCAGCTCGCGCGGGACCGGACCTCGACGGCGCTCGACGCCGTCGATCGCATGGTCGCGCTGCTCCGCGGCGCCGCCGACCGCGATCCTCGACTCGACGCCGGCGGGCCGCACCGGGTGCTCGCGCTGGTGCTGCTTCGCGCACCCGCGTGGCCGCTCGGCCCCGGCGACCCCGAGGCCGCGCTGGAGCAGGCTCGACAGGCCGTCGCGCTGTTCCCGGACGCGCCGCCGAACCAGCTCGTGCTCGCGGAGGCGCTCGGCAAGGCCGGGCACCCGGACGAGGCTCGCACCGCGTACGAGCGCGCGGCTGCGCTCGCCGCCGAGGTGGACGAGGCGCGTGAGCCGGATGCGGCGGGGTGGCGCGCCGAGGCGGCGAGGGGCCTCACTCGCGGAGCGCGCCGATGACGATCGCCGCCGTGCTCCTCGCCGTCGCGGCGCTCGGGTTGCCCGCGGATGGCTCGACGGCGGGAGCCGACCGCGAGGTCCGCGAGCAGGGCGCTGACGGCGGAGCGCGCGAGCAGGACGGCGCGGGAGAGCTCGAGGCGGAGGCGCGCGCGGACCCACGCGCCGTACCGCACCGCGCGTCGGTGGAGCCGTTCGCGTCGCGCACGGGGGCGCGGAACAACCTCGCGCTCGGCTGGCACGCCACCAGCTTCGTCAGCGAGCGGGGCAGCCACTACGTCTTCCACTCGGCAGCGATCGGGTACCTCGGGTCGTTTGGCGCGCGCGGACCGTTCGTGCACGCGACGGCGCTCCTGCCGCTGCAGGCGCGACAGGACGGGCGCGTGTACGCCGCCGCCGACTACTACGGCCGCCGCGTCGGCGGCGACCTCCTCGCCGGCTGGCAGTGGCGCTGGAGACTTCGCGACGCGGAGGTGGAGGCCGGTCCGGGACTGCATGGGACGTTCCTGTGGATGCCCGGGAGGACGGGGTACCGCGACTTCTCCGCGCTCCCGCTCGGTGTCGGCGCGACCTCCGCGGTCCGCTTCAGGGGAGGGGCGACGGTGCTCTCGCGCGCGATGACGATCGGTGCCTACGTGAGCCTCGCCTACGACTTCTACGACCCGCTTCGCGCCGACGATCTCGCCCACGGGTGGACGTCGCGCTTCGGCGTCCTGCTCGGCCTCGAGGGCTCCCGGTGACCGCGCGACGCTCTCGCTCGGCGGCGCTGTCGGCGCTGTCGGCGGCCGCGCTGGTGCTCGCGGCGCTGATCGCGGCGGCGTGCGGCCCCTACGCGGAGGTCGCGCAGAAGCTCGACGTCACGAAGCCGTTCGCCGACGCCGAGACGTGGGTGGCCGCGAGCGGCACGGAGGTGCGGCTGCTGCTGCTCGGCGGGCCGCGGTCGGGCGCGCCTCGCTCGTTCGCGTTCACCGCCCTCGAGACCCCGCTGTCGGCCGGCGTCTCGGCGAGCGCGCTCCAGGGCGAGTGGGACGAGGACGCTCGATCGACCTCGGCGACGTTCACGGCGCGCACCGAGTACCTCCTGCCCGACGAGCGCGGGACCTCGGTGCTCGCCCGCGTCGGAGCGACGCGGCGCGACGTGAACCGGACGATGCAGGCGGGGTTCGCGCGCGCCGGAGACCGCCTCGTCGTCACCGGCGCCCCCGAGATCGACGGCTCGTACCGGCGGCTGCCGGACGCGATGGCCCGCCTCGGCGCCTCGACGGAGCGAGACGCGTCCTGCGCGTTCCAGGTCGTGAACCTCGCCATCCGGTCGGCGCACGTCCGCATCATCGGGTTCGGCGGACCGGGGATGACGCAGTACCAGAACCCGGCGACCTTCGCCGCGACGATCGACGGATCGTTCCACGTCGAGATGGAAGGGTTCCTGCACAACCGCACCACCATCAGGTTCGACGCGCTCGTCGAGCTCGGTGGGATCCGCGTGGACGGCCCGCAGATCACGGAGGCGGACTCGGCGGGCGACGGCCACATGTCGGGCGCGCTCGCGTTCGTGCTCGAGCCCCGCGGCCCCGACGGGGCTGCGAGCCCCGAGATCTCCGGCACGCTCGACTACGCGGGCGGCGGCGATCCCGCGGACGCGGTGCAGATCCGGGGCGGAACCGCGGTAGGGGGGCACTACACGATGTCACTGGAGGGTGGTGGATTGGCGCGCGTCAGCCCCGAGACGTTCCCCGCGCCGTCGGTAGCGGATTGCCTCGCTCTTCCGTGATGCCCCCCGAACGGCCCCGCGCCCATCACGCGAACGGACGGTAAACGTCTGGCCGAACGCAGGGGGATCCTCATGCGCAGAGCCATCGTCCTCGTCGTGACCGCCGCCGCGATGGCCTGCGGCGGCAGCAGCAACTCGAAGGACAACCACGGGCCGAGCGGTACGATCGGAAGCCGACCCTTCGCCGCGGTCGAGGCACGCTCCGTCACGGCTGCGTCCGGCGCCACCGCCTGCACGGTCCCGAACCCTCTGGGCAGCGGGAATGTGCAGGTGGGCATCAAGGGCCTGAAGATCGACCTCACCTCGTATGCCAACATCTGCGGCGACTACACGACAGCGCAATGCAAGCTGCACGCGGACGCGCAGTCCGTGACGATCGTCTTCGCAAAGCTGAATCCGGCCCCGCCGTTCGGCGCTCCGGCGTTCACGCCCGGCTCTTACACGATCCAGCCGAGCCCAACGATCGCGCTCCCGGACGGCACCGGCCTCCTGACGGTCGCGTATGCGCAGGCGCTCAGGACGGGCGCGGCGTGCGCGGACGCCGCGCCGAGCCCCGCGGTGCAGGGCGGCACGCTCCGCATCGATCAGGTGAGCGACACGGTCGTCACGGGCGGAGTGAACATCACGTTCCAGGACGGCAGCACCGTCGCCGGCGATTTCTCTGCCCCCGCCTGCCCTGGAGTGGCGCTCGACGTGTGCCAGCTCGCGGCGACGCAGTCGTTCTGTTCGCTGCCGCCCGCCTGCCTGTAGCTCGTGGGCCGCGCGTTCCCGCGGGCCGCCTGAAGCGAGGGAAGGGGTCGCGGGAGGGGCGCGAGTCGCTCGCCTCTCTGGCGACCCCCGCTCCCTGCCTTCACGCCGCTTGACATACCCCCTCCCCCTATTTATGTCTCGAGGCGTACGATACCGGGTAGGGGTATCTGGGAGGGCACGTCGTGGAAGCGAGCGAGATGCTGGTGGTGGCCGGAGGCGTCGCGTCGATCGCGTGGGTGAACTGGTACTTCTTCCTCGCCGAGGGCCGGAAGGCCGCCGCCGAGGCGAAGGTCGGCGCGACCGGTCTGCAGCAGGCGGTCATCCGCGTCGAGGGCGGCTACGCCCCGTCTCGCGTTCGTCTGCGCGCCGGGAAGCCCGCGCGGCTCGTCTTCGATCGCCGCGAGGACTCGAGCTGCTCCGAGGAGGTCGTGATCCCGGACCTCGGCATCCGGCGGTTCCTGCCTGCCCACCAGCGCACCGGCGTGGACATCCCGTCGCCGAGGGCGGGCACCTACGAGTTCACCTGCGGGATGGGGATGCTGCGAGGCACCCTCGTCGTCGAGGAGGCGTGACCATGGCGACGAGCGAAGCTCCCGTCGTCGCGCGCCGGGCGGAGCAGCCCGTCGCGGCGCCCATGTCCCCGTCGCCGGCCGCCGCATCGGCCCGCGTCACCATCGACGTCTCCGGCATGACCTGCGCCGCGTGCCAGGCGCGCGTGCAGAAGGCGCTCTCGGCCGCCCCGGGTGTCCGCGACGCGAGCGTGAACCTCATGACGGCGGAGGCGTCCGTCGCCTACGACCCGGCGGCTTCGAGCCCCGAGGCGCTCGTCGAGCGGATCCGTGACACCGGCTACGGCGCGTCGCTGCCGCAGGTGGGCGGCGATCCGCTCGCGGAGCAGGACGCCGAGCGCGCTCGCGAGTTCAAGGATCTTCGCGCGAAGGCGGTCGTCGCGCTCGCCGCCGGGATCGCGGTGCACGTCGCCTCGATGCCGCTCATGGCCGCGCACGCGCACCTCGGCCTCGGCGGCCCCGCCGACCCGCTGATGCGCTGGAGCATGCGCGTGCTCGATCCGGCGTTCTCGCGTGCGTTCCCGTGGCTGTACGCGATCCCGCCGCGGCCGCTCACGTTCGCGCTCCTCGCCGTCACCACCGGCGTCATGGCGTGGGCGGGCCGGCACTTCTACACCCGCGCCTGGGCGGCGTTCCGCCACCACTCCGCCGACATGAACACGCTCGTCGCGGTCGGCACCGGCGCCGCCTACGTCCTCTCCGTCGTGGCGACGGTCGCGCCCGGCTTCTTCGTCGCGCGCGGCGTGCCGCCCGACGTCTACTACGAGGCGGTCGTCCTCATCATCGCCCTGGTCCTCTTCGGCAACATGCTCGAGGCGCGTGCGAAGCGTCAGACCTCCGCGGCGCTGCGGCGCCTCGTGCAGCTGCAGCCGAAGAGCGCCCGCGTCGTCCGCGCCGGCGCCGAGGTGGACGTGCCCGTCGAGGACGTGCACCCCGGCGACGTGGTCGTGGTCCGGCCCGGCGAGCGGATCCCGGTGGACGGCGAGGTGGAGTCCGGCGCGAGCGCGGTGGACGAGTCGATGCTCACCGGCGAGCCGCTGCCGGTCGCGAAGGCGAAGGGCGACAAGGTCGTCGGCGCGACCGTGAACGGCACCGGGGCGTTCCGGTACCGGGCGACGTCGGTCGGAGCCGACAGCGTGCTCGCGCGGATCGTGAAGCTCATGCGCGAGGCGCAGGGATCGCGCGCGCCGATCCAGAAGCTCGCCGATCGCATCAGCGGCGTCTTCGTCCCGGTGGTGCTCTCGATCTCGATCGCGACGTTCGTGGTGTGGTTCGTCGCGGCCGACGCTGCGCCCGCCGTGCGGGCGTTCGCGGCAGCGGTCGCGGTGCTCGTCATCGCGTGCCCCTGCGCGATGGGACTCGCGGTGCCGACCGCGGTCATGGTCGCGACCGGGAAGGGCGCCGAGCTCGGCGTCCTCATCAAGGGCGGAGAGGCGCTGGAGCGCGCGCACGAGGTCGACACGATCGTGCTCGACAAGACCGGCACGGTCACGGAGGGCAGGCCCGCCGTCACCGACGTCGTCCTCGCCCCCGGCGCGGG
The DNA here is from genome assembly GCA_035702585.1 of Anaeromyxobacteraceae bacterium. Lineage (GTDB taxonomy): Bacteria > Myxococcota > Myxococcia > Myxococcales > Anaeromyxobacteraceae > DASSQI01. Next base: position 5,641 of record DASSQI010000197.1, read on the forward strand.
CTTCGCAGAGGACGAGGTGCTGGCGCTCGCCGCGGCCGTGGAGCGCGCCAGCGAGCACCCGCTGGCGGCCGCCATCGCGGCGCACGCGGAGGCGCGGGGCGCGCGCGCGCTGGCGGTGGACGACTTCCAGTCGGTGACGGGCCGCGGCGCGCACGGGCGGGTCGCAGGGCGGCGCGTGCACGTCGGCAACCAGGCGTTCCTCGTGGACGCCGGCGTCGCGACGCAGCCGCTCGAGTCGCGCGCCGGCGAGCTCGCGTCTCGCGGCCGGACGACGGTGCTCGTCGCGATCGACGGCGCGCTGGCGGCGGTCCTCGGGATCGCCGATCCCATCCGGTCCACCTCGCGCGAGGCGGTCGCGCGCCTGCGCCGCATGGGGCTCGGGGTGGTGATGCTGACTGGCGACGCGCGGTCGACGGCCGAGGCGGTCGCGCGCGAGGCGGGCATCGAGCGGGTCGTCGCCGGCGTGCTGCCGGAGGGGAAGCTCGCCGAGATCGAGCGGCTCCAGGGCGAGGGCAGGGTGGTCGCCATGGTGGGTGACGGCATCAACGACGCGCCCGCGCTCGCGAGGGCAGACGTGGGCATCGCGATGGGGAGCGGCACCGACGTCGCGGTCGAGGCCGCGGACGTGACGCTCATGCGTCCGGACCTGCGCGCCGTCGCCGACGCGGTCGCGCTGTCGCGCCGCACGATGAGGACGATGCGGCAGAACCTGTTCTGGGCGTTCGCCTACAACGTCGTCGGGATCCCCGTCGCAGCCGGCGCGCTGTACCCCGCGTTCGGCCTGCTGCTCTCGCCCGTGCTCGCGAGCGCGGCGATGGCCGGGAGCAGCGTGAGCGTGGTCACGAACAGCCTGCGCCTGCGGCGCTTCCGCGGGATCTGAGGGAGTCACCATGGCGAGGACGAAGGACAGCAGCGCGACTCTGGGCGTGAGCCGACCCTCGGACCCGGCCGCAGCTTCCGCCTGCGGGTGCGGGGCAGCGACGCACGTCGGACCCGGCGGGAGCGCGCTCGCGGTGGACGCCGCGACGAAGGACGCGAACTTGAAGCGGCTTCGCCGGATCGAGGGGCAGGTCCGCGGGCTGCAGAAGATGGTCGAGGATGGGCGCTACTGCGCCGACATCCTCACGCAGGTCGCGTCCGTCCACGAGGCGCTCCGCGCGGTCGGGCGCGAGCTCATGCGCAATCACCTGAAGCACTGCGCGTCCGGGGCAATCCGCGAGGGCGGCGCGCGCGCGGACGAGATGTACGACGAGCTCATCGACCTCATGTACCGGCAGGTCCGCTGACGTCCTGCGTGAGCGCGTCGAGCCCGCGCTCGACGTCCCCGACGGTCGATGCCGAGCCGGTGCTTCCGCAACCGACGAACGCGTGACATCCGGGGCTACGGCCCATCCGGGCGACTGACGCGCCGACCGACGACCATCACGCATCCTGCCCGAGCGGCGCGCTGTCCTGAGCGCCCGCGACGGAGGGGTGGCGATGGCGCGAGTGCTGCTGACGGTGTCGGTGCTCTTCACGGTGTGCGCGGTGCCTCGGGTCG
>DASSQI010000198.1:0-4646 GCA_035702585.1 Anaeromyxobacteraceae bacterium
GCGCCGCCAGACGAAGGGCTCGAGGGCCCGCAGGAGCTCGTCGCCGGCCGCCTCGTCGCCGGCGGCGGGGCGGGCCTTCACGAGGGCGTTGCGCTCCCAGGACCGGCCGAAGGACTGGTAGTAGAGCTCGGCGGCGCGGACGCTGTTCACGATCGGTCCGCTGTGGCCGTCGGGGCGCAGGTTCAGGTCCACGCGGAAGACGAAGCCGTCCTCGGTCGGGCGGGCGATCGCCTCGGTCACGTGCTCGGCGAGCTTCGCGTAGTAGGCGAAGTGGGTGAGCGGGCTCGGCCCATCCGTCGTCCCGTCGGTGCCGTAGACGTAGAGCAGGTCGATGTCGGAGCTGAAGTTGAGCTCGCGAGCGCCGAGCTTTCCCATCGCGAGAGCGCAGAACCCGGCGCCGGGATCCCGCTCGGCGAGCCCTTGCGGGGCGCCGTGCCGCGCGCGCAGCCGGCGGTCGTGGAAGCGGATCGCGGCGTCGAGGCAGGCGCAGGCGAGCGCGGAGAGCTCGCCCGTGATCTCGGCGAGGCGCGCGCGGCGCAGGTCGCGGAGGACGATGCGGACCACCTCGCGCGCGCGGACCCGGCGCAGCAGCCGGTGGAACCCGGCGACGTCCTCGCCGTCGAGCCGCCGCGCTGCGCGCGACAGGAGCGCCCGCAGATCGTCCTCGCTGCGGGCGCGGTACGCGTGCCGGCCGCGGGCGGCGCCCCGGAGCAGCCGCGGGTCGGCCGCCAGGAGCGAGATCGCGAGCCGCGACGCTCCTGCGAGGAGGACCAGCGCGCGCAGGAGGTCGTCGTCGGCGGGCACCGAGCCGGCGACGTCGGCGAAGCGCTCCACCCCCGTGATCGCGAGGTCCGGGTCGGCCGCCCTCGCGCAGAGCTCCCGCAGCACGGCGGCGTCGGCCCCGCGCTTCGCGAGCCGGACGAGGCGCTCCTCGGCGGAGGCGGGATCGCGGAACGCGTCCGGGGGCACCCCCGCGATGAGCGGTGCGTCGCCGGGGCTGGTGGGGGTCGTCGCCGTGACCGCTCCTACGGATCCGAGTGGGTGCTGCGCCCTTCGAGATGACGATCTCAGCTCGCCTCGTCCTCGTCGCCGTCCGTGGGGGCGGCGGCGCCGCGCGCGTGGCGCGAGAGCCCGTGCTGCTTGATCTTCTTGTGCAGGTTCGTCCGCTCGACGCCGAGGGCCTGCGCCGCCTGGGTGATGTTCCAGTCGTGCTCCTCGAGCTTCTGCAGGATGTAGTCCCGCTCGACGAGATCGCGCAGCTCGCGCAGCGGCACCTCGCCGTAGCGCGAGAGATCGCCGCTCCCCTGCGGCGGCGGCGCCGGGGTCCGCGGGCCGACGGTCGGCGGCACGTCGTCCGCCGTGATGCGGTCGCCGGACAGGATCACCATCCGCTCGCAGACGTTCCGCAGCTCGCGCACGTTACCCGGCCAGCGGTGCTGCGCGAGGCGCGCGTACACCTCCGGATCGACCGGCTTCGGGCGGAGCCCGTTGTCGCGCAGCGCGAGCTGGATGAAGCGCTCCGCGAGGAGCGGGATGTCGTCCAGTCGATCGCGCAGCGGCGGGGCGGTGAGCGGCACGACGTTGAGCCGGAAGTAGAGGTCCTCGCGGAACGTGCCCTCCGCGACCGCGGTCTCGAGGTCCTTGTTCGTCGCCGCGATGATGCGCACGTCGACGTTGAACGCGCGCTCGCTGCCGACGCGGGTGATCTCGCCGGTCTGCAGCGCTCGCAGCACCTTCGCCTGCGCCGACGCGCTCATGTCGCCGATCTCGTCGAGGAACAGCGTGCCGCCGTGCGCCACCTCGAACTGGCCCCGCCGGCGCGCGGCCGCGCCGGAGAAGCTGCCCTTCTCGTGGCCGAACAGCTCGCTCTCGATGAGCTCGCTCGGGATCGCGGCGCAGTTCACCTTCACGAACGGTCCGCTGGCGCGCTTCGACTGCCGGTGGATCTCCTGCGCGATGAGCTCCTTCCCGGAGCCCGACTCGCCGAAGACGAGGACGCGCCCGCTCGTCGGCGCGACCTTCGCGATCGCGTCCCGCAGCCGCCGCATCGCCGGGCTCTCGCCCAGCATCTCGTCGTGCCAGCGGCGATCCCGCGACGAGAGCACCTGGACCTGCTGCTCGAGCGATCGGCGCGAGAGCGCGTTCCGGACGCTCACCACCACGCGATCGCGGTCGACCGGCTTCGAGAAGAAGTCGGCGGCGCCGCGCCGCATCGCCTCCACCACGTCCGGCGTCTCGGCGTGCCCGGAGATGACGATGACGGGCAGGTCGCGCCACAGCTCGCGCGCCTTGCCGAGCAGCGTGATGCCGTCCATGCCGGGCAGCTTCACGTCGAAGATGCCGAGGTCGATGGGCTCGGTCTCGAGGATGCGGAGCGCGTCCTCGGCGCTCTCGGCCTCGTTGACGGCGTAGCCCTCGGTCTCGAGGACCATCCGCAGGGTCCGGCGGATGTTCTTCTCGTCGTCGACGACGAGCAGGTTCGGCTTCACGGCGTCCATGAACCGGAAACATAGCGGGGATCGCGCCCGCCGTGCCGCCGACGTTCAGGGATCACGGCGCCGGGTCGGCGCTCAAGCCTTCCGGTCGATCGCGAAAGGCCCGAAAGCCTGCTGGACCGGCATCAGCTCGACCACGTTCACGTTGACGTGGGCCGGCCGGGTCGCGCACCAGAGCACGACGTCGGCGACGTCCTCCGGCTCGAGCGGCTCGACGCCCTCGTAGACGGACTTCGCCCGCTCGGCGTCGCCCCCGAACCGCACCAGCGAGAACTCGGTCTCGGCCATGCCGGGCTCGACGACCGTCACGCGCACGTTCGTGCCGAGCAGGTCCGACCGCAGGTTCTGCGAGAACTGGTGCACGAACGCCTTCGTGGCGCCGTACACGTTCCCGCCCGGATACGGGTAGGTGCCCGCGACCGAGCCGATGTTCACGACGTGGCCGCGCTTGCGCTCCACCATGCCCGGCAGGACCGCGCGGGTGCACGCGACGAGCCCGAAGCAGTTCGTGTCGATCATCTGCTGCCAGTCGTCGAGCGACGCCCGCTGCGCGGGCTCGAGCCCCAGCGCGAGGCCGGCGTTGTTCACCAGCACGTCGACCGCGGCGAAGCGCTCCGGCAGGCCGGCGACGGCGGCGTCCACCGCCGCCCTGTCGCGCACGTCGAGCTCGAGCGGCAGCGCCGCGTCGCCGAGCGTCCGCGCCAGCTCGCCGAGCCGGTCGGCGCGCCGCCCGGCGAGGATGACGCGGTACCCGGACCGGGCGAACGCCTGGGCGCAGGCGGCGCCGAATCCGGACGTGGCGCCGGTCACGAACGCGACCGGCGGTGAAGCGGAGCGCTGGGCTGACATGGCGCGAATCTAGCCCTGCTGCTCAGCGATGGGCAGCGAGATCGCGAAGGAGGCGCCGCCCCCCGGTCGGGCGCCCGCGGCGATCTCGCCGCCGTGCTGCAGCACGATCTTCTTCACGATCGCGAGCCCCAGGCCCGTGCCCTCGCGGCGCGTCGTGTAGTACGGGTCGAACATCCGGTCGCGCACCTCCGGCGGGATCCCCGGCCCCTCGTCGGCGACGGTGAGCACGGCGCGGTCGCCTTCGCGGGACACGCCCACGTGCACGCGCGCGCGCGCCGGCTGCGCCGCGTCGATCGCGTTCCGGACGAGGTTCGTCAGCACGCGCCGCATGAGGAGCCTGTCGAGCGCGACGGGGCAGCGCCCGCCGCTCGCGACGTCGATCTCCGCCGCCCCCGTGAGCTGCGGGCTCGTGCGCACGAACTCCTCGACGAAGTCGGACAGCTCCGCGGGCTCGGCGTTCACGTCGGGCAGCTTCGCGAACGCGGAGAACTCCTCGGTGAGCCGCTGCAGCGTGCCGATCTCCTCGCCGACGATCTCGCGGGTGTCGCGCAGCAGCCCGTCGAGCTCCGCGTCGCCCTCGCCGCGGGCTCGGAGCCGCGCCTCGAGCTGCTGGAACGCGAGCTGGATCGGCGTGAGCGGGTTCTTGATCTCGTGCGCGAGGCGGCGCGCGACGTCCTGCCACCCGGAGATCTTCTCGAGGTAGACGATGCGGTCGCGGCTCTCGCGCACCTCGCGCACCATCGCGTTGAACGCGCGCGCGAGCGTGGCGAGCTCGTCGGACCCGCTCGCGTCCACCTGCACCGCGAGGTTCCCGCGGGCGAGCGCGCGGGTGGCGTCGACGAGCCGGCCGACGCGGCGGGTGGTCCGCCGCGCCATCCAGGCGCCGACCGCGCCCGCGAGCACGGCCCACGCGAGCAGGATCGCGCCGAACGCGCGCACGTAGTTCCGCTGGATCTGCGGCCGGAGCTGCGCGGCGCCCTGGTACAGCTCGGCGATCTCTCTCGCGTCGTCGAGCTCGGCGAAGAACCGCGCCTCGATCGCGAAGGTGCACTCCAGGACCCGTCCGTCGGGGAGCGTGACGCGGGCCTGGGCGGCGCGCCACTCGCCCTCCGGGTTCGGCTGCGTCGCCTCGACCTCCTCGACGACGTCGCCGCCTGCGTCGAGGACGGCCACGCGGCGCAGCCGCGGCGTGCGGCGGAGCGCGACCTCGAGGTGCCGCTTCAGCGCGGGGCCGTTCTCCGGCAACCCCGTCGCGACGGTGCGGGCCTGCTCGCCGTAGAGCTGCTTCCGCGCCTGGAACAG
>DASSQI010000199.1:0-3628 GCA_035702585.1 Anaeromyxobacteraceae bacterium
CATGATGGCTATGTGCATGTACCGGTCGAAGCCCAGCTTCGACGACCGGTTCGGGCGGCGCCTCCAGGGCGCGGACCTCTACTCGATGGAGAGCTACCTGCGCTACCAGGGGCAGCAGCTCGTGGAGCGCTTCGACGCCGCGACGTACGTCGCGCTCACGCGCGCGATGGACACGCACGACGTGTCGCGCGGTCGCGGCGACTTCGACGACGTGCTCCGCTCGCTCAAGCTGCCCACGCTCGTCGTCTCGATCGACTCGGACGCGCTCTACCTGCCGGAGGAGCAGCGCGCCATCGCCGACGGGATCCCCGGCGCGCGACTCGAGCGGATCAGGTCGCAGGATGGGCACGACGCGTTCCTCATCGACGTCGATCGCGTCTCGCAGCTCGTCTCGGAGTTCCGCGGGCGCCCGGCCGAGGCGCGCGCGCCGCGGGCCGCGGTGCGGAGCGGCGGAGAGCCGCTGAACGCGTTCGTGCTCGGCAAGGGCAAGGTCGGCTCGGAGCTGCTCGAGCAGGTCGCGCGACAGCGCCGGATCCTGGAGCGCGACTACGACGTCTCGCTGCGCATCGTCGGCATCGCCGACACGAAGCACCGCGTGTTCGACGAGAGCGGCATCGACCTCACGCGCTGGCGCGACGTGCTCGCGGCGGGCGTCGCCGCCGGACCCTTCGGCGCCGAGAATGCGCCGCCGGTGCTGGACCGCCTCGCGCGCCTGCCGAAGGGCGTCCTCGTCGATCTCACCGCCGCCGACGGTATGGAGGCGGTCTACGCGGAGGCGTTCCGGCGCGGCATCCACGTCGTCTCCGCGAACAAGCGCCCGCTGGTGGTGCCGTACGCGGAGCGCGAGCGGCTCACGCTGCTCCGCCGTCAGTCGGGGAGCCAGTGGTTCTACGAGCCGACGGTCGGCGCGAGCCTGCCGCTCATCGGCACGCTCGACGACATCGTCCGCAGCGGCGACCGCGTCCACCTCCTCGAAGGCTCGCTCTCGGGCACCGTCGGGTTCGTGACGGGTGAGGTGATGAAGGGCTCGCCGCTGTCGCTCGCGGTGCGGTGGGCGCGCGAGCTCGGGTACGCCGAGGCCGACCCGCGGGACGATCTGTCCGGCCTCGACAGCGCCCGCAAGGCGGTCATCCTCGCGCGCGAGATGGGATATCCGGCCGAGGTCGAGGACGTGCGCGTCGAGCCGCTCGTGCCCGCCGAGGCGCTCGCGCCCGGCTCGCTCCTGGACCTCGTCGCCGCGCTGCGCACGGTCGACGACGCCTTCGCGCGCCGCTGCGCCGCGCTCGCCGAGCGCGGGCGCGCCCTGCGTTACCTCGCGCGCATCACGGCCGTCGACGGCAAGGTGGACATCCAGGTCGGACCGGTGGACGTCGACTCGCAGCACCACGCGGCGCGGCTGCGCGGCGTCGAGGCGTACGTCGAGCTCACCACCGACCGGCACGACGAGGCTCCCCTCGCGGTGCAGGGCACCGGCGTCGGCGGCGCGCTGACGGCCGGCGCCGTGCTCGCCGCGCTCGCGCACGTCGCCGGTGGGCACGGCGCGCGCTGACGGTTCGCCCCGCAGGGTGCGACCAACGTCGGATTGTAGGGTCTCGGCCACCCCGCCTCACCCGAGCGGCTCGCTCCGGGTGTACGCAAGGCTCAGCGCCCCGCGCCGGAGGCAGCTGCATCCACGGGGAGGCGCGGCGCGCCGGAGAGGCCATGTTCGAAGGGGTCGTCAACCGGCACCTTGCGGAACGGGCCGCTCGAAGGAGCGCGTACTCCCTCGGAGCGACCGCACTCGAGACGCTGGTCATCACGGGAATGGTCGTCGTCACCGCGCGCATGGCGGCGGCGCCGAAGCCGATGCCGCTCGTGGAGGTCCAGTTCATCCGGTCCGTGGCGCGCCCACCGCCGCCGCCGGCGGCGCCGCCCGCCACCGCGCGACCGGCGGCAGCACGCCGTCCACAGACGGCGGCGGTCGCCACGCCCGTCGCCGCGAGGCCGCACGCGCCGCTCGCGCTCATCCAGCCGCGCGAGATCGCGGACGAGATGAAGCCGCCCGATCCGGACGAGCCGATCGAGGACTACGGCGACGCGGCCGAGGGCGCCGAGGGTGGCGTCATCGGCGGCATCCCGGGGTACGTGCCCGACGGCGCGGGATCCGGCGCGGTGACCGGCGCCGTCGCGCGCGCGGCGGACGCCATCGAGGAGGCGCCGCAGTACGCCACGACCGGCTTCCGGCCGCCGCAGGAGGCGCAGCCCGGCTGCGTCCGCGGCGCCGTCCGGTTGCCGGCGGCGCTCACCGGATACGTGTCCGCGCCGATCGTGGTGAAGTTCGCGGTGACGCGCAGCGGGGCGATCGGCGCGTTCCAGGTCATGTCGCAGAACGGTAATCCGCGGCTCGGCGAGGTGATCCGGCAGGCGCTGCTGCAGTGCCGCTGGGTACCCGGGACCGACGCGCAGGGCCGCGCGACGTCACTGTGGGTGATCATGCCGTTCAGGTTCGAGGCCGGATAGCGCTCGCTCGATCCTGCTCAGCGCCGCCACCCACAGGCTCGCCTCCCGCCTGGTGAGCCTCGCGCGGCGCAGCGTCGTGGCGAGATCGCGCACGGCGTGGCGCTCCGGGCCCGCGAGGAAGCGGCCCTTGCGCAGCACCGCTCGGAGCGTCTCCTCGATGCGCGCGAGGTCGGCGTCGGTCGCGCTCGCGGCGCGCGGCGCGGGCTCCCGCGCCGATGCCGAGGCGTTGCGCAGCTCGTACGCGTAGAGCAGCACCGCCTGCGCGAGGTTCACCGACGGCTGCTCCGGGTCGGTCGGGATCGCCGAGAGATCGTGGCAGCGATCCACCTCGTCGTTGGTGAGCCCGCTCCGCTCGTCGCCGAACACGATCGCGGTGCGCCCGGGGGCGCGATCCAGCACCTCGCGCGCGACCTCCGCGGGCGAGAGCCGCCGCTTGCCGCGGACGCGGCGCGAGCTCGTGCCGACCACCCACGCGCAGTCGGCGACGGCGTCGTCGAGCGTGCGGACGAGGCGTGGCCGGTCGAGGAGGTCCTCCGCGCCCACGGCGACGCGGCGCGCGGCCGCGAAGTCGTGCGTGCCGAGCTCCACCACGGCCCAGTCCGCGAGCCCGAAGTTCTTGAGGGCGCGCGCGACGGCGCCGAGGTTCTGCGGGTTGCGGGGGCGGAGCAGGACGATGCGGGCGGGGAGCGTCGCCATCAGGCCTGGGTTCTCACGCCGTACCGCTTCATCTTGCCCTGCAGCGTCGTGGGCTTGAGGCCGAGCATCGCGGCCGCGCCGCTCGCGCCGTAGACGCGGCCACCGCACGCGGCCAGCGCGCGCTCGATGAGCACGCGCACCTCGTCCTCGAAGTGGCCCGGGACGGCCCGGGGCGCGGCGCCGTCACCCGCGCCTGCAGCCGCGACGGCGTCCACGCCGGTCCGGCCGCAGCGCTCGCAGCCGAGGCACTCGAGCTGAGGCAGGTCCGGCAGGACGAGCTCGGCGCCGGGCGAGAGGATCAGCGCGCGCTGCAGCTCGTTCTCGAGCTCGCGCACGTTGCCGGGCCAGTCGTGGGCCTCGAGCGCGCGCCACACGTCGTCCGGGACGCGCGGGGGGCGGCGGTTCATCGCGGCGGCGTGGCGCGCGAGGAAGT
>DASSQI010000200.1:0-11281 GCA_035702585.1 Anaeromyxobacteraceae bacterium
GGAGGCGATCGAGTCGTCGCGCAAGTTCCTGGCGCTCTTCGGCGGCGCCCACGGCGCGGCGCTCGTGCACCGCTTCGGCGCGGTGCTGATCATGGTGTCGGCCGTCTACCACATCGTGTACCTGGGGACGCTCGCGAAGAAGCGGATCCTCCCGCTCTCGATGGTGCCGAACCTGAAGGACGCCTTCGACATCCGCGACAACATGGCGTTCATGCTCGGCCTCTCGAAGAAGCGCCCGCAGTTCGATCGCTTCAACTACCTCGAGAAGTTCGACTACTGGGCGGTGTTCTGGGGCATCGTGATGATGGTCGGCACCGGCTTCATCTACTGGTTCCCGGCCAAGTTCGGCCTCATCCTCCCGACGTGGGCGCTCGCTGCGGCGCAGATCATCCACGGCGAGGAGGCGACGCTCGCGACCCTCTTCCTCTTCGTCGTGCACTTCTACAACGTGCACCTGAAGCCCTCGATCTTCCCGATGAACTGGGCGTGGCTCACGGGCCAGACCAGCGTCGAGTTCATGAAGGACGAGCACCCCGTGGAGTACGAGCGCGAGTTCGGCGAGAGCCGCGAGTAGCCCTTCCCTGAGGCTCCGTCGTCCCGCGCGCCGCGGTCCCTTCCGAGGGGCCGCGGCGCGCGGCGTTTCGGGCGCGTTGCTCGGCAGGGCGCGCACTGCGCATGATGGCCAGCCGCGGTGACGCCGGCGCGGTGGTCGATGCGCCGACGGCGGACCAGGTGTCCCCGTCTCCATCGCGCGCGCTGAAGCGCGCGGCCTAATTTACCCGGGTGAAAAAGAGGCTGATCCCGATCACATTCTTCCGCACGGGCGCCGGAACGGGCAGTGCCGGCAGCCATCGCGCGAGTCGTGGAGCGGGAACTGGTCGCACGAGGCGAGGTTCCGGTCGGCGTCGTCGAGGCGCGCCTTCATCCCCGCGATCGAGCAGCGCATCGTCTCGCGGCACTGGTCGAGCGCCGCGGAGTCGACCTGCACGTTCACGCGATCTCCGCCGGACTGCAGGTACACGAGCCCGCCGACGACCTGCTCGGGCGAGACGCCCCATTTCTGCTGCGCGTAGAGCGCGTAGATGCCGAGCTGCACGTGATCCACGTCGCGCTCGCGGCCGGTCTTCCAGTCGAGCAGGTGCACGCGACCCTCCGGGTCGCGATACGCGAAGTCGACCGCGACCCACACCTTCGTCCCCTCGAACACGAAGTGGTCGAGCTCGTCGACGGTGAGCCAGTGCTCGCGCGGGATCCGCTGGATCCTCGCCAGCGTGTCGCTCGCGAGGAACGAGCGCAGCGAGCCCTCGATGACCTGATCCCAGAGCCCCTTCCACTCCTCGTTCGCGACCGGGTCGCCGTACTCGTGCTCGACGAGCCCGACGGCCCGCTTCGGCTCACGCCAGTAGCTCTTCTCGCGCGAGCCAACCCACTCGGCCCGAGCCCGGTCGCGCGTGCGACGCACCAGATCGTCGGCGGCCGGGAACGGCCTCCCGGCGCGCGCGGCGAGGAGCACGCGCTCCAGCGCCGAGTGCACCACCGATCCAGCCCACTGCCAGCGCGACGAGAGCCGCTTCAGGACGTACAGCTCGCGCACGGCCGAGCCGGACGCCGCGTCCCAGCCTCCCCAGCTGCCGTAGTACGTCAGCCAGTACGCGCGCGGGCACTGCTTGAACTTCTCGTGGCGCGACTTGGACCAGGTGAAGTCGTTCGTGAGTTCGGCCATGGGCGTTCCCGCGAGAGGTCTCGCGGCGAGCCGAGTGTACCCCGGGATGCCGACACGACTCCCGTCGGGGTACCGACAAACACGCGCCTGCTCGTTACGTCCGATGCCCTCTCCAGCCGAGGTCCCCCCCCATGACCATCGTCCGCGCCGCAGCAGCAGCCCTGGCCTTCGCCCTCGCGTCCGGCGCGAGCGCCGCCGTGGTCATCGAGGGGAAGGAAGGCGACAAGACGCAGCGGTTCGTCATGGACGGGAAGAAGCTCCGACTCGAGTCCGGCGAGGGATCGGAGGCCATGATCTTCGACGCCGCGACGCAGCGGTCGATCCAGCTCGACCCGGCGACGAAGACGTACACCGAGTTCAAGAAAGAAGACCTCGACAAGCTCCAGGCCATGATGAAGGAGCGCGGCGGCCCGAAGAAGGTGCGCACGACGAAGTACGAGAAGACCGGCAAGACCGACACGGCGCTCGGGAAGAGCTGCGACGTCTACCGCGTCGTCGAGAGCGACGCCGAAGCCGACGACACCGAGCAGACGCTGTGCCTCGCGCCGTTCGGCACCTTCGGCGTGAACCGAGAGGACTTCGCCCCGTTCCGCGCGTTCGGCGAGTTCGCGAGCCAGCTCTCGGGCGGAGAGGTGGAGCGGAGCTGGGCCGACGTCCCGGGCATACCGGTCATCGCCTGGGAGAAGGAGGACGGCCAGAGGAAGGAGACGTTCCGCGCGACGAAGGTGGAGCGGCGCAGCGTACCGGCGACCGCGTTCGAGGTCCCGGCGGGATGGAAGAAGGGCCCGAGCGTCGGGGAGCAGATGCGCGACATGCAGCAGCAGATGCCGCCCGAGGTGCAGGAGCAGATGCAGCAGCGGACGAGGGAGCAGATGAAGCATCAGGGCGCGAAGTAGCGCCGGGGGCCGACCCGGCAGGGGCAGGCGACCCCGGGGGTGCCCCCTTCTAGGCGACGCGCTCGGCCCGGCGCCACCGGGCCGAGCGCGGCAGACACGCGATCGGGGATCGCGAGCCGTGGTTCAGCGCGCCGCCGACGGCTTCGCGTCCTGCGACTCGCGCGTCGGCGAGGGCCGCACCTGCACGTCTCCGAGCGGCAGCCCCGCGAGCTGCGGCTTCACGAGCGCGGAGTCCGCCACCATGACGACCGTGAGGTGCTCCGGATCGAGCGCCTGACGCGCGGCGGCCTGCACCGCCTCGGGCGTCGCCGCCATCACCTGATCCCGGTAGCGCTCCCAGTAGTCGTCGGGGAGGCCGTGGACCACCTCGTCGGCGAGCTTCGCGGCGATGCCGGCGGCGGTCGAGAAGTCGGCGGGCAGCGACAGCGCGAGCGCGTTCTTCGAGGTCTCGAGCTCCTCCACCGTGACCGGGTGCTCGCGCATCTCCTCGATCTCCGCCAGCAGCTCCTTCATCGCGACGCCGGTCTGGTCGGCCTTGACGCTCCCCGCCACCACCGTCACGCCCGCGAGCTTGCGCGCGTCGCCCATCGCGTAGACGCCGTACGTGAGGCCCTTCTCCTCGCGCAGGTTCCTGAAGAGCCGGGACGCCGAGCCGCCGCCGAGCGTGTGCAGCGCGATCTGCGTGGGCACGTACTCGGGGCTGGAGCGCTTCATGCCGGGCATGCCGAGCACGAGGTACGCCTGCGGCGCGTTCGGCTTCTCGATGAGCACCGTGCGCAGCGCCGGCGGCGGCGGCGGCGGGAACGGCTTCACCGCCGGTGGAGCCCCCTTCCAGCGCGCCAGGGCCTTCTCGAGCTTCGCCCGGAGGTCGGGCTGCGACACGTCGCCCACGACCACGAGCTCCGCGCGGCCCGGCTTCCACCAGGTGGCGTGATAGCGGGCCAGGTCCTCGCGCCGCGTCGCCTTCACGCTCTGCTCGGTGCCGATGAGCCAGTGGCCGTACGGGTGCGCGCCCCAGTACACGTTCGTGAACGCCTTCGAGGCGACCGCTCCCGGCTGGTCGCGCTGCTGCACCAGCGTGACGAGGCGCGTGTCCTGCACGCGGACGAAGTCCTTCTGCGGGAACGTGGGCGAGAGCAGGACGTCGGCGAAGATCTCGAGGAGCGGATCGAGGTGGCGCGAGAGGCCGCTCGCCGACAGCGACGCCGCGTCCATGCTCGCGCCGGCCGCGAGGCTCGCGCCGAGGGCGCCGAGCGCGTCGGAGATGTCGGTCGCGCTGCGCCTCTTCGTCCCCTCGGTCATCATCGCCGCGGTGAAGCTCGCGACGCCCGGCTTTCCCGACGGGTCGTGGACCGCGCCCGCGTCGACGACGAGGTGCAGCGCCACGATCGGCAGCCGGTGGTACTCGACGAAGCGGACGGCGAGCCCGTTCGAGAGCTTGAAGTGGTGCTGCGGTGGAACGTTCAGGTCCGGCGGCGGGCCGCGCTCGGGGACGTGCCGGTTGACGTCGGGCGCGGGCTCGGGCTCCGCCGATCGCGCGGCGGCGGCGGGCGGCGGCGTGGCGGCAGGCGTGGCGGCCTGCTGCGGCGCCTCCTGCCTCGGCTGCGACGAGCGCGGACCCGCGCAGGCGACGAGCGCGGCGGCGAGGAGCGAGACGATCGGGAGGCGGCGCATCAGCGAGACCCTCCGTGCGCGCTGGTGGCGGCGCCGGCGGTCGGCGCCCCGGGCGGCTGGGTTGGCAACGGCGGGCCCTGCGGAGGCGGCTTTCCCTCGCCGCCGGCGCGCGGCATCACCGTGAGCACGACGCGCGCGTCCTTGCGCAGGTACTTCGCGACCGCGTCCCGGACCTGATCGGCCGTCACCCCGCGGTAGCGGGCGAGGTCCTTCGGCAGGAACCCCGGATCGCCGGTGAGGAGGTAGTACGTGTTCAGCGTCGCGGCGCGTCCGCCGAAGCCGCCCACCGGCTCGAGCCCGAAGATCATCGCCGCCTCCGTGCGGTTCTTGGCGCGCGTGAGCTCGGCCGCGGTCGGCGGCGTCTTCGCGAGCCGGGCGAGCTCCTCGTCGATCTCGGCGAGCAGCTTCTCCGGCGACTGGCCGGGCTTCGGCGTCGCGCTGACGACGAACATGCTCCCCAGCTCCTGCGACATCTGCCCCGCCGAGACGGCCTGCGCGATCCGCTCGTCCATGACGAGCCGATTCACGAGGCGCGCGCTCTTGCCGGTGCTGAGCACGTCGGCCGCGAAGTCGAGCGCGGCGTCGGGCTCGGAGAAGACCTTCGGCGTCTGCCACGCCACGTAGAGCCGCGGCAGCTGCACGTCGTCCTCGATGGTGACGCGCTTCTCGGCGGTGAGCGGCTGCGGCGCTGCGTCGGGCTGCGGCGGCTTCTGCGCCCGCGGGATCGGCCCGAAGTACTTCTCCACCATGGCCTTCGTCTTCGCGGGGTCGATGTCGCCGACGATGGCGAGCGTCGCGTTCTCCGGCCCGTAGTAGCGGCGGAAGAACTCCTTCACGTCCTCGAGCGTCGCCGCGCTGAGGTCCTCGTGCGAGCCGATCGGGAGCCAGTGGTACGGGAAGCTCGGATCCCAGACGTTCTCGAGCAGCGTCTTGAACGCGAGCCCGTACGGCTGCATCTCGTAGTTCTGGCGGCGCTCGTTCTTCACGACGTCGCGCTGGTTGTCGAGCTTCTCCTGCGTGATGACCGGCAGCATCCAGCCCATGCGATCCGACTCGATGAACAACGCCTGCTCGAGCGCGTTCTTCGGCACCTGCTGCCAGTAGTTCGTCGCGTCCTGCGACGTGGAGCCGTTCGAGTCGCCGCCGGCGGTCTCGATGAGCTGGTCGGCGACGCCCTTGGGCAGGTTCTGCGTGCCCTGGAACATGAGGTGCTCGAACAGGTGCGCGAACCCCGTGCGGCCCGGCTTCTCGTTCTTCGACCCGACGTCGTAGCGCACGTCGACGGCGACGATCGGGGCGGTGTGGTCCTCGGAGAGGATGACGTTGAGACCGTTCGGGAGCTGGTACTGCTCGAACGGGATGGTCGGGGTCGGTGCGGGCGGCGCCGCGAGCGATACGGCGGCGAGGAGCGCGAGCATGGGCACGTGCATACGGCCCGGCGTCATAAGGCGCCGGACCGCCAGCGTCACCGATAAAGCGACCGCCGCGGCGGCAGGTCGCGCCGCGAGCTCAGCCCTGCGCGCCGCGCGCCCGGAAGCGCTCGCGGACCTCGTACGCGAAGTCGTCGAGCGTCTCGGGGTCGAGCGGGTCGCCGTTCAGCGCCAGCGTCATCGAGTGCAGCCCCTCCTGCACGCCGACGTGCAGGAGCTGGGCTTCGGCGAGCTTCGACGGCATGCACTCGAGCGGCCCCGCGTTGACGACGCCGTCGATGAGCCCGTTCCGGTACGACCACAGCGGCAGCCCCACCGCCAGCACCGCCTCGTGCTCGAGATCGGGGCCGAGGTACGGCCGCGCCGTCTCGACGAGGTCCTCGACGCGCGGGTGCGCGGGCCAGCCGAGCTCGTGCGCGACGGCGTGCTGCACGACGTGGACGATGCGCGAGCGGAGCCCGGCCTGGAGCGCGTCCTTCACGCCGCGCTTCAGCCCGCGGCGGAACTGGTTGTACTCGGAGTACTGCAGGTACTCGACCACCGGCTCGAGCCGCACGCGCAGGCCGCGACGCTCCAGCTCGTCGGCGACGAAGCCGTTCGAGGCGGGGTCGGATCGCACGTAGATCTCGCCGACGAGGAGCACCGTCGGCCACGCCCGATCGAGCTTCACGGCGCGCAGCTCGCGCGCCGCCCGCGCCACGACGTCGGGCACGCCGTAGAGCCGGCCCGAGAACACCTCGAGGAGCACCCGCTTCGCCGAGAGATCGCCGCGCGCGGCGGCCTCGATGCGACGGGACAGCTCCTGCGCGTACTTCGCGCGGATCTCGGCGGCGGCGCCCGCGCGGGACTCCACCGGGCGCACGTCGCGCAGCGCGTCCTCGAGCGCGCCGAACGCCGCGCAGCCGGCGAGCACGATCGCGCCGAGCCCGGGCGGGACGCCCTCGAAGTAGTCGCTGTCGGGCGGCGACCAGATGCCGACCCGCGAGCCGTGGCCCAGCCGGTCCACGATCATCTGGTGCAGCTGCCGGTACATGCCGAAGCGGCAGGGGCCGTTCGAGCCCGGCATGAAGAACGCGAGCGGCTCGTCACCCGCGCGCTCGAGGCGCTCGAGCAGCGCGCCCGCCGTCACCGTCATCGGCAGGCACTCCTTGCCGCTCGTGTGGCGGCGCCCGAGCCGGATCGTGTCGACGGTGGCGCGCGGCAGCACCTCGGCCGCGACGCCGTAGCCCCGCATCGCGGCCGCGAGCGCCTCCGACTCGGGGCCCATCGGCGGCACCAGCACGCGCGCGCCCGCCGCGGCGATGTCCGGCAGCGTGCGCGCGTTCACCTGCAAGAGCCCCGCGGCGTCGCCGCACCCGCTCGCGCCGGACCGCAGGTCCTCGCGCACGCAGTGCAGGAAGGCCTCGACCCGGGTCTTCGTGCCCGCGTCGCCGGAGTGCCCGTCGGTCTCGATGATCGAGAACGGCTTCCCCTCCATGAGCCGCGAGTAGTGGTGGAGCGTGAAGCTGTCGGGGCCGCAGGCGTAGTTCGACGCGAAGATGCCGTAGACGCCGGGCGTGCGCCGGATCTCGTACGCGGCGCGGAGGATGCGCTGCGTGTAGCCCCAGAACGCGCCGGGGACGATCGGGGTCTCGTCGCGGGTCGGGTAGCAGTCGGCCGGGATCGCGATCGCGCCCTGCTCGCGCAGCAGCACCGGGAGGTTCGAGTTCAGGACGTCGTCGTGGATCGTGTACGCGCGACCGAGGACCACGACCGCGATGACGCCGTCCTCGCGGCAGCGCTCGAGCGCACGGCGCCCGATGTCCTCGAGCGCCCGCTCGAAGCGGAGCTGCTCGGCGCGCGCGTCCTCGTGGGCGCGCCGCCAGGTGGACTCGTCGCCGACGCCGAGCTCCGCGGCCAGCTTCGCCACTCCGCCGAGGAACCGCGGCGACTCGAGGAAGCCCGGACCGTTGCGGAAGACCGGCGAGATCGCGCGATCCCCGAGCAGCTTCGCGAGGTCCCAGCGCACGACGTCGCTCGAGCCCTGGACGATCGGGCAGAGCCAGGTGTGCTTCTCGTCCTTCACCGGAGGCAGATCGCGGATGACCGGCAGGAACACCACGTCGGCGTCCGACGCCGCCATCTCGGCCACGAGCCCGTGGTACTGCTGCATCGGGGCGCAGTACGGGATGTTCGCCGCCTCGATGCCGCGGCGCAGCTGCTCGTGCCCGGTGGCGCGGACGACGTGCAGGTCGAGCCCGAGCCGCCGCAGGAGCGTCGCGAAGTACGGGAACAGCGCCTTCAGCTGGAACGCCTCGGTGATCGCGACGCGCTTCGCGCCGGGCGTGCTCCCGAGCCGCGTGAGGAGGTCGTCGACGAGCGCGGCGCGCTCACGGAACGGATCCGGCGCGCCGTCCGGGAGCTTCCGCGACTGCGTGCCCTTGTCGTAGAGCGAACACGCGCCGCCCCACGTGAACGCCTGGCGCGCGCCCTCGACGACGGTGCGGAGCCGGTCGATGCGGCACGCGTTGCCGGACCCGCCGCAGCCGCTCGTCGACTTGCAGACGAAGGTCTCCTTGCGCTCCACCTTCGCCTGCAGGAAGCGGCTCGCATCGAGCGGTGCGTCGCCGCGCAGCGAGGCGCTCGCGAGGAGCGCGATGCCGAAGGCGCCGACGGTGCCCGGCGAGGGCGGCACGATCACCTCCGCCTGCGTCTGCCGCGCCACGGCCGCGGCGAGCGCGTCCGCCGCGAACGGCATGCCCTGGCAGAAGATGACCTCGCCGACGGAGCGAGAGCCCTTCACGCGGTTGAGGTAGTTCTGGACGACCGAGTCGTAGAGGCCCGCGATGATGTGCTCGCGGTCCGCGCCCGCCGCGGCCGCCTCGTCGAGGATCTCGGCCATGAACACGGCGCAGTGCTGGCCGAGCGCGATGCAGCCGTCCGACGCGATCGCCGCCTTCGCCAGCGCCGCCGCGTCGAGGCCGCCGAGCCGGCGCCCCTGCTCCTCGATGAACGACCCCGTCCCGGCGCTGCACGCCTCGTTCATCGCCGCGTCGACGATGCGGCCTTCCTGCAGACGGATGTACTTCGCGTCCTGGCCGCCGATCTCGAAGATGGTGTCGACCCGCGGGTCGTACGCGCGCGCGCCCTCGGCGTGCGCCGCGATCTCGTTCACGACGAACACGCGCTCGGGCCCGTAGCAGGTCGCCATGAGCGACCGCACGATCTCGCGGCCGCTGCCGGTCACGCCCACGCCGACGACGGGGCGCTCGCGCGCGGGCCCCGAGACGAGCTCGGACACGAGCGTCTGCGCGGCCCCGACCGGATCGCCGGAGGTGCGCACGTACGCCTCCCACACCGGCTCGCGCGACGCGACGTCGACGGCGACCGCCTTGGAGCCGGTCGAGCCGATGTCGAGGCCGAGGACCACCGGCGCGGTCCCGCCCGCCTCGCGCTGCGAGCGGCTGAGGCGCCGGACCTGGGGCAGCGCCTCCGAGAGCGGCGGACGGCGCTCGAGCGACCCGTGCTCCGCGTCCGCGAAGAGACGGTCGAGCGGCGGGACGGGCTCGGCGCCGTCGCGGGCGGCGATGACGGCGCAGCCGATCGCGTCGAGGAAGAGATCGTCCTCGCTGGCCGGCTCGAGGAGCTGCATGCCGCGCTTCGCCGCGAAGTCGCGGAAGCGGTCGCGCACGCGCTGCGACCGCCCCACCCCGCCGGCGAGGATCATGCGAGCGGCGCCCTGCGCCTTCACCAGCACCTGGACGTTCTCGCAGATGGCGTCGAACAGGCCGGCGAGGATGCGCGAACGATCCTCGCCCTTGTTCGCGAGGTGCGTCATGTCGGTCTTCAGGATGACCGGGCAGCGGCCCGAGAGCGGCGCCGCCTGCGCCGCCTGCACCGCGATCGCGTCCGCCTCCTCGGGCGTGAGGCCGAACCGCTCCACGAGCTGGCGGAGGAAGTTGCCGGTCCCCTGCGAGCAGCGGGGGTTCTCGCGGTATGACTCGGGCCCGTCGTCGCCGAGCACGAGGACGGAGAAGCCGTGTGCGCCGATGTCGATCACGACCGCGCGCTCGTCGCCGTGCACGTGGCGCGCGCCGGCGATGCGGGCCTGCTTCCCGGGGATGCGGCCCACCGTGAGCTGGCGCCCGAGCCGGCCGGTCGCGAAGGCACCCTGGCTCGACTCCCAGTCCCACTCGCGCAGGATCGGGAGGAGGGCCGACGCAGGGTCCTTGTGGTGGTCGACGCGGGCGCGGCGCCCGATGGCGAAGGTTCCGTCCGTGCTCAGGATCTCGACCGCCTTGGCGGTCTCCGCGCCGACGTCGATGCCGATGTACCGATTCATGGGGCGCGCAGAATACCCCGCGTGCTTCATCGCGCGTTAGCGCCTGCCCCCAAGCCGTGAGCACCCGAAGGTGGCACGCAAGCATTGCGTCGCAGACCACTGCCGTCGCCGTGCCGCAACGGCGCCGTTGCGAACGCTCGATCGTTCGGCTGACGAACTGCTCCGCGGGGGCTGTTCCGCGCGCTGAAGCGCGCGGCGCTAACTGCCCAGCCGCATTCCCTTCGGGATCACGACGATTCCACTCTCCGTGACGTGGAACCGCTTCCGGTCCTCCTCGAGGTCGTAGCCGATCGACGTCCCGGCGGGGATGTCCACGTGCTTGTCGATGATCGCGCGGCGGATCCTGCAGTGCCGTCCGATGTTCACGTTCTCGAAGATGAGGGTGTCGTCCACCTGGGCGTAGCTGTTGATGCGCACGCGCGGCGAGAGGATCGAGCGGTTCACCTGGCCGCCCGAGATGATGCAGCCCTCCGAGATGAGCGAGTCGGTCGCCTTGCCGACGCGACCCTCGGCCTCGTTCGCGAAGACGAACTTCACCGGCGGGCTCGTGTAGCGGACCGTGAAGATCGGCCAGCGGTCGTTGTAGAGCGAGAAGACCGGATCGACCTCCACGAGGTCCATGTTCGCCTGGTAGTACGCGTCGAGGCTCCCGACGTCGCGCCAGTAGCCGCGCTCGCGCTCGCTCTGCCCCGGCACCACGTTCGTCGCGAAGTCGTAGACGTAGACGCGCTTTCGCTCCCAGATCGACGCGACAATCGACTTGCCGAAGTCGTGGGCGGAGTTCGGGTCGCCGGCGTCGCGGACGATCTCCTGCACGAGCACGTCGGTCGTGAAGAGGTAGTTCCCCATCGACGCGAGGCAGCGGGTGGGGTCGCCCGGGATGGTCTTCGCGCCCGACTTCGGCTTCTCGGTGAAGCCGATCATGCGGCCCTCCGAGTCCACCTCGATGATGCCGAACTCGGACGCCTCCTCCACCGGGATCGGGATCGCGGCCACCGTGAGGTCGGCGCGCTTCTCCTTGTGGAAGTCGAGCATCTGCTGGACGTCCATCCGGTAGACGTGATCGGCGCCGAAGACGAAGGTGCACTCCGGCTCCTCGTCCGTGATGATGTTCAGGTTCTGGTAGATCGCGTCGGCCGATCCCTCGAACCACTTCGGCCCGACGCGCATCTGCGCCGGGACGATCTCGACGTACTGGTCGAGGAGCGACGTGAGCCGCCACCCGCGCTGCACGTGC
>DASSQI010000201.1:0-18237 GCA_035702585.1 Anaeromyxobacteraceae bacterium
TCGGCGCGACGCAGGAGCACAAGATCAAGCCGAAGAAGTTCCCGCAGACCGACATCGACGAGGTCATCGTCGGGCACACGAACGAGCCCGAGTACCGCAAGCTCCAGAGCAACGAGTTCATGGAGGCCCTGCGGGACCGGACCGTGAAGATCGACATCCCCTACATCTCCCGGCTCGACGAGGAGGTGAAGATCTACGTCCGCGACTACAACAGCCGGAAGATCCGCGGGAAGCACATCGCGCCGCACACGCTGGAGACCGCGGCGATGTGGGCGGTGCTGACGCGGCTGGAAGAGCCGAAGAAGCACAACCTGACGGTGCTGCAGAAGATGAAGCTCTACAACGGCAAGACGCTGCCGAACTTCACCGAGGACAACATCAAGGAGCTCCGCAAGGAGGCGGTGCGCGAGGGCATGGAGGGCATCAGCCCGCGCTACGTCCAGGACAAGATCTCGAACGCCCTCGTCTCCGACAAGGGCGACGGCGGCTGCGTGAACCCGTTCATGGTGCTGAACGAGCTCGAGGCCGGGCTGCGGCAGCACTCGCTCATCTCGTCCGACGAGCAGCGGAAGCGCTTCCGCGATCTGCTCGGCGACGTGAAGCGCGAGTACGAGGACACCGTCAAGAACGAGGTCCAGCGCGCGATCAGCGCCGACGAGGACGCGATCACGAAGCTCTGCGCCAACTACATCGACAACATCAAGGCGTACACGCAGAAGGAGAAGGTCCGGAACAAGTACACGGGCCAGTACGAGGAGCCGGACGAGCGGCTCATGCGGTCGATCGAGGAGAAGATCGACATCGCCGAGACGCGCAAGGACGACTTCCGTCGCGAGATCATGAACTACATCGGCGCGCTCGCGGTCGAGGGGAAGACGTTCAACTACCGGACGAACGAGCGGCTCCACAAGGCGCTCGAGCTGAAGCTGTTCGAGGACCAGAAGGACTCGATCAAGCTGAAGAACCTCGTCTCGAGCGTGGTCGACCGCGACACGCAGGAGAAGATCGACGTCGTCAAGCAGCGGCTCATCAAGAACTACGGCTACTGCGAGGTCTGCTCGACGGACGTCCTCAACTTCGTCGCGTCGATCTTCGCGCGCGGCGACGCGAAGGAATAGCGGGGCTCGATTGGCCCGGGCGAAGGCGGCGGCATGTCCCTGAAGATCAAGCAGGACCACGCCCGGTTCCGCGACATCGTGCGCGGTCGCATCAAGAACAACCTGAAGAAGTACGTCCAGAAGGGAGAGATGATCGGCAAGAAGGGGAAGGACTTCATCACCATCCCCGTGCCGACCATCGACATCCCGCACTTCCGCTACGGCGAGAAGCAGCAGGGCGGCGTCGGTCAGGGCGACGGCGACCCGGGCGACCCGCTGTCGCCGTCAGAGGGCGACGGCAGCGGCAAGGCGGGATCGGGCGAGGGCCAGCACATCCTCGAGGTGGACGTCTCGCTCGAGGAGCTCGCCGACATCCTCGGCGAGGAGCTGCAGCTCCCGCGCATCCAGCCGCGCGGCAAGGACCGGATCGTCGCCACCCGCATCAAGTACACCGGCGTCGCGCCGTCGGGCCCCGAGTCGCTGCGTCACTTCAAGCGCACCTACAAGCAGGCGCTGCGGCGGCAGATCGCGAGCGGCTCGTACAACTGGCACAAGCCGATGATCGTGCCGGTGCGCGAGGATCGACGCTACCGCACCTGGAAGCAGGTCCCGCTCCCCGAGACCAACGCCGTCGTCATCTACATGATGGACGTGTCGGGCTCGATGGGCGACGAGCAGAAGGAGATCGTCCGCATCGAGTCCTTCTGGATCGATACGTGGCTCCGGAAGCACTACAAGGGCCTCGAGACCCGCTACATCATCCACGACGCCGTCGCGCGCGAGGTGGACCGCGAGACGTTCTTCCACACGCGCGAGTCCGGCGGGACGATGATCTCGTCGGCGTACAAGCTCTGCAAGGAGATGATCGAGGCGGAGTACGCGCCGAGCGCGTGGAACGTGTACCCGTTCCACTTCTCCGACGGAGACAACTGGAGCGCCGACGACACGCGGCTCTGCGTCGATCTCCTGAAGAACGCCATCCTGCCGGCCGTGAACCTCTTCTGCTACGGCCAGGTCGAGAGCCCCTACGGCTCCGGCCAGTTCATCAAGGACCTCCGCGACACCGTCGGCGCCGGCGAGAACGTCTCCCTGTCGGAGATCTCGGACAAGGAGGCGATCTACGCCTCCATCAAGCAGTTCCTCGGCAAGGGGAAGTGAGGGCGGACGAGGACTCGATGACCAGAAAGCACACGTCGCTCCCCGCCCATCTCTACGACATCCGCAAGCAGATCGAGGCGCACGCGCGTGCGTTCGGGCTCGACTTCTACGACACGGTGTTCGAGGTGCTCGGCTTCGACGAGATCAACATGGTCGCCGCCTACGGCGGCTTCCCGACCCGCTACCCGCACTGGCGCTTCGGCATGGAGTACGAGCGGCTGTCGAAGGGGTACGAGTACGGGCTGTCGAAGATCTACGAGATGGTCATCAACAACGACCCCTCGTACGCGTACCTGCTCGAGTCGAACATGGACGTCGACCAGAAGCTGGTCATGGCGCACGTGTTCGGGCACGTCGACTTCTTCAAGAACAACTTCATGTTCCGGCACACCAACCGGAAGATGATGGACCAGATGGCGAACCACTCGACGCGCGTGCGCCGGTGGTACGACAGCCTCGGCGTCGAGAAGGTCGAGGACTTCATCGACCGCTGCCTCTCGCTCGAGAACCTCATCGACTACCAGTCGCCGTACGTGCGCCGCCGCCCCGACCCGCGCGTCGAGCAGGAGCAGCAGACGCTCGTCGCGGCCGGGTTCAAGGCCGACCGCGAGTACATGCGGCGCTACATCAACCCACCCGAGTACATCGCGCAGCAGCAGAAGAAGCTCGACGACGAGCGAGCGCGCGCGCGGAAGATCCCCGAGCACCCGGAGCGCGACATCGTCCTGTTCCTGCTCGAGCACGCGCCGCTCGAGCCGTGGGAGCACGACATCCTCTCGATCATCCGTGAGGAGTCCTACTACTTCGCGCCGCAGGGCCAGACGAAGATCATGAACGAGGGCTGGGCCACGTACTGGCACTCGAAGATCATGACGACGAAGGTGCTCGACGCGTCGGAGATCATCGACTACGCCGATCACCACTCCGGCACGCTCGCGACCTCTCCCGGACAGCTCAACCCGTACAAGCTCGGCGTCGAGCTGTGGCGGGACATCGAGGACCGCTGGAACAAGGGCCGCTTCGGCAAGGAGTACGACGAGTGCGACTCGTACGAGGCGCGCCGTCGCTGGGATCGCAAGCTGATGGCGGGCCGCGACAAGATCTTCGAGGTGCGCAAGCACTACAACGACGTGACGTTCATCGACGAGTTCCTGACCCTCGAGTTCTGCCTCGACCAGCGGATGTTCACGTACGGTTACAGCGAGAAGCACCAGCGCTGGGAGATCCTCGAGCGCGAGTTCAAGAAGGTGAAGGAGAAGCTCCTCCACATGCTGACCAACTTCGGCCAGCCGATCATCGCGGTCGAGGACGGCAACCACGACAACCGCGGCGAGCTGCTCCTCGTGCACAAGCACGACGGCGTGGACCTGAAGATGGACTACGCGCGCGAGACGCTCCACAACGTGCAGACGATGTGGCGCCGCCCGGTGAACGTCGTGACGAAGGTTGACGGCCGAGGCGTGATGCTGCGGTACGACGGCCGCGAGCACTCCGACAAGCGCGTGGATTTGTAGCGAGGCACCGCTCACGTCCGCCGCGCCTGCACGGTCGCGCCGATGTGTCGGCGAGCCGTCGGATGTGCGCAGAGTTCCCACATCCGTTCGCAGCGCAAAACTCTTCGAGCTGTCACCCGCGCTTGGTACAGTGCCGCCCGTGCACCGGCCTGCCAACCTCCCCCCTGGCCCGCGTCACGCCCCGGTCTTCTTCGCCGGCGTCGCGCTCGCGATCATCATGGTGACGGCGCTGCTGGGCGCCCTCGGCGCCTGGCGCGGCGATCCGGTGCTGAGCACACCGGAGGACGAGCTCGTCGCCACGGCGCAGCCGCTGCCCGCGATCGTGGAGCCGCCGCCGCTGAAGGTGCTCGTCCGCACGGCGCGGCTCGGCCGCAACCAGACGGTGGGAGAGGCGCTCGCGACGCTCGGCGTCGAGACGGCGCAGGCGAACGCCGTCGTGGGCGCCCTGCGCGGAATGTTCCCGTTCCGCCGCGCGAAGCCTGGCGATCAGCTCCGCGTCGAGCGCGTGGAGGGTCAGACGGGCCTGCGCCGGTTCTCCTATCGGCAGGGACCCGCCGACGAGTGGATCGTCGAGCCCAATGGCGCGGGGTCGCTCCAGGCGCGCAAGCGCGAGGTCTCGATCACGCGCGAGGTCGCGCTCGTCGCGGTCGACATCGCGAACTCGGTCTACGACTCGCTCCATCGCAGCGGAGAGGACCCGGCGCTGGCGGTCGCGGCGGCCGACGTGCTCGCGTGGGACGTCGACTTCTACCAGGACGTCCACCCCGGCGATCGCCTGAAGCTGCTCGTCGAGAAGGTGCTCGCCGAGGGCAAGCTGCTGCGCTACGGCGAGGTGCTCGCCGCCGAGTACGACGGCAGCGCGACGGGGATGAAGCGGCTGTTCCGGTACGCCGAGCCCGGCTCGTCGCCGTCCTACTACGACGAGAACGGCAACAGTGCGCGCCGCGGCTTCCTCAAGTCTCCGCTCAAGTACGCGGTGGTGACGTCCGGGTTCGGCAACCGGCGGCACCCGATCCTCGGCTACCAGAAGCAGCACCAGGGCGTCGACTACGGCGCGCCGACCGGCACGCCGGTGTGGGCCGTCGGAGAAGGCACCGTCGAGACCGCCGGCTGGAACGGCGCGTGCGGCAAGATGGTCGGCATCAAGCACCGCAACGGCCTCACCAGCATCTACTGCCACCTGTCGTCGATCGCGGTGCGTCTCGGATCGCGCGTGCAGCAGAGGCAGATGATCGGCGCGGTCGGTACGACCGGGCGCTCCACCGGGCCGCACCTGCACTTCGCCGTCCGACGCGACGGCGACTTCCTGAACCCGCTCGGCCTGAAGGTGCCGCGCGAGTCGCCGGTCGCCGCGAAGTACCGCGCCGACTTCGAGGCGAAGATCGCGCCGCTGCGCCAGGCGCTGGTCGGCAACAGCGTCGCGATGCTGTAGCCGGCGCTCGTCTCGAAGGCGGCCTCGTGGCGAGGCGTCGCCGCGAGCTGGCCCGCTGGCGAGGCGTCGCCGCGAGCCGGCCGCTGAGGCCGGCTCGCTGTATCAGACCGGCTCGCCCCCGGTGCTGCCGCCGCCGTTTCCACCAGCGGAGCCATTTCCGCCGGCGCCGCTGCGGCCGCCGCCGGAGCCAGCGCCTTCGGCGCCACCGGCCGGCGCTGCGTTGCTCGCGTCACCCTCGCCGGACCCGTGTCCCGCGGTGTGCTCACCCTCGCGCCGACCGCCGCGGCGACGGCGGCGTCGCCTCTTCCGCTCGTCTCGCTGCGGTTCAGCGTTCGCCGAAGCTCCCTCTCCCCGGGATGACGCTTCCGCTGCGCGGGACGCTCCCTCTGCGCGGGACGCTCCCTCTTCGCGAGGCGCACGCCGTTCGCGCGGCGCCGCCTCGTCGCGCGCTGCGCCCTCTGCGCGGGACGCTCCCTCTGCGCGCGGTGCGCCTCCTTCGGCTCGAGCCTCCGTCGATGCGGATCGCTGAGGCCGCCCCTCGCGGCGGGAGCGTTCGCGGCGGGGGTGGCCGTCCTTCTGCGAGGCAGCCTTCTGCGGCGTCGTCTGCTCGCGCCGCACGCGCTCTTCCTTCTTGTGCTCCGCCTTCTCGCGGTCCTGGACCTTCTCGATGCGATGACTCGTGAAGAAGTACTTGAGCGCGAAGGCAACCAGCAGGTCGCCGCCCGGGCGCTCACGCAGCTCCTGCGCGAGCGGAATGAACCCCTCGTAGATCGAGGAGCTCATCGCCTCCTTGAGCTCGGAGACGTGTCGATCGACCCAGCGACGGCGCGCCTCCTCGCGCGTCGGGAGCTTCCGCTCCTCGAACGCGATGCCGTACTTCGTCTGGAGGGCCTTCAGCGTCATCATCTCGGCGCCGGATACGAGCGAGATCGCGGTGCCCTTCTTGCCGATGCGGCCGGTCCGGCCGACGCGGTGCAGGTACACCGCGGGGTCCTCGGGCAGCGAGTAATTGATGACGTGGGAGAGATCCGAGATGTCGATGCCGCGCGCAGCGATGTCGGTCGCGACCATGAAGCGCACCTCGCCGCGCTTCACCTTCGCCATGACCCGCTCGCGCTCCTTCTGCGGGAGATCGCCGTTCAGGAGCTCGGCGTCGTAGCCGTTGCGGTTGAGCACCGCGGCGACGAGCGCGGTGTCGTTGCGCGTGTTCGCGAACACGATCGCGGTCTCGGGCTCCTCCGTCTCGATCATGTAGAGGAGGTTCCGCGGCTTCGGGTACGTCTCGACCGTCGGATAGATGACGTTCTGGATGTTCTCGACGCTGTACTCGTCCCCCGAGAGCAGGATCGTCTCCGGCGACGTGAGGTACTTGTGGATGAGCTGCTCGATGTCGGCCGGGACGGTCGCCGAGAACAGGAGCTGCTGCACGTCCGCGGGCAGGTAGTCGAGGATCTTCGTCACGTCCTCGAAGAAGCCCATGTTGAGCATCTCGTCCGCCTCGTCGAGGCAGGCGATCATGACGCCGTCGAGCTTCAGGTTGCCGCGGTTGATGTGGTCGATGATGCGGCCGGGGGTGCCGACCACGATCTCGGCGCCGGCGCGCAGCTTCTCCGTCTGCTCTCCCATCGCAGCGCCGCCGTACACCGCGAGCACGGTGAGATCCTTGTGGGCGCCGAGCCCGGCGATCTCCTGCGCGACCTGCAGCGCGAGCTCGCGCGTCGGGCACAGCACGATCCCGGACGTCCTCCGCCGACCCGCCGGGATCCGCTCGAGCATCGGGATCCCGAACGCCGCCGTCTTGCCGGTGCCGGTCTTGGAGCGGACGATCACGTCGCGTCCCGCCATGATCGGGCGGAACGTCGCAGCCTGTACCGGCGTGGGCGCGGTGTAGCCGCGGTCGGCCACCCCCTTGCGAACGGGCTCGGACAGGTTCAGGTCGTCGAACGAGGAAGCGGCGACGTAGTCGGACGCCGCGCCTTGCTCGGATGGGTTTTGGTCGTTTTGCTGGTCCACGTCGTCCCTTGCAAGAATGGGCGCACCCCTATATCACAACGACACCGGCGCGGCGCTGCACGATCGGGCGCGCCGGGTCCCGAATGCCCGACGAACGCGAGAAGGCGCCGGCCGGTGAGGTCGCGGGAGTACCGGATACGGGCACGCCCGATCGTCCGCTCCCCGCCCTCCCCGTTCGCGGCGAGCCAGCCGGCAGCGGCCGGATCGTCCACTGGGACCCGCTGCGGGCGTACATGGCCGAGGTGCAGCGGCACCCGCTCCTCTCGCGCGAGGAGGAGCACGCGCTCGCGCTGCGCTATCACGAGACGGGCGACGTCGACGCCGCGTACCGGCTGGTCACGTCCAATCTCCGATTGGTCGTGAAGATTGCGAACGAGTACCGCCGCAGCGCGTTCAACCTCCTGGACCTCATCCAGGAAGGGAACATGGGCCTCATGCAGGCGGTGAAGAAGTACGACCCGCTGCGCGGCGTGAAGCTGTCGTCCTACGCGGCCTGGTGGATCCGCGCGTACATCATCCGGTTCATCATGGAGAACTGGCGGATGGTGAAGCTCGGCACCACCCAGGCGCAGCGGAAGCTGTTCTTCAACCTCTCGAAGGAGCGCGAGAAGCTCCTCGCGCGCGGCATCGATCCGACGCCGAAGCTCCTCGCGAAGAACTTGCAGGTGCAGGAGCACGAGGTCGAGGAGATGGCGGCGCGCATGGCCGGCGACGACGTCTCGCTCGACGCGCCGCTCGGCGGCGACGGCGACGAGGCACGCCAGAGCCGGATGGACCGCATGGAGGCGGCCACGAGCGACCCCGGCGAGCAGATGGGGAACGAGGAGCTGAAGCGCATCTTCCGCGAGAAGCTGGCCGCGTTCGCGAAGACCATCCGCGACGAGAAGGAGCGCTACATCTTCGAGCACCGCCTGCTGCCGCCCGACGGCGTCGAGCCGCTCACGCTGCAGCAGGTCGGCGATCACTTCCGCCTCACCCGCGAGCGGGCGCGCCAGATCGAGGCGAAGCTCACGAAGCGGCTGCGCGAGTACCTGAAGACGGAGATCCCGGACTTCGAGCTGCTCACGCCCGGCGAGTGATCAGTCGTCCCTCGACACCGCAGGCTGCTGGAGCGCCGGCTTGCGCACCTTCTTCGCCGGCGCGGAGCCCCACGCCCCCTCGACCTGGGCCGCGGCACCCGCGACGCCGAGGACCAGCGCGACGCCGACGGCGACCATCGGGTGCGCCGCGAGCGGCGCCAGGACTGGCACGCCGCGAGAGATCGCGATCGCACCAGCGACGACCATCGCGCCGCCCAGCAGCCCCGCCGCGGAGGCCGCGACGAGCTTCGAGCCGATGACGAGCACGCCCCCGACCGCGACCGCGCCGAGCACCGGGCCCAGCGCCGGCATGCCCACCGGCAGCATCGCCCCCAGCGGGGCGCCGATGACGGCGCCGAGCGTGAACGGAAAGACCCAGGGAACCGCGAACGAGAGCGCGGCGACGGCTGCGCCGCACAGCAGCGCCGAGGCCGTGGGGCTCAAGGACGCGGAGCGCAGCGCCGGGCCCGCGAGCGTGAGGCCGGCGATGGCGCCTGCGACGAGCCCACCCACCGCGGCCACGGAGCGGCGGTGGCGTGCGCCGAGCACGAGGCCGAGCAGCCCCAGGCCGAGGAGCGCCGCCGCAGCCGGCCACGGGAGGCTCTGCAGCCACGCGACGCCGCGCGGGAGCTCGCGCGCGACGGGTTGAAGATACTCGGTCGTCGCCACGGCCCGGCAATCTACCAGAGCGCCCCCGCCCCGGCGAGGTAAGGGAGGCGTGGGCAAGGTCGCCCTCGAGGCAGGTCGTGCGACGTCGGCGAGCCAGCGCCGTGCGCACGCGCCGGGCTATGTTTGCGCGATGGATCGGCGCGGGTTCCTCAAGGTCGCGGCGGCGGCCGCAGCCGCCGTGGCCCTGCCTCGCTGGGGCCGCGCGGAGGAGCTCCCCGACACCTCGCGCCTCGTCATCGGGCACATCGAGCACGGCGGCCGCTGGAACCCTCGGCCGACGGCGCTCCGTCGCCTCTCCTGGGAGATCGCCCAGCGCACGAGCATCGAGACCGGCACCGACGCCGCCCGCGTGCGCATCGGCCCGGGCCTCCACCGGTACCCGATGCTCTACCTCGCCGGCGACGGCCCGATGCCTCCGTTCGACGAGGCCCAGCGCGTCGCGCTCCGGCGCCACCTCCAGTACGGCGGGTTCCTGCTCGTCGACG
This sequence comes from Anaeromyxobacteraceae bacterium, assembly GCA_035702585.1. Classification (GTDB taxonomy): domain Bacteria; phylum Myxococcota; class Myxococcia; order Myxococcales; family Anaeromyxobacteraceae; genus DASSQI01. Next base: position 9,448 of record DASSQI010000201.1, read on the forward strand.
CGGCCGACACCTCCGACGGGAGCGGCTTCGACGCGTCGGTGCGGCGCGAGCTCGCGCTCCTGCTGCCGACGTCGCCGCTGGGCAGGCTGCCGCGCGATCACGTCATCCACAAGTCGTTCTACCTGCTCGACCGCATCGGGGGGCGCGCGCTCACGAAGCCCTGGCTCGAGGCGCAGGTGATCGGCGGCCGCGTCGCGGTCCTCTACTCGCAGAACGACCTCGCCGGCGCGTGGGCGCGGGGTCCGCTCGGTGACTGGGAGTTCGAGTGCACGCCGGGCGGCGAGTCGCAGCGCGAATCGACCTTCCGGCTCGGCGTCAACATCGCGATGTACGCGCTCTGCACCGACTACAAGGACGACGCCGTCCACATCCCGTTCATCATGAAGCGGCGCAGCTGATGGAATCCACGTCTCGAGCATGGCGGCTCATCGCCGCGTCGCCCTGGCCGACGTGGGCCCTCGTGCTGCTCGGCGCGGTGGCGCTGGCGTCGGTGCTCCTCGCGTGGCGCGGGCTCCGCACCGAGACGCGTCCGCGGCGCCGGGCCGTGCTCGTCGGGCTGCGCGCCGGCTCGGCGGTGCTCGCGATCCTGCTGCTCCTCGAGCCGGCGTTGCAGGTCGTCCAGACGGCGCGCGTGAAGAACCGCCTCGCGGTCCTGGTCGACGTCTCCCGCTCGATGGCGTTTCCGACGGAGGCCGGCGGGCCGTCGCGAGCGAGCGCCGCCGCAGAGTTCATCCGCGACAACCGCGCGGCGCTGGAGCGGCTCGGCGATCGCGTGACGCTCGAGTGGTACGCCTTCTCGGGCGACGTGACCGCGTCGGACCCCGCGACGCTGGGGCGCGCGGCGCGCGCGGACGGCGCCACCACCGATCTGCTCGGCGCCCTCTCGAGCGTGGCGCAGGGGGGCTCGGGGCGACGCCTCGCCGGCGCGCTGATCGTCTCGGACGGCGCCGACCACGGCGCGCTCGCGAGCGGCATCGACCCGGCCGCGCGGGAGCGGCTGCGTGCGCTCGGAGCGCCGATCTCGACGGTCGCGACCGGTCGCGACGCGCCGAGGGACGTCGCGGTCGAGCGGATCGCGGTGGACGAGTTCGCCTTCGTCCGCAACACCATCACGGTGGAGGCGACGGTCGCCTCGCGCGGGTTCGACGGGGAGCGGGTGACGGTCGCCCTGCGCCGGGACGGCGCGACCGTGACGCAGAAGTCGGTCGAGCTGCGGGAAGGCCGCGTCACCGTGCCGCTCTCGTTCGCGCCCGACGCGACCGGCACGTTCGTGCTCACCGTCGCGGCGCCCGTGCTCCCCGGCGAGGCGCTGTCGCAGAACAACGCCCGCTCGTTCGTGCTGCGGGTGATCCGCGATCGCGTCCGCGTCCTGCTCGTCGCCGGTCGTCCGAGCTGGGACGAGCGGTTCCTGCGCGGGCTCCTGAAGCAGGACCCGAACGTCGATCTCGTCAGCTTCTACATCCTGCGCGGCGTGATGGATCGCGCGGGACCGCAGGACGAGCTCTCGCTCATCCCGTTCCCCGTCGCGGAGATCTTCGGCGAGCAGCTGCGGACGTTCGACGCCGTCATCTTCGTGAACTTCGCGTACCAGCCGTATCGCTCGCTCGACATCGAGCGGCACCTCCCGGCGATCAGCGAGTACGTGAGGAACGGCGGCGCGTTCGCGATGCTCGGCGGGGAGCAGAGCTTCGGCGAGGGGCGCTACGCCGCGACGTCGCTCGCCGAGGTGCTGCCGGTCGAGTCGCTCGAGGGGCTGGGCCTCGCGGTGGAGGAGTTCCGCCCGAAGCTCACGAGCGAGGGCCACCGGCACCCCGTGACGAACCTCGTCGCCGGTGACGTCGCGAACACCGCAGCGTGGGCAGCGCTCCCGCCGCTCCCGCTGCTGAACCGGACGCGGGCGCTGCCGGCCGCGAGCGGGTCGCGCGTGCTGCTCGAGGCGCCGAGCGTCGTGGTCGCGGGCCGGCCGGCGCCGCTCGTCGCGGTGCGGGAGGTGGGCGCGGGGCGCACGCTCGCGGTCACCACCGACTCGAGCTGGTTCTGGGGGTTCCTCGCGGCCGAGCAGGGCGGCTCGACGCGCGCCTACCAGCGGTTCTGGACCAACGCGCTGCGATGGATGGTGCGCGACCCGGAGCTCGCGTCGGTGAGGGTGGACCCCGACACCCGCGAGGCGGATCTCGGCCAGCCGATCGGCATCACGGTCACCGCGTCGGCTCCCGACTGGCGGCCGGCCGCGGGCGCACCGGTGCACATCGAGCTCATCGGCGAGGACGGCGGCACCGCCTCTCAGGCGGAGGGCACCATCGGGCCGGACGGCACCGCGCACGTCCGAGCGCCGCCGCCGGGCACGCCGGGGGCATTCCGCGTCCAGGCGAGCGTCGCGACGCGCTGCGGACCCGACGCGCCCTGCCCTCCCGAGTCGCCGCGCGAGAAGGCGACGGCAGCCGTCGCCGTGCGCACAGCCGGCGCGGAGGACCTCGACGTCGCGCCGGACGCGGCGCTCCTCCGCGAGCTGGCGGACGCGACCGGAGGCCGCGCTCTGAGCGCCGGCGATCGGCTGCCGGAGCTTCCGCTCGCGGCCGCCGAGGTGGTGGAGGTCGGCCGGCGCGAGGACCTGCCGCTGTGGGATCGCGCGTGGACGCTGCTCGCCCTCTCGCTCCTCGTGGGGGCGGAGTGGGCGCTGCGACGCCGGTGGGGACACGCCTGACCCGGCGACCCGGGTGTCGAGAGTGCCGTCAGACGACCATGTCGAGAGTGCCGTCGGACGACCCACGGGGGCAGCTACTGGTCACGCTCCCGGAGCGGCACCACGTTCGCAGCATGGAGGCAGCCATGCGGATCGAGGCCGGGTGCCAGGTCGGTCTGGACTACGTGATGCGGCTCGATGACGGCCGCATCCTCGACGCTTCTTCACCGGGAGCGCCGCTCACCTACATGCACGGCGAAGGCCAGATCTTCCACGGGCTCGAGCGCGCGCTCGAGGGCCTGCAGGTGGGCGACAGGCGCGAGGTCGTCCTGCGTCCGGAGGAGGCGTTCGGCCCCCGCGATCCCGCCGGCATCGACACGGTCCCGAGGAGCGCGTTCCCCGACGACGTGGAGCTCGACCGCGGACAGGAGCTGATGCTCCAGGCGCCCGACGGCGACATGATCCCGTTCTCGATCGTGGAAGTCAGGGACGACGACGTCATCGTCGACCTGAACCACCCGCTCGCCGGCAAGACGCTCCGCTTCGAGGTGACGGTGCGCGAGGTCCGCCGCGCGACCGATGCCTCCTGGCTCGGTGAGTCGCCCGCGCCGGCGCACCCGTGATCCCATCGCGGCGCTCGACCGCGTCGCACCGCGAGGGCACCGCCACACGTCCATACCGGCACGTCGAGTGAATGGCGCGAGACCTGCCGGCGAGGCTCAGCCGCGCGGCACCACCTGCCCACGCGGCACGACGAGGAGCGCGCCTCCGGAGACGCAGAGGTCCTCGCCGACGAGGTGGCCCGACGCCTCGCTCGACAGGTACAGCGCCGCGTGCACCACGTCCTCGACGTCCGCGACGCGCCTGTTCGGCACGGTCGCCTCGATGGCGCGGCCGAGGTCGGAGGCGAGCTCCGCCTCCGCCATCGGCGTGCGCACCCAGCCCGGCGAGACGAGGTTCACGCGCACGTCGGGCGCGAGCTCGACGGCGAGGCTCATCGAGAGCGACTGGAGCGCGCCCTTCGAGGCCGCGTAGTGCGAGTGGCCGGGCTCGCCACGCTGCCCGGCGGTGGAGCCGACGAACACGATCGAGCCGCGGCCGCGCTCGCGGCGGCGCAGCCAGGGCAGCGCCTCCCGCACGAGGTAGAACGCGCTGAAGGTGTTCACGCGGAAGATCTCCTCGAGCTTCGACGCCGTCATCCGCTCGATGGCGCCCTCGCTCCAGATCCCCGCGGAGTGCACGAGCCCGTCGAGCCCGCCGAGCGAAGTGGCCGACGCGCGGACGGCGTCGACACACCCCTGCTCGTCGCCGAGGTCCGCCTGCACCACCGCGGCGCGCCCCGGGAACCGCGCGGCCAGCGCCTCGGCCGGCGCGCGGTTCGCCCTGAACTGGATCGCGACGCTCGCCCCCTGCTCGAGCAGCGCCTCCGCCACGCCGAGGCCTATGCCGCTCGAGGCGCCGGTCACGAGCACGCGCCGGGACGCGAGGTCCGAGTACTGCGCCACCACCTTCATCCGTTGCTCCCCCGCTTCGGACGCGCGCGGCGCTTCTCCGGGACCGTCGGCTTCGTCCAGCGCATCCCGTCCACGACGTCGAGCACCTGCGAGAACGAAGAGATCGCGAGCGGCCACCGCTCGACGCGCGGCCGCCCCTCCGCGACGTCGTCGGAGACGTGGCGGCGCGTCACCGACTGAGCGGAGATGACCTGCAGCCGCTCGCGATACTCGTTCGAGACGTACGTGCCGTACTCCGCCCAGACGCCGACGACTCCGCACTCCTGCGCGACGATCATGTCCTTCACCGGGTTGTCGCCGACGTAGACGACCTCGGCCGGGTCGAGCTCGAAGTCCGCGAGGATGCGCTGCAGTCCGATCGGGCTCGGCTTCTCCGCCTCGCGCGGGAGCTCCACGACCTCGGCCCTGCCGCGGTAATGACCCGCGGCCTCGCGGCGGCGGATGTCCGGGTGCACGTGGGCTGGCAGCGGGTATCCGGGCAGCGTGTACAGCGCGTCGAAGTGTCGATCGAGCCCGAGCCACTTCAGCCGCAGCTCGGCGGCGTTTCGCGGGGCGTCCGTCAGCGCGATGAGCTCGAGGCCGCGCGCGCGGACCGCGTCGAGCGTCGCGGCGACGGTCGGATAGGGCCGCAGGAACCGCTCGCGAGCTTCCTTGAACGCGCGGCGCGCGGGATCGACGACGAGGTGCAGGAACGAGTCGGGATCGCGCTCGTACGGTGAGAAGAGATCGGACTCCTGGATCGCGAACGGGTACTCGTTCGACTCGTACTTCGTGTAGACGGCCTTGAGCGACTGGACGATGCGGATGCGCGGCAGCCCGGTCGTGGCGGCGAGCGACGCCACCATCGCCTCGAGGCTGGGCACGATGTAGTCCACCCAGGGGTACAGCGTGTTGTCGAGATCGGTGACGACCGCGCGGATACGCACCACGCGCGCATCGTAAGCCCACCCCTGACGTCGAGCCAGCGGAGCGTGTGGCGGTTTAGCGGTGGTCCTCGCACGCCACGCTCGCTAGAACGAGGCCATGAGCCGCTTCCGGCACCACGTCTTCGTCTGCGAGAACGTGCGACCCGCGGACGATCCCCGCGGCAGCTGCGGCGCCAAGGGGAGCCCCGCCATCCGCGAGGCGCTCAAGGCCGAGCTGAAGCGGCGCGGTCTGGCCGGCGCCATTCGTGCGAACTCCTCGGGGTGCCTCGACGCGTGCGCGGACGGCCCCTCCGTCGTCGTGTACCCCGAGGGCGTCTGGTACGCGCACGTGCGCGTCGAGGACGTGCCGGACATCGTGGACAGCCTCGTGGCCGGCGGCCGGGTGGAGCGGCTGCTGAATCGTCGTTTTCACCCTGGGGCTGCCGTTGACACGAGGGGGTCCCATTCGTAGGATTCGCACCCCACACGCATTCCCCAGTAGCTCAGTTGGCAGAGCAAGTGACTGTTAATCACTGGGTCGCAAGTTCGAGTCTTGCCTGGGGAGCCAGTAAACGCAGGGGTTCCGGAACACCGGAGCCCCTGTTTCTTTTTGCGAGCGCTGTTCTGCTGTCCCGCTTCCAGACCATCGGCCAGGAGTACGAGCCGTCCGTTCACCGCGGCGCGCGGAGCAGCTCGCGCACGGCCTGGAGCAGCTCGCGCTCGGCGAACGGCTTGAACAGGAAGACGTCGGCGCGGATGAGCTTCGCGACGAGGCTCGTCGCGATCCCCGTCATCACTCCGACCCGGATGTTGGCGAGCCGCGGCTGCTCGCGAACCCGCGAGAGGAACTCGGCCCCGTCCATCTCCGGCATCAGCACGTCGAGCAGCACTGCGTCGGGCAGCGGGTCCGCCTGGAGGATCCGGAGCGCCTGATCGCCGTCCTCCGCGAGCGACACGCGAAACCCGGCGTCCACGAGCATGATCCGCACGGCGTCGCGCAGCTCCGCCGCGTCCTCCACGACCAGGATGTGCTTAACGGGGTCCGTCACGCAACGTGAACCGTAGGCCGTTGGGGCGAGGTCAGCAATCACTTAGAATGACGACTCCGGGGGAACCCCACGACGGCACCCATCGCATTGGTGCGGTTTCAACCCGTGGCGACACGCCGCAGCCCCCCGCCGCCGCGGCTCGCGTCGATTGAAGACGAGCATCGACGAGGCGCTATTCAAATCAAGTTTCGGGCGCTTCTTCGTCGAGAATGCAGTCCGGGACGGCCGCTCAGACCATCGCCGCGGAGCTGATCTCCGGGTGCGTGCGGACGAAAGCGACGAGGCGGTCGACGTACTCCGCGAAGCGGGGCACGTGGACGCCGCTGCCGACGAGATCGGCCTGGGTGTTCGCCGTCCCGTAGCGCGTCGGGTGGACGAAGTAGTCGACCGCGCTCGAGGGGATCCCCATCACGCGATAGACGCCCGGGACCCGATCGATCGCGAGCTTCGCGACGTTGATCGGCAGGGGGATGCGGACGATGCGGTGATGGGTGGCGCGCGAGATGAGCTGGAGCATCTCGTCGATGGACGGCGGCTCGGGATCCGCGAGCTGGTACGTCTTGCCCTTCGAGCGATCGATGCCGGAGAGGTACGCGATCGCGTCGACGACGAAGTCGCGCGGAACGACGTTCAGCCGGACGACCTCGGGGTCGCCGACGACCGGCAGGAACGCGACGGCGGGTTGCCTCAGGATCCAGCGGATCACGTAGTACGGCCCGTCGTACTTCTGCGTGGCGCCGGTCGAGCTGTCGCCGACGACGATGGCGGGCCGGTAGATCGTCGCCGGCAGCCCGGCGCGCATGCGCTTCCGGACCTCGATCTCGGCCAGATACTTCGTCTCCTCGTAGTAGTTGTTGAACTGCTGACCGGCCTCGAGGTCGTCCTCGGAGAAGACGCCCTCGTACTTGCCGCTCACGTAGCAGGTGCTGACGTACTGCAGCCGGTTCAGCGCCGGGCATTGCGACGCGTAGTCGAGCACGTTGCGGGTGCCGTCCACGTTCACGCGCAGGCCGAGGTCGCGACCGACCGAAAGGTCGTAGACCGCCGCCAGGTGGTAGACCTCCGTCACGTCCTCACGAGCGGGGCCATTCACGAGGCCGAGCCCCGCGACCGTGATGTCCCCCTCGACCAGATCGATTCGGTTCGCGAGCGCGGGGTGGCGCCCGCCGATCTCGTCTGCGCGTCGGCGGGCGAGCGCGGCGAACTTCGGCTGCACGATGCAGGCGGCGCGCGCGGCGGGATCCCGTGCGAGGACGCGGGGGAGGAGCTCGGAACCGAGGAAGCCGGGGAAGCCGGTAAAAAGGACCGTGGACATGGGCCCGAGGTTAACGCCCCGCGTCGCAGTCGCATGCGCGCCAGACGGGTTGCGGCGCCGAGCGCCTCAGCGTCGCGGGGGTCACAGGCGGGTGAGCGTGGCGAGCCACGCCCGGGCGCTCCGGGGCTCGATGTTGAGCTCGAACGTCGCCTCGCGGATGCGCGAAAGCACGAAGTGCTCCCGGAAGGTCATCCGGATCTCGTACTCGGAGACGCGTCGGGGGCCCGGTCCGGGAGGTTCCGCGTCGCTGAACGTGAGCAGGTGCAGCTGGCCTCCGGACCCGAGCGCCGCAGCCACCGACTCGACGTAGCGCTTGCGGCGGTCGTCGTCGAAGACGTGGAACAGGCCGCTGTCGATCGCCGTCGTGAACCGGTACCGGAGCGCGCCGAGCTCGAGCGCGTCGTGCACCAGGAACGTCGCGGAGATCTGGCGCTCGACCGCCTTCTTGTTCGCCAGCGCGATCGCCGACGCCGCTCCGTCGACCCCCACGACGAGGTGACCCCGCGACGCGAGCAGCAGCGCGTTCTCGCCGGTACCGCAGCCGACGTCGACGACCTCGCCGCGGATCTCTCCGTCGTCGGCGAGCCGGCGGAACTCAGGCTGTGGCGCGCCGATCTCCCACGGCGGCTCACCCGCGTACGCCTCTTCCCAGCTGCGGAAGTCGAACCCGCTCATCGCTCATTCCTGCCTCGCGCCTGCCTGCTGCGCAAGAACGTCTTGGTTCGCCAGACCTCGACCGCCGCCGGTCGGCGACGCTCCGGACGCTTCTCGCCGACGCAGGTCTCGGCACCCTTCCCCTTCCGCGATGGGGGACCCACCCTCGCGAGGTACGGGTGAATCCAGATGGCGACGACCCGCAAGCCTCGGCGGCGGAACGGCGGAACTCCCGGCGAGGGTGCGCCGCGATTGACCAGCAGCCGACGCGCGAGCGGCGGACCTCGTGCGGAGGCCGCGCGGATCGACGAGGGACCAGCTGCGTCCGGTACCGCCGCCCCCCTCGTTCCGCAGCAACCCACGATCCCGTCGCTGAAGGAAGCCGCCGCGGGGTGTCGCGCGTGTGACCTGTGGGAGCGCGGGACGCAGACCGTCTTCGGCGAAGGGCCTCGTCGAGCCGACGTCGTCCTCGTCGGCGAGCAGCCGGGCGATCGCGAGGACCTGGAAGGCCATCCGTTCATCGGCCCTGCGGGAAAGCTCCTCGACAAGGCGCTCGAGGCGGCCGGGATCGATCGCCGCCGTGCGTACGTCACGAACGTCGTGAAGCACTTCAAGTGGGAGGCGCGAGGTAAGCGCCGCATCCACGCGAAGCCGAACTGGACGGAGATCG
>DASSQI010000202.1:0-26632 GCA_035702585.1 Anaeromyxobacteraceae bacterium
ATCCTGCTCAACGACGGGATCGGCGACACGATCCGCGTCTCGCTCGCGGCGGACCCGGTCGAGGAGGTGAAGGTCGCGCGCATCCTGCTGAAGGGGCTCGGCCTCAAGTTCGGCGGCGCGACGCTCACCGCGTGCCCGACCTGCGGCCGCTGCAGCGTCGGGATGATCCCGATCGCGGAGCGCGTCGAGCAGCGCCTCTCGCAGCTCAAGGGCGAGGTGAACGTCGCGGTCATGGGCTGCGAGGTGAACGGCCCCGGCGAGGCCGCCGCCGCCGACGTGGGCATCGCGTTCGGACACAAGGGCGTCGGCCTCCTGTTCAGGAACGGCGAGATCGTGAAGCGCATGAAGGCCGAGGAGCTGGAGGACGCGCTGGTCGACGAGGCGGTCCGGATCTCCGAGGAGCGGGCGGCGGCTGCGAAGAAGTAGCCGCTGCTCACGTGGCGACGCCGTGGCGACGGCTTCGGCCGCACCCGGGGTCGCTCGCGTAGTTCAAAGGGAGCCTCCGCCTCGCGTTCCCCGGACCGAAGCAAACTCCTGTTTAGTGCTTCTGCCGCTGCGTAGGGAAGAGGCCGTCTTGCGCCGGATCAACGGTTTGGGCTGGCCGGTTGGGGGATGCCCGAGCGGGCATCTCGGACCGCGCGCCTCGGCGCAGGATCACGGGCGGTATCGCGCGCTTACCCGTGGCGGTTCGCCACGGTATAACCCGCCGCCTATGCGGATCGCCCGGTACACCCAGCTCTTCATCCCGACGCTGAAGGAGGCTCCCGCCGACGCGCAGGTCGCCTCGCACCAGCTGCTCGTTCGCGCCGGGTTCATCCGGCAGCTCGGCGCTGGCATCTACGACATCCTCCCGCTCGCGAAGCGGTCGCTCTCGAAGATCGAGCAGATCGTGCGCGAGGAGATGGACGCCATCGGAGGGCAGGAGTTCCACCTGCCCGCGCTCCACCCGGCCGAGATCTGGAAGGAGAGCGGTCGCTGGGAGGTCATGGGCGACAACATGTTCCGCCTGAAGGACCGCAAGGGCGGCGACTACTGCCTCGGCATGACGCACGAGGAGATCTTCACCGCCATCGCTCGCGACGAGCTGCGCTCGTACCGGCAGCTGCCGCAGGTCTGGTACCAGATCCAGACGAAGTTCCGCGACGAGCCGCGCCCGAAGTCCGGGCTGCTGCGCGTCCGCCAGTTCACGATGAAGGACGCCTACTCCTTCGACGTGGACGCGGCGGGGCTCGACAAGAGCTACGAGGACCAGCGCGGCGCGTACGAGCGGATCTTCACGCGCTGCGGGCTCGACTTCGTCGGCGTACAGGCGCACTCGGGTTCGATGGGCGGCTCGCACTCGCAGGAGTTCATGGTCCGCACGGAGGCCGGCGAGGACCTCGTCGCCGCGTGTCCGAAGTGCCGCTACGCCGCGAACACCGAGACCGCGACGTCGCGGATCCCGGCCGAGGCGGACGAGCCTGGGTCGCAGCAGCTCGAGAAGTTCGCGACCCCCGGCGTCCTGACGATCGAGGCGCTCGAGCGGGCGCCGTACTCCGTCCCGGCGAGGCGGCAGCTCAAGACGCTCGTGTACGTCGCCGACGAGAAGCTCGTCGTGGCCGTCGTGCGGGGCGACCAGGAGCTGAACGAGGCGAAGCTGCAGACCGCGACGGGCGCGGCCGTGATCCGCCCGGCGCACCCGGAGGAGATCCCGGGCCTCATGGGCGCGCGCGCCGGCTCGCTCGGCGCCGTGAAGTTCACGAAGGCGCCGGTGTTCGTCGATCCGTCGCTGGCCGAGCGCAAGAACATGGTCACCGGCGCGAACGAGGACGGCTTCCACCTGCGCGGCGTCGACGTCGCGCGCGACCTGCTCGCGCACGCGAAGGTGGCGGAGCTGCGGACGGTGAAGGCCGGCGAGGGATGCCCCCGGTGCGACGGCACGCTCGACGTCTACAAGGCGCTCGAGGTGGGGCACATCTTCAAGCTCGGCACGAAGTACTCGGTGTCGATGAAGGCGAACGTCCTCAAGGCGGACGGCGGCGAGACGCCGATCGTGATGGGCAGCTACGGCATCGGCGTCGAGCGCATCCTCGCCGCCGCGATCGAGCTCCACCACGACGAGAACGGGATCGTCTGGCCACTCGCCATCGCGCCGTACCACGCGACGGTGCTCACGCTCGGGCCGGAGCCCGAGCTGGCCAAGGTCGCCGAGGAGGTCTGCGCGGCGCTCGCGGCCGCCGGCGTCGAGGTGCTGTACGACGACCGGAACGAGCGCGCGGGCGTGAAGTTCAAGGACGCGGACCTCGTCGGCATCCCGCTGCGGATCGCGGTCGGCAAGAAGGGCGTGGCCGGCGGCAACGTGGAGTGGAAGCTCCGCGGCGCGAAGGACGTCGCGCTGGTGCCGATCGGCGAGGTGGCTGGTCGGGCCGCCGAGCTCGTCAAGAGCAGCACCGGCAGGTGAGCACCGCGGCGGAGATCCAGGCGGCGCTGAGGCGCGGCGATCCCTGGTTCGGGGGAGCGCTCGCGGCGATGCCGTTCGCCGAGCTGTTCCAGCTCCTCTCGTCGACGCACCGCACCGGCGAGCTGACGCTGGACGTCGAGGGCGCCCGGCCACGCCGGCTGGAGGTCGCGTTCCGCGACGGGCAGGTCGTGTTCGCGACGTCGGACGACGCCGCGGAGCGGCTCGGCGGAGTGCTGCTGCGGCTCGGCGTCGTGTCGGCCGAGGACCTCGCTCGCAGCGCCGAACGCGTCCGTGAGGGCCATCCCCTCGGACAGGTCCTCGTCGATGCCCGCCTGCTCGCGCCGGACCAGCTCTACGACGCGCTCGTCGAGCAGGTGCGCGCGATCGTGCTCGGCGCGTTCGTCGAGGGCCGCGGCACCTTCTCGTTCCGCGACGGGCCGTCGCGCGCGGGCAACGCGGTGAAGCTCCCGGAGCGGGCGCGCGACCTCCTCGAGGCCGGGCTGCGTCGCGCCGGGTTCGCGGCGCGTGCGCAGCCGGAGCGCGGCCTCGAGCGGCCGCGCGACGAGGCGCCCATCGATCTGTACCGCCACGCGTTCAAGCGGATCTTCTTCAGGATGCGGCAGGTGACGCCGCTCGCGGCGGAGCGCCTCAACTCGCGGTTCTCGAAGATCGGCGCCGCCGACCGCGAGCTCTTCGACGGCGTGCGCTTCGACGGCGAGGGCAACCTCGACAGCGGCCGCGTCCTCGTGAACGTGCTCGCGGCGGGGCAGGAGGGCCCCATCGCTCGGGCGCGGGCCCTCGCGGCGCTCGACGGGCTCCTCGCGTTCGCGCTGTTCGAGGCGCGCAACGTGCTGCCGCGCGCCGACTCCGACGCGCTCTGGCGCGAGATCGACGTGCTGAAGGGGAGGGAGACCGCATGAAGCCCCAGGAACGCATCTGCGCGGCGCTCGACTTCGCGACGTGGGCCGACGCGGAGCCGTTCGCGCGCGCCGTCGCGCCCGAGATCGGCATGCTCAAGGTCGGCCTCGAGATGTTCGCCGCCGAGGGGCCGGCCGCGGTCCGCGCCGCAGCGGCGCTCGGGCGCCCCGTGTTCCTCGACCTGAAGCTGCACGACATCCCCAACACGGTCGAGAAGGCCGCGCGCAGCGCTGCGGCGAGCGGCGCGTCGCTGCTCACGATCCACGCGAGCGGCGGCCCGGAGATGGTCCGCGCCGCCGTGCGCGGCGCCGGACCGAGAGTTCGCGTGCTCGCCGTCACGGTGCTCACCAGCATCGACGACGCGATCCTCGCGGAGGTGGGGCTCGCCGGGCCTGCGGAGTCGGCGGTGGTGCGCCTGGCGAAGCTCGCGGTCGGCGCAGGCGCCGGCGGCATCGTGTGCTCGCCCCTCGAGGTCGCCGCGGTCCGCGCGGCGGTCGGGCCGGGACCGCTCCTGGTCATTCCCGGAGTGCGCCCCGCGGGGTCCGCCCTCGGCGATCAGGCGCGGGTCGCCACTCCCGCCGACGCCGTGCGCGCCGGCGCCGACGTCCTCGTCATCGGGCGGCCGCTGCGAGAGGGCGGCGACCCCGCGGCTCGCGCGCGCGAGATCGCCGCGTCGATCTGAACGTCCGGAACGTCCGAACCGAACCCAGAGTTCGGCGCGGGACGGCGCGGCAACATCCGTTCTCGTAACGGGGGATCGTGGCCCAAGGCCTCGTCGAGGGTTGTGGTGTTCGCGCCGGCGCAAGCGCCTGCGGCGCGTTGCAGGTCGTGCACGCGCTCAGAAGGATTGAAGGTTGAAGTACGGCCGGGGAGGTTGGAGGGCGCGAGCCGCCAGCTATCCGGAGGCGGCGCACCGCACCCCGTGTGCAACGCGCAGCAGGTAGGTGCCTGCCGGGAAGACGACGTCTGCGCTCCCCGCGCGTCGTGCGAGGAGTGCGGCGCGGTATGCGCGAACGAACTCCTTCACGCGCGTGAGCGCCTCGATTCGCTTCCAGGTGTCGCGCGCGGCGATCCGTGGGCTCAGGTTCCGCCGCGGCTCCTTCGACCGCGGTCGCGCCGTGGGCTTCTGCTTCAGGACCGCGGCGACTCCAACAAACCCGCGTCTTTGGAATTTCTGCTGACCCTCTTGTTCACGTCGCTCGAGCTCCGCGACGAGTGCCCTTCGGAACTCCTCGACCGTGAACCCCGGAGGTGGGGTGAGCTCGAGGTCCGCGGTCGCCGGCAACGTGCCGTTCGCCGCAAAGAACCGCGCCGGCCGGTCGAACGTCGTCGTCCCGGCTCCGATGAGATCCGGATCCGACCAGGCGCCCGGCCAGAGGCGTCCGAAGCGGACGAGCCCCGCCGAGACTGGGTTCGCGAGCACGTACGCGGTCTCCGCGACGATGGCCTCTGGCGATACCAACCTCACGGCGCTGTAGCTCCCCGGCGCCCAGAACGACTCCCAGTGCGCCATCGATGCGTTCAAGGCGCGTGCAACGAACGCGTTCAGGAACTGCGCGAACGCCGGAAGGCGCGCGTGCATGTCGGTGATCACCATGTGCAGGTGATTGCTCATCACGCAGTACGCGTGAACCTGGATGCCGAATCGACGCGCAGCGACCGCGAGCACGAACAGGAACACGTCGCGCGACAGCTTCGACGGCCGCAGAAGGAACTGCCTCTGCGCACATCGACGGGTGATGAGGTAGGTGCTGCCAGGCAAGATCTGACGGGGCACGGTCATGCAGCCCTGTTCAGCAGGCACCGTGCCGCCACGCCCTGGGCGAATCTCGCCATTCTCACTGTGTGGACCGGCCGAACTACGGCCGGCGGTCCGCCAAACCGAACTCTGGGTCGGGTCGGGGGGGGGCGCTACTTCTCGATCGCGACGTCCACCGGCGTCGGCGCGAGCACGCTCACGAGGTCCGCTGGCGCGATCCCGACGAGGAAGCCGCGCGAGCCGCCGTTGATGTAGACGCGATCGAGGTCGAGGATCGAACGCTCGACGTACACCGGCATCTTCTTGCGCGTTCCGAACGGGCTCGTGCCGCCGACGAGGTAGCCGGAGTGCCGGTTCGCGACCTCCGGCCGGCAGATCTCGACCGACTTCTTCCCGAGCTGCCGCGCAAGGGCCTTCGTCGAGACCTCGCGATCTCCGTGCATGAGCACGATGAGCGGCGCGCCCGCGTCGTCCTCCATCACGAGCGTCTTCACGACCGCGTGCTCGGGGACGCCCAGCTCCCTCGAGGAGACCGCGGTGCCGCCCTTCTCCTCGTAGCGGTACGGGTGCTCCGTGAACGACACGCGGCGCTCACGGAGCATTCGCACGGCGGGCGTGGAGGGGGACTTCGACATGGCGGAACTCTACCGCCCCAGCTTCCGCAGCAGCACGTAGATCGCTCCACCGCCGCCGTCCTGCGGGCGCGCGGTCGCGAACGCGAGGACGTGCTTGCCGAAGCGAGCGGTGACGAGCCACGTCCTGAGCGCCTCCTTCAGCACCGGAACCTGATCCTTGGAGTGCAGCCCGCGTCCGTGCACGAGGAGGACGCAGCGCTTCCCGGCGTTGCGTGACTCCCGCAGGAACTTCTCGACCGCGCCCTTCGCCGCGTCCTTCGTCAGGCCGTGGAGGTCCACGTGCCCCTGGACGGCCCACTCTCCCCGACGAAGTCGGCGCACGATGCCGTGGTCGAGCCCGCTGACCGCGCCCTCGATGAACTCGTCGGTGTCGCTGATGTCGAACGGCCGCTCTCCCTGCACGAGCGCCCGGAGCTCCTCGAGAGCGTCGAGATCGGGGTGGTAGAACGGCTGCGGCTCGGCTGGCGCGCGGTGTGCCGCGAGACCCGGGCCTGGGTCGAGGCGGGTCACGCCGGCCGTGGCGCTCTCCCACAGGTCCGCGTCGGGAGGCCGTTCCTCGCGGCGCGGGGGAGCTGCGGGTCCGGCCGCGGGATGGCCGGCGGGAACTCTGGGTTCGGTCGCGGGAGCTCTCGATCCGGAGGCGGCGGAGCCGCGGGACGGAACTCCCGGTTCGGTCCGGGCGGGAGCCCTGGCGAGCTCCTTCAACCTGGCAAACGGGTTGTTGAACGGTGGGTTGGCAGGTTTCTTGGCCACCCCTGGACTATAGGCAGGCCCCGGATGGACATCGAGGTTCAGTGCCCGTATTGCGGCGAGTGGGTCACCATCTTCGTGGACCCCGGCGGGGGCAGCGACCAGACGTACGTGGAAGATTGCCCCGTCTGTTGCCGACCATGGACCGTGCACGCCGTCGAGGAGGAGCCCGGCGGTTTTGCGGTGGGCGTCCTGCGCCAGGACGAGTAGAGAAGGCCATGCCCCCGATCGTCCAGGTCGAGAACGTCTCGAAGATCTACCGGCTCGGCAAGACCGAGGTCCCGGCCCTTCGCGACGTGTCGCTGGAGGTACACCCCGGCGAGTTCCTGTCGATCGCCGGCCCGTCCGGCAGCGGCAAGACGACCCTCCTCAACCTGATCGGCTGCGTCGACACGCCCTCCCGCGGGCGCGTCCGCGTGGACGGCCGCGACACGCTGGAGCTCTCGGAGCGGGCGCTCACCGATCTGCGGCTGCACCGCATCGGCTTCATCTTCCAGACCTTCAACCTCGTGCCGGTCCTGTCCGTCTTCCAGAACGTCGAGTTCCCGCTGCTGCTGCAGGGCGGCGCGACGAAGACGGAGCGGCGCGACCGCGTGATGAAGCTGCTCGAGGCCGTCGGGCTCCACACGCACGCCCGCCACCGGCCGAGCGAGCTCTCCGGCGGCCAGCGCCAGCGCGTCGCCGTCGCGCGCGCGCTCGTGTCGCGGCCCGCGCTGGTGCTCGCGGACGAGCCGACGGCCAACCTCGACTCGGCCACCGGCGAGAACATCATCGACCTCATGCGCGAGATGAACGAGCGCGACGGCACGACGTTCATCTTCTCCACCCACGACGCCCGGGTGATGGCGCACGCGCACGCGATCCTGAAGCTCGCGGACGGGAGGCTCGTCGGCCGCGAGGAGCTCCCCGCGGTCGTCGAGGAAGCCCGGTGAGGCTCCGCGCGGACACCGCGATCATGCTCCGGATCGCGGTGCGGAACCTGTTCGCGGGGCGCGCGAAGACCCTCATCATCGGCGGGATCATCCTGATCGGCGCGGCGCTCGTCGTCGTCGGGAGCTCCCTCGTCGACAGCGTCGACCGCGGGATGCGCGCGTCGATCCAGGGCAGCCTCGGCGGACACCTGCAGGTCTACGACGAGCGCTCGAAGGACCCGCTCGCGCTCTACGGCGGGATGATGGGCGAGTCGGTGCTCGAGCCGATCGAGGACTTCGCGAAGGTGAAGTCGGTGCTCGAGCAGGTGCCCAACGTGAAGCAGGTCGTCCCGATGGGCATCGACCAGGCGATGGTCGCGACCGGCAACCAGCTCGACGTCGCGCTCGAGAAGCTGCGCCAGGACGTCCGCGAGCGCCTCGGGGGCGATCACTCGCCGGAGCTGGGACGGCGCTACGAGGCGCACAAGGCGCACCTGCGCCGCATGATCGGCATCCTCCGCGAGGACCTCGCGCAGGCGCGCGTGCTCGCGGACCCGAACGGCCCCGACATCAAGGAGATGATCCGCAACGCGGACGCCCTGAAGCGCGCGTCCGAGGGCGCCTTCTGGGAGGACTTCGACCGCGCGCCGCTCGACGGGCTCGAGTTCCTCGAGAACCGCGTCGCGCCGCTCGCGATGGAGGCGGGCTTCACGTTCGTGCGCTACGTCGGCACCGATCTCGAGGCCTTCTTCCGCGCGTTCGATCGCACGCAGGTGGTCGAGGGCGAGCGCGTCCCGCCCGGCCATCGCGGGATCCTGCTGGGCAAGTGGTACGCCGAGGAGTGGCTGAAGCTGAAGCCGGCGCGGCTGCTCGACAAGATCAAGACCGCCCGCGACGCTCAGGGGCGCCGGATCGCGCGGGACGAGGAGCTGTCGCGGTGGGTGCGCGAGGCGTCCGGGCAGCTCCGCGAGGTCTCGTTGCAGCTCGATCCGATCCAGGCCGAGGAGGCCGCGACGCGGCTCCGCCGCGCGCTCGGGAGCGAGGAGCGCGAGCTGCCCAAGCTGCTCGCCGCGCTGTTCCAGGTGAACGACGACAACTTCGATCGCAACTACCGCATCTTCTACGACGAGCTCGCGCCGCTGCTGCGGCTCTACATGATCCGGATCGGCGACACGATCACCATCAAGGCGCCGGCGAAGTCCGGCTACATGAACTCGGTGAACGTGAAGGTCTACGGCTTCGTCCAGTTCCGCGGGCTCGAGCAGTCGGGGCTCGCGGGCGTGATGAGCCTCATGGACCTCATGACGTTCCGCGATCTCTACGGCTACGTGACGCGCGAGAAGGCGGCCGAGATCGCGCGCATCCAGCAGCGCTCCGGGGCGCGCGCGGTGTCCCGCGAGAACGCCGAGGCGGAGCTGTTCGGCGAGGCCTCGGGGCTCGTGGGGCAGGGCACCGCCGCGGCGATCGACGACTCGAAGCTCCTCGTTCCCCGCACCGAGGCGGAGCTCCAGGACCAGCAGGACCGCAGCTACTCGCAGGAGGAGATCGACAGCGGCGTCGCGCTGAACGCCGCGCTCATCCTCCAGGATCCGGGGAAGCTCCGCGACACCGCCCGGGACGTCGAGGCCGCCACCAGGGCGGCGGGGCTGCACCTCAAGGTCGTGGACTGGCAGGAGGCGTCCGGGCTCGTCGGCAGGTTCGTGACGCTCGCGCGGCTGATCCTCTGGGTCGCCGTGCTGATCATCTTCCTCGTCGCGCTCGTCATCATCAACAACGCGATGGTCATGGCGACGCTGCAGCGGGTGAAGGAGATCGGCACGATGCGGGCGATCGGGGCGCAGCGCCGGTTCGTGCTCGCGATGCTGCTCGTCGAGACGGTGGCGGTGGGCATCGTGTTCGGCCTCGTCGGCGCGGTGGTGGGCGTGGGCGGGCTCTGGGCGATCCGCGCCGCCGGCGGGATCCCCGCGACGAACGACCAGCTCTACTTCTTCTTCTCGGGCCCGGCGCTGCTGCCGACGCTCGGCAGCACCAGCGTCGCCATCGCGCTCGCGATCGTCATCGTCGTGAGCGTCCTGTCGGGTCTGTACCCGGCGCTGCTCGCCATGCGCGTGACGCCCCTCGAGGCGATGCAGGCGGAGGAGTGACGATGCTCGCCACCGATCTCCAGATCGCGTCGCGCAACCTCCTCCGCCACACCCGGCGCAACCTGTTCCTCGGCGGCGCGATCGCGGGCGTGACGCTCCTCCTCGTGATGCTGAACGGGCTGGCGGCGGGCATGGAGCGCACGATGCTGGAGTCCGCCACGACGCTGATGAGCGGACACGTGAACGTCGGCGGGTTCTTCAAGATCACGACCGGCACCGCCGCGCCGCTCGTCACCGATTACCAGAAGGTGGCCGCGGCCGTGGAGAAGGCGGTCCCCGAGCTCGAGTCCTGGAGCGTGCGCGGGCGGGGCTGGGGGAAGCTCGTCAGCGAGACCTCCTCGATGGACATGGTGCTCGCCGGCGTCGACGTGGAGAACGAGCCCCGCATCAAGCAGATCATCCGCGCCAGGGACGGGCGCGTCGAGGACCTCGCCCGGCCAGACTCGATCCTGCTCTTCGAGGATCAGGCGAAGCGGCTCGACGTGAAGGTCGGCGACGCCATCACCATCTCGTCGCCGACCGCGCGCGGGGTGAACAACACCGTCGACGTGCGCGTCGTCGCCATCGCGCGCAACATGGGCCTCCTGTCGAGCTTCAACGCCTTCATCCCCGGCGCGACGCTGCGGAAGCTCTACCAGCTCTCGCCGACCACCACGGGCGCGATCCACCTGTACCTGAAGGACCCCCGCGCGGCCGGGCCGATCGCCGCGCGCCTGCGCGACGCGCTCGCGGCGCAGGGCTGGCGCGTGATGGACGCCGACCCGCAGCCGTACTGGCAGAAGCTCATGAGCACCGTCCCGGCGAGCGACTGGACGGGTCAGAAGATCGACGTCTCCACCTGGCGGGACGAGATGCAGTTCATGAGCTGGATCCTCTCCTCCGTCCAGGGGCTCACCTTCATCCTGCTCGCGGTGCTGCTCGCCATCGTGGTGATCGGCATCCTCAACACGCTCGCGATCGCGATCCGCGAGCGCACGCGGGAGATCGGCACGCTGCGCGCGATCGGGATGCAGCGGCGGAAGGTCCTCTGGCTGTTCACGCTCGAGTCGCTGCTCCTCGGCGTCGTGGGGGCCGGCGGCGGCGCGCTCCTCGGCATGGGTCTCGCCGCGGCGATCAACGCGGCCGCGATCAGCGTGCCGGGAGAGGTGCAGCTCTTCCTCATGCAGCAGCAGCTGACGCTCTTCGTGGAGCCGCGCTCCGTGCTGCTCGCCGCGGTCGGCATCGCCGCGGTGACCACGGTCGCCTCTTTCTTCCCGGCGCTCCGCGCCGCGCGGCTGAAGCCGGTCACGGCGATGCACCACCTCGGATGACCCACATGATCTCGCGTCTCGCCCTCGCCCTCGCGCTCTCGACGGCGCTCGCCCCCGTCGCCTCCGCCCTCTCGCAGCAGGAGACGGATCGCGTCGTCGCGACGGTCGACGAACGGCAGCGCAGCCCCGGCGACTACAAGGCGTTCTGCTACATGGAGGCGAAGGAGAAGGACAAGACCGACGTCGTCTACGAGCTGCTCGTCTTCCGCCGCGACGAGGACGAGAAGCTCATGTTCCTCTTCACGAACCCGAAGGCCGAGCAGGGGAAGGGTTACCTCCGCATCGAGAAGAACCTCTGGTTCTACGACCCCGCCACCGGCAAGTGGGAGCGGCGCACCGAGCGCGAGCGCATCGGCGGGACCGAGACCCGCCGCGGCGATCTCGACGAGTCCCGGCTGTCCGAGGAGTACGTCGCGAGGTGGGAGGCCGACGAGAAGCTCGGCGCGTTCCAGACGCACCGGATCCTGCTCGAGGTGAAGCCCGGCGTCGACGTCGCGTTTCCGAAGGTGCGGCTGTGGGTCGATCAGGCCACGACGAACGTGCTGAAGCGGCAGGAGCTCGCGCTGTCGGGCCGGCTCATGCGCACGAGCTACTACCCTCGCTGGAAGAAGATCTACTCCGAGTCGAAGCGGGGCGAGGTCTGGTTCCCGGAGGAGATGCGCTTCTTCGACGAGGTCGAGAAGGCGAACTCCACGCTCATCCTCATCAAGCAGATCGACCTGCGGCCGCTGCCGGCGAACATCTTCACGAAGGCTTGGCTAGAATCGAAGTCGCGATGAGTCACCTGCTGCGTCTCCTGACAGGTGGTGCTCTGTCGGCGCTGCTCGTGGCGAGCACCGCCGCGGCGCAGGATCGCCCCTCCGAAGAGGAGATCTTCGGGCCGCCGTCTCCGCCGGTCGAGACCGCGCCGACGACGCCGCAGCCGCCGGAGGCCGCGCCGCCGGAGCCGGGTCGGTCCGAGCCCGGCGCGGCGGAGCGCGGCGCCGCCGAGCGCATCGCGGAGCGCCTCGCCTCGACCGCCGAGACGATGCGCATCGGGGGGCAGCTGTACCTGCGTGCGTTCACGTACGGGCGGCGCGGCGACGGGGCAGACGAGTGGGCGTTCACGTCGCCGTCGTTGCTCGACCTGTTCCTCGACGCGCGGCCGAACGACCGCGTGCGCGCGTTCGTGCTCGCGCGCGCGCAGTTCGACCCCACGGTGGACGAGGGCGCCACGTCGACGGTCTCGCCGTCGCCGGGCGGCGAGATCGACCCGAGCCAGCCGCTCCCCATCCCGGGGTTCGAGTCGGCGAAGCGCACGCAGGTGCTGCTCGATCAGGCGTGGCTCAGGTTCGACGCAGCCCAGCGCGTCTTCTTCACCGTCGGGAAGCAGCACGTGAAGTGGGGCGTCGGCCGGTTCTGGAACCCCACCGACTTCCTCCACGTCTCGCCGCGCAACCCGCTCGCGACGTTCGACGCCCGCACCGGGACCACGATGGTCCGCGTCCACGTCCCGTGGGAGGAGCGCGGCTGGAACCTCTACGGCGCGGCGATCCTGGAGCCGCTGCTGCCGGCCCGGGACGTGAGCGCGCCGGCGTCGAACCAGCTCGGCTCCGTGGGCGGCGCCGCGCGCGCGGAGATCGTCCTCGGCACCGCAGAGGTCGGCGCCGACGCGGTCGTGCAGAAGGGACGGCCCGCGCGCTTCGGCCTCGACGTCTCGGCAGGCATCTGGGAGCTCGACGTCTACGGCGAGCTCGCGCTGCGGACCGAGACGGAGCGCCGCCACTGGCGCGAGGTGAACCCGTCGCTGCCGCTGCTGGGAGGCCGCTTCGCCGCGGACGATCCGTCCGGCCTCGACGCCGCAGCGACGGCGGGCGCGAGCTGGTCCTGGAAGTACAGCGACGAGGACGTGCTCACGCTCGGGGGCGAGTACGCATGGGAGCGCAACGGCTACGACGATCGTGCGCTGTACCCGTGGCTGCTCTTCCAGGGTGACTTCACACCATTCCGGCTCGGCCGCCACTACGCGGGCGTGTTCGCGACGATGCCGGCGCCGGGGTCGTGGAACGACACGACGTTCACGCTCTCGACGCTCGGCAACCTCTCCGACAGCTCCTTCGTGTCGCGGCTGGACTGGAGCGTGCTCGTCCTCACGTACCTGCGCGTCGAGGCGTTCGGTGCCGTGCACTACGGCGCGAGCGGCGGCGAGTTCCGGTTCGCCGTCGATGTGCCGCCGCTCGCGATCGGCAACGGGCAGTTCACGCCTGCGGTGCGCATCGGCGCGCCCACCGTGGACTTCGGCGCCGCGTTGCGCGTGTCGCTCTAGGAGCTCTTCTTCGACCGGCCGCGCCGGGTCGAGGTCCGCCGGCCGCCCGCCGGGCGAGACGCGCTCGTGCGGCGGCTGCTCTTGCGGGCGCCGCCCTTCTTCGCGCTGCTCGACCTGCTGCTCGTGCCGCGTCGCGAGGCGGTGCCGCTCCGAGACCGGGCGCCGCTCCGGGACTTGCTGCTCGCGGTCCCGCGGCTCGTCGAGCGCGAGCCGCCACGCGTGCTCGACGCCGTCTTTCGCGAGCCGGTCTTTCTCGAGCCGGTCTTTCGCGAGCTGCGCTTCTTCGCCGGCACCTTCACGCCGGAGCGCCGCGCCTTCGAGAGGCCGATCGCGATCGCCTGCTTGCGGCTCTTCACCGGATGCTTTCCCTCCTTCGCGTGCTCCATCTCCTCGCGCACGAACTCGCCGGCTTGCGTCGTCGCCGCTTTCCCCTGGGCCTTGTCGCGCCGCGCGCGCTGCAACGTTCTTTTCTCGGGCATGCGCTCTCCTGTCCGTGAACGGATACGCATCGCGCCGCCCGTCGGCACGCTCCGTTGGGGCGTCTCGCCCCTTCTCCCGATGCGCGCGGCTCCCACCCGGCGGACGCTCGAGTCTTACGGAGACACGATGGAACCGCTCAGGAAGACCACGCAGCTCGGCTACGAGGACGCGCTCGCGCGACTCCCGGACCTGCTCAAGGCAGAGGGGTTCGGCATCCTCACTCAGATCGACGTCAAGGAGACGCTGAAGCAGAAGATCGGCGCCGACTTTCGCAAGTACAAGATCCTGGGCGCGTGCAACCCGGCGCTCGCGCACCGGGTGCTCACGACCGAGCTCGCGATCGGGGTCATGCTGCCGTGCAACGTGGTCGTCTACGAAGGCGACGACGGCAACGCGGTCGTCCTCGCGATCGATCCGATGCAGACGATCGCGGCCGGCGACGAACGGATAGAGCCGGTCGCGCGTGAGGTGCGCGACCGGCTCTCGAGAGTGCTCGACCGGATCTAGAGGCCGGTCTCTAGAACGCGAACGTCTCGCCCTGCGCGCGCAGCGCCGTGATCGCCGCGAGGTGCACGATGGACTGCACCGACGCGCCGACCTGCAGGATGCTCACCGGCTGGTTCATGCCGAGGAGCACGGGCCCGATGACCTCGGCGCCGCCGATCCGCTCGAGGAGCTGGTAGGCGATGTTGCCCGAGTCGAGGTTCGGGAACACGAGGACGTTCGCGTCGTCCTTCAGCGTCGAGAACGGATACTCGGGGACGCGGATCTCGGCGTTCAGGGCGACCACCGCCTGGATCTCGCCGTCGACCTCGAGGTCGGGGCGCCGCGCCCGGACGAGCTCGGTCGCGCGCGCCACCTTCGTGGGCGATGCGCCCTTCGCGCCCCCGAAGCTCGAGTACGAGAGCATCGCGACGCGCGGCTTCACGTCGAAGGACCGCGCGAGGTCGGCCGTGGCGATCGCGATCTCCGCCATCTCCTCGGGGGAGGGGTCGAGGTTGAGCGTGCAGTCGGCGAAGAACCGGACGTCGTCCTTGGTCACGACGATGTACACGCCGCCGGCGCGCTTGGAGTCCCTCGTCTTGATGACCTCGAGCGGCGCCCTGACGGCCGAGGCGTAGCTCGTGGCGAGTCCGTGGACCATCCCGTCCGCGGCGCCCTCGCGCACCATCACCGACGCGAAGTAGGGACGCGTGCGGACGCGCCGGCGCGCCTCCTCGAACGTGATGCCGCTGCGCTGCCGCAGCTCCCAGTAGCGCGCGACGTAGCGCGCGAAGTCGTCGCTCTGCTCGGGAGAGATCACCTGGACGCCGTCGAGGCCGTCGAGCCGCTGCGTCGCGATCGACTCGCGGATGCTCTTCACGTCGCCGAGCAGGACGGGCTCGCAGATGCCGTCCTCGCGGAGGATCTCCGCCGCCTGCTGGATCTTGGGGTGATCGCCCTCGACGAACACGATGCGCGCGAGCTTCTTGCGGGCCTTGCCGTAGATCCCGCTCATCACCGCGTGCGTGCGGCTCTGCTTCTTGCGGAGCTGCTCGCGGTACTCGGCGAGGTCGATCTTCACGCGGGCGACGCCGCTGTCCATCGCCGCCTTCGCGACGGCCGGGGCGATCCAGAGGAGCGCGCGAGGGTCGAGCGGCTTCGGGATGATGTAGTCGCGGCCGAACTTGAAGCTCTCGCCGCCGTAGGCGCGCGAGACCGACTCGGGCACCTCCTCGCGCGCGAGCGCCGCGATCGCTCGTGCTGCGGCCATCTTCATCTCCTCGTTGATCGCCCGCGCGCGAACGTCGAGCGCGCCGCGGAAGATGAACGGGAAGCCCAGCACGTTGTTCACCTGGTTCGGGTAGTCGCTGCGCCCGGTCGCCATGATGACGTCTTCACGCGCGGCGACGGCGTCCGGGTAGTCGATCTCCGGATCCGGGTTCGCGAGCGCGAACACGATCGGATCCTTGGCCATCGACTGCACCATCTTCTGCGTGACGAGCCCCTTCGCCGAGCAGCCCAGGAAGACGTCGGCGCCCTCCATCGCGTCGGCCAGCGTCCGCGCGCGCGTCTCGGCCGCGAACTCCGACTTCCAGGGGTTCATGCCCTCGGTGCGGCCGCGGTACACGACGCCCTTCGTGTCGACGAGGAGCACGTTCTCGCGCTTCACGCCGAGCGTCAGGTAGAAGCGCGTGCACGCGATGGCGGAGGCGCCCGCGCCCGACACGACCACCTTCACGTCCTCGAGGCGCTTCCCGGCGAGCTCGACCGCGTTCAGCAGCGCGGCGCCCGAGATGATCGCGGTCCCGTGCTGGTCGTCGTGGAAGACCGGGATCTGCATCTCCTTCTTCAGCCGCTCCTCGATGATGAAGCACTCCGGCGCCTTCACGTCCTCGAGGTTGATGCCGCCGAACGTGGGCTCGAGCGCCTTCACGACCGTGCAGAAGTGGTCGATGTCCTTCGCGTTCACCTCGAGGTCGAAGACGTCGACGTCGGCGAACCGCTTGAAGAGGACGCCCTTGCCCTCCATCACGGGCTTTCCGCCCTCGGGCCCGATGTCGCCGAGGCCGAGCACCGCGGTGCCGTTCGAGATGACCGCGACGAGGTTCCCGCGCGCCGTGTACTCGTACGAGAGATCGGGATCCCGAGCGATCTCGAGGCAGGGCTCCGCGACGCCCGGGCTGTACGCGAGCGAGAGGTCTCGCGCCGTCGCGCACGGCTTCGTCGAGACGACCTCGATCTTTCCCTTCCGTCCGTGGGAGTGGTACTCGAGCGCCTCCTCACGGCGGATCTTCTTGCGCGGCTGGCTCGCTACGGGAGGGCGGGGCGGCGTGAAGTCTGTGGCCATTCTTGGCTGGGCTCCGTTCAGGGTAGGGGAGACCGCACAAGAACGAATCATCCGCCACCGTGTCAAGGCGCGTCGAGACGCTCGCCTGGTCCGCGGACCGCGCCGTCAAGGCGCGTCGAGACGCCCGCCGAACCTGAGCACGGTGTCCGCGAGCACCTCGGCGACCGTCGCGGCGATATCGGTGCAGAACGCCTTCCGCTCGTCGGACTGGAAATCCGCGAAGCGCTCCAGGAGCGCGTCGCACGCGGGGATCGCGCCCGGCCGCGACAGCCTGCGCGCGATCTCCGCGCGGTAGTGCGTCGTCGCCTCGCGCAGCGCCGGAGTGACGGAGCCGGTCGGGTCCGGGTCGCCGAAGATCTCGCCGAGGAGCAGCTGGCCCGCGAGGATCGCCCCGCATGGGCCATCGCCGGTCAGCCCTCCGCGCCGCAGCGACTGGTACGGCGCGGTCGGACGCCCGAAGGTCTCCGCGAGCGCGATGCCGCAGCTCCGGTGCGGGGTCACCCTTCCTTCGTAGAGCACGCGCGCGCGCTCGCGCAGGGCCGCCACCAGCTCTCGGTCGTTCATGTCTTCGCTCCTCGGGGCGGCCTCAGCCCCAGCGCCGGGTTCCGCTCCAGCTCGTCGATCGTACGCGGCCAGTCGTCCTTCAGCAGGCGTGCGAGCGATCGATCCGACAGGATCTGACCTCCGGTCTGGCAGCGGGCGCAATAGTCGGTCTCGTTCTCGGCGTGGACGATGCGCTGGACGGGCGCGCCGCAGACCGGGCACGGCTCGCGGTGGCGGCCGTGCACCGCGAAGTCCGGCCGGAACGCGGTGACGCCCTCCGGGAACCTGCCGTCCGCCTCCGTGCGCAGACGGTCGGTCCACTCCGCGAGCACCGCGCGCGTCGCCTCCCGGAGCCGCGCGATCTCGGCGGCGTCGAGGCGCTGCGTCAGCTTCACGGGCGAAAGCTGCGCGCGGTGCAGGATCTCGTCCGAGTAGGCATTGCCGATCCCGGAGAACAGCCGCGGATCCGTGAGCGCGCGCTTCAGCGTGTGGTTCTCGCGAACGAGCGCGTCGCGGAACGCGTCCTCGCTCGCGGCGAGCGGCTCGACGCCGCCGCGGTCGAGGGACGAAAGCGCCGGCTCGCCACGCACGACGTGGATGGCGGCGCGCCGCTTCGATCCCGCCTCGGTCAGCGTGAGCGTCCCGCGCGGGAACGCGAAGGACGCGAGCACCGCGCCGCTGCGGCCGCGCTTCGGCTCGTCGGCCGAGATCCAGTGGAGCCGGCCCGCGATCATCAGGTGGACCGCCAGGAAGAGGTCGCCGTCGAAGGCGAGCACGACGCGCTTCCCCAGCCTGCGGACGTCGCGCACCTCGCGGCCCGTCACGGCGGAGATCGGCGGGTCGACGGTGCGCAGCAGGAACGGCGTCTTCAGCTCGACGCGCTCGAGCGGCTGGCCGACGACGCGCGCCGCCAGCGCCTCCACGTACAACGTGACGTCAGGGAGCTCCGGCACGCGCGCTCCGGCCGGGGACGGCCACCTGCGTCGCTCGCTGTCCTGACGGGCGCCACTGCTCCGCGGTCTCGGTGATGAGCCGCGAGCCGCGATCGAACGTCGCGTAGTGCCACGCCCACTGCAGGATGACGAACACGCGATTGCGGAAGCCGATCAGGAAGAAGATGTGGACGAGGAGCCACGCGAGCCACGCGACGAACCCGGACAGCCTGAGCCCGCGCAGGTCTGCGACCGCGGCCGCGCGCCCGATCGTCGCGAGCGACCCCTTGTCCACGTAGCGGAACGGCTGTCGCGGCTCGCCGCGAAGGCTCGCGAGGACGTTCCTCGCAGCGTGCTTCCCCTCCTGGATGGCCGCGGGAGCGACTCCCGGCACCGGCGGGCGGCCCTCCTGCGCCACCGCCGCGAGGTCCCCGACGACGTACACCTCGTCGTGCCCGGGCACGGTGAGGTCGGGGCGCACGATGACGCGGCCGGCGCGATCGAGCGGTACCCCGAGCGCGCGGGCCAGCGGAGATCCCTGCACGCCGGCGCCCCAGAGGACCGTGTTCGTCCGGATGCGCTCCGCGCCGCAGAACACGCCTTCCGCGTCGATGGCGGTGACGAGCGAGCTCGTCCGGACGTCGACGCCGAGCTCGATCAGCTGCTGCTTCGCCCTGGCCGACAGCTCGGGCGCGTAGGTCGGCAGGACGCGGTCGGTCCCCTCGAGGAGCACGATGCGCGCCTCGCGCGGATCGAAGTGACGGAAGTCCTCGCGCAACGTGTGGCGCGCGATCTCGGCGAGCGCTCCCGCGAGCTCGACGCCGGTCGGGCCTCCGCCGATCACGACGAACGTGAGCCACGCGCCTCGGCGAGCCGCGTCGCGCTCGCGCTCGGCGTACTCGAACGCCGACAGGACGCGGCGGCGAATCTCGAGCGCGTCCTCGATCGTCTTGAGCCCCGGCGCGAGCGATGCCCAGTCCGGGTGGCCGAAGTAGGAGTGGGTGACGCCCGTCGCGAGGACGAGGAAGTCGTAGGTGATCGACTCTCCGTCCCCGAGCTGGACGCGCCTCGACCGGAGGTCGAGGTCCGTGACGTCACCGAGCAGCACCTCGGCGTTGCGCTGCCGGCGGAGCACGTGGCGGATCGGCCCCGCGATGTCGGCGGCGTTCAGCCCCGCCGTCGCGACCTGGTAGAGAAGGGGCTGGAACAGGTGGTGGTTGCGGCGATCGACGACCGTCACGTGCAGGGGGGCGCGCCGCAGCGCTCGCGCGCAGTACAGTCCTGCGAAGCCGCCGCCTATGATCACCAGCCGAGGACGCGTCGTGGCCATCGGTGGAAACATAGGGAACTTGCCGCGCCGCGGCATGCAGCCGCGAACGCGGGTCGGAACGGGGGATTCGTGATCGAGCTAGGCTGGGGATCTCGACCGTCGTCGCTGAGCATTCCGCCCGACGTGGAGGCGGAGGTGCTCGAGCTGCCCGTCCCTCCCGCCGTCGCCGACCTCGACGCGGCGCTCGACGACGCGCTCGCGAACCCGATCGGCGCCCGCCGGCTCGAGGAGGCGGCGAGGTCCGCGAGGCGGGCCCTCGTCATCGTGAGTGACGCGTCGCGGGACGAGCCTCGCGCGGAGCTCTACCGCGCCGCACGGCGGGCTCTCGCGCCGCTTCCCGCGGAGCGGATCACGCTCGCGGTCGCGAACGGCACCCACGGCCCGGCTCCGCTCGACCAGCTGGGACTTCCGCCGGAGGCGCTGCGGGATCACGCGATCGTGAACCACGACGCGCGCGACGAGAGCACGATGGTGGAGATCGGCCGCACGGCGCGAGGCACGCGGGTGCGCGTCAACCGCTGCGTCGTCGAGGCCGATCTCATCGTCGCCACCGGCCGCGTGAAGCCGCACTACTTCGCGGGCTTCGGCGGCGGAGCCAAGGCGGTGTTCCCCGGGCTCGGCCACGACACCGACGTCCGGCAGAACCACCTCCTCAAGGCGGACCTCGCCTCGGCGCTGGGGCGCGTGGACGGCAACCCGTGCCGCGACGACATCGAGGAGGCGGTGCGGCTCGTCGACCGGGAGTGCCACCTCCTCGACGTGGTCGAGATCTCGGGATCGATCATCGGCGCCGTGGCCGGCGACCTCGTCGCCGCGCACCGCGAGGGCGTGCGCCTCGCGCGGCCCTGGTGCGAGAGGCGGGCGCGCAAGGCGGACGTCGTCGTCGTGTCGGCGCCGGTCCCGGTGTCCGGCAGCCTTTACCAGGCGTCGAAGCTCGTCGTGCCGGCGGGCAGGCTGCTCCGCGACGGCGGCGTGGTGGTGGTCGCCGCGGAGTGCCCGCTCGGCGTGGGGCCGCTGAAGGTCGTGAACGAGGGCATCTTCGAGCTCGGCGTGCGGCGCGCGCTGCCGGAGCGCTACCGGCTGCTCCTCGTCTCGTCGATGCCGGAGGCGACCGTGCGCGAGACGTACGCGGAGTGGGCTCCGTCGCTCGAAGCTGCGGTCGAGGAGGCGCGGCGCGTGACCGGCGCCGGCGCCCGCTGGCTCGTCATCCCCGACGGCGGGGACCTGGTGCCGGCCGTGGAGGCGTGACGATCCGGGTCCGGCGATGCCGGACTTGCCGGGGCCGAGCCGTGGCGCTTCGACTGCGCGTCGCGTCGCGGTAATCTTCGCCGACCATGGCCGAACCCCGCAGCGAGTCGAACCAGGCGTTCCGTACCGTTCCGAAGACCGGCGTCATCTACGTCACGAGCGAGGCGACGAAGCTCGGGTTCCGCGCGAGCGATCCCGACTGGTGCAACCTCGGCCAGGGGCAGCCGGAGACCGGGCCGCTCCCGGGCGCGCCGCCGCGGCTCCACTCGGTCACGGTGGACGTCGACGATCAGGAGTACGCGCCGGTGCCGGGGCTCATCGAGCTCAGGGAGGCCATCGCTGTCCTGTACAACCGGCTCTATCGCCGCGGGATGCGGTCGCAGTACACGTTCGAGAACGTCGCGGTGTCCGGCGGCGGCCGGGCGGCGCTCACGCGCGCGGCGGCGAGCCTCGGCCACGTGAACCTCGGCCACTTCCTCCCCGACTACACGGCGTACGAGGAGCTCCTCGACATCTTCAAGGCCTTCACGGCCATCCCGATCCTGCTCGAGGGCGATCGCGGCTACGCGTTCACCGTCGACGACCTCCGTCGGGAGGTCACCGGCCGCGGCCTCGCGGCGATCCTGCTGTCGAACCCGTGCAATCCGACCGGGAAGCTGGTGCAGGGCGACGAGCTGTCGCGCTGGGTCTCGCTCGCGCGCGAGCTCGACTGCACGCTGCTCCTCGACGAGTTCTACTCGCACTACGTGTGGACCGGCGCTCCCGGGCAGCTCCCGGTCGAGAGCGCCGCGCGCTACGTCGACGACGTGGACGAGGATCCCGTCGTCATCTTCGACGGGCTCACGAAGAACTGGCGCTACCCGGGCTGGCGCGTGACCTGGACCGTCGCGCCGAAGAGCGTCATCGAGGCGGTCGCGAGCGCGGGCTCGTTCCTCGACGGCGGCGGCTCGCGGCCGCTCCAGCGCGCGGCGATCCCGCTGCTCGACCACGATCTGGTGGTGGCGGAGACGGAGGCGATCCACCAGGCGTTCGGGGAGAAGCGGTCCCGGCTGCTGCACCGGCTCGAGGCGATGGGCATCCGGACCGACCGCGCTCCGGACGGGACGTTCTACGTCTGGGGCAACGTCTCGGACCTGCCGCCGCCGCTCAACGAAGGGATGGGGTTCTTCCGCGAGGCGCTGAAGCGGAAGGTGATCTGCGTCCCCGGCGAGTTCTTCGACGTCAACCCCGGCAAGCGCCGCAATCGCCAGGCGAGCCGGTTCCGCGGCTACGTGCGGTTCAGCTTCGGCCCGTCGCTCGAGAGCCTCGACCGCGCCTGCGGCCGCCTCGAGGAGATGGTGCGCGCCGCGAAGCGTTAGGCTTTCGCGGATCAGCGATCCGGCGGTCGTGCTCGCGACGTGTCCGCGTCGTGCTCGCCAGGGCGCCTGCCGGCTCGGCGGGGTCGCCTTGCGGTGGCCTGTCTCCGTGTCGAACCTCTCCTGCGGGAGGACGCGATCTTGGACGCCATCACGCTCATCAAGAAGGACCACCGCACGGTCGATCAGCTCTTCAAGAAGTTCGAGAAGTCGAACGGCGGCGACAAGAAGAAGCTCGCGAAGCAGATCATCACGGAGCTCTCGATCCACGCGGCGGTGGAGGAGGAGCTCGTCTATCCGCTCATGAAGGACGAGGAGCTCGTCGACGAGGACGAGATCATGGAGGCCCACGAGGAGCACCACATCGTGAAGCTCTCCTTGATGGAGCTCCAGCAGATGGGCCCGCGCGACGAGGGCTTCGACGCGAAGGTGAACGTCCTCGGCGAGCTGGTGCGCCACCACGTCAAGGAAGAGGAGAGCGCGATGCTCCCGAAGCTGCGGAAGATCGGGAAGGAGCGGCTCTCCGAGCTCGCCGAGCGGATCATGGACGCGAAGTCGGGGGCGCCGAAGACGCCGCAGATGGGCGACTACGATCGCGCCGTCATGGTGGAGTCGTTCGGGACTTCGATGCAGTGACGCCGGTCCGGTTCACGCACCGGCGTGACCCTTCAGTCGTGGTGGTGGTGGCCCGGGCCGTGCGCGTGGCCCGGGCTGCCGTGATCGTGCGCGTGGCCGGCGCCGCCTGCCGCGCTCGGCGCGTGGCTGCGAAGGTGCTCGAGCCACCCCTTCCACGCCTCCATCCCGACGCCGCTCCGGGCGGACACCTCGATCACCCGCGGATCCGGCATCACCCGGCGCAGCGAGTCGTGGATCTTCGCGAGGTCGACGTCGAGGTGCGGCACGAGGTCGACCTTGGTGACGAGGACGAGGTCGGCCTTCTGGAACATGACCGGGTACTTGAGCGGCTTGTCCTCGCCCTCGGTCACGGAGAGGACGACGACGTTGGCCTCCTGGCCGAGGTCGTAGATCGCCGGGCACACGAGGTTGCCGACGTTCTCGATGAAGAAGACGTCGAGCTCCCTCCACGGGAAGTCGTGCAGCGAGTGGTGCACCATCTCGGCGTCGAGGTGGCACGCCTGCCCGGTCGTGATCGCGCGCGAGGGGATGCCCGCCTTCTGAAGCCGCTGCGCGTCGTTGTCGGTCGCGAGGTCCGCAGACACCGCCCCGAGCCTGGCGC
This sequence comes from Anaeromyxobacteraceae bacterium, assembly GCA_035702585.1. Classification (GTDB taxonomy): domain Bacteria; phylum Myxococcota; class Myxococcia; order Myxococcales; family Anaeromyxobacteraceae; genus DASSQI01. The sequence goes on from DASSQI010000202.1 coordinate 23,128, forward strand.
CGCGCATCGCGCGCGCGGTGGCCTCCAGCACTGCCGTCTTCCCGGAGCCCGGCGAGCCCATGATGTTGATGGCGAGGACGCCCGACTCCCGGAAGTGCTCGCGATTGTGCCGGGCGGTGCGGTCGTTGCCGGCCAGGATCTTCTCGTGCAGCTCCACCGGGACGAGCTCGGTGTCACCGCAGCCGCAGGTCGTGCACATCAGGGGACCTCCATGTCGATGGATTCGAGGAGCAGGGCGTCGCTGTTCGGGTCGAGCTTCGCCGGCGCGTCGCAGTCGGCGCAGCGCAGCACGGCGCCCTTCGCGATGGGCCGATTGCACGACGGGCAAGTCCACGCCGCGGGGTGCTGCACGAGCCGCAGGTCCGCGGCCGCGCAGAGCGTCCCGGCCCGGAACGTCTCGTAGGCCGTTCGAAAGAGCTCGGGCTCGACCCCGGCGAGCTCTCCGACGCTCACGGTGAGCGAGTGGATCCGCAGCGCGCCGCGGCGCGTCGCCTCCGACTCCACGCGCCGGACCAGCGCCTCGACCAGCGAGTACTCGTGCATCAGCAGATCCGCGGCAGCGGCTCGCCCTCGGCCTCGGCGAGCAGCCGGCGCCCGAGTCCGGTGTCGAGGATCACGTTGCCGGGCCGCTCCGCGATCGCGCTGCCCACGATCTCGGCGCGCCGGCCCAGCGGGTGCTCCCGGATCGCGGCGAGGACCCTGTCCGCGGCGTCGGCGCGCACGCCGAACACCGCCTTGCCCTCGTTCGCGACCACGAGCGGATCGATGCCCAGCACCTCGCTCGCCGCCTGCACCTCGGCGCTCACCGGCACCTTCGGCAGCTCGAGCAAGACGCCGACGTTCGCCTTGGCCGCGAACTCGTGGAGCACCGAGGCGAGGCCGCCGCGGGTGGGGTCCTTGAGCGCGACGACGGCGTCGCCGCCCGCTGCGAGCGCGGCGCGGACGAGCCCGTTCAGCGGGGCGACGTCGGAGCGCAGGTCGCCCTCGATGTCCAGGCTCCGGCGCTTCGTCATGACGGCCATGCCGTGGTCGCCCACGGTGCCCGTCACGATGATGCGATCGCCGGGCCGCAGCCCGTCGTCGCGCACGAGCCGCCGCGTCAGCGCGAAGCCCGCGGTGTTGAGGACGATCCCGTCGACCTCGCCCTTGCCCATCACCTTGGTGTCGCCGGTGACGATGGTCACGCCGGCCTCGGCGCACGCCTGCTTCATCGAGTCGCGGATGCGCTCGAGCTCGTCGCGCGGGAAGCCCTCCTCGAGCACGACGGCGCACGTGAGCCCCAGCGGCTCGGTCGCGCCCATCATCGCGAGGTCGTTCACCGTGCCGCACACCGACAGCCGCCCGATGTCGCCGCCCGGGAAGAAGCGCGGCAGCACCACGTGCGAGTCGGTCGTGACGACGAGCCACTGGTCGCCGACGCGGATCGCGGCGCCGTCGTCCATCGCCGAGAGCCCGACGCCGTCCACCGGGCCGCCGAGCGAGAGGAAGACGTCCTCGATGAGCGCGCGCATCGCGCGCCCACCCGCGCCGTGCTTCATCCCGACCCTGTCCGTGCTCGACATCTATCCGACCTCCCTCAGGTCCGGAACGCCGCCGTACTGGTACCAGATGCGGCACGAGCCCTCCGACGACACCATGCAGGCGCCCACCGGCGAGTCGGGCTTGCACTGGGTGCCGAAGAGGCTGCAGTCGTGAGGCTGCTTGAGGCCGCTCATGATCGCCCCGCAGATGCACTGCGCGGCGAGCACGTTCTCGGTCTTGCCGCCGACGATGGCGGTGTCGATGCGGAAGCGCTTCCGCGCGTCGACGTGCGCGAACTCGGGGCGGAGGTCGAGGTTCCCGGACGGCACGCGCGCGATGCCGCGCCAGTCGCCGCTCTTCGTCTCGAACACCTTCCAGAGCTTCTCCTGGGCAGGCTTGTTCCCCTCGCGCGTGACGCAGCGCGGGTACATGTTCGCGACCTCGTGGCGGCCGTCCTTGATGAGCTCCACGAGCTTCACCAGCGCCGCGAGCACGTCGAGCGGCTCGAACCCGGCGACGACGACCGGGGCCCGGGCCTTCCTCGCGAACGGCTCGAAGATCTCCCAGCCGGTGATGATCGCCGCGTGGCCGGCCGCGATGTAGCCCTCGATGTTCGTCTCCTCGAGCGAGGCGACGACCTCCATCGCGGCGGGGACCCACTTGTGCGCCGAGAGGACGGAGAAGTTCTTCGGGACGCCGGCGAGGATCACCGCGGCGGTCGCGACGGCGGTCGTCTCGAAGCCCGAGCCGAAGAAGACGACCTCCTCGAGCGGGTGGCGCTCGGCGATCTCGACCGCCTGCGCGACCGAGTACACGACCTCGACCTTGCCGCCCTCGCCCTGCACGTCGCCCAGCGACTTCGCGGTGCCGGGCAGCTTCAGCATGTCGCCGTACGTGCAGACGCGCGCGCCGGTCGCGGCGAGCGCGACCGCCTCGTCGACCTCCGGCGTGTCGGTGACGCACACCGGGCAGCCCGGGCCCATGATGACCGCGAGCTCTCGCGGGAACGCGGCGCGGAGGCCGAAGCGCGCGATGGCCTGCTCGTGCGACCCGCACACGTGCATGACGTTGATCGGATCTCGCCCGATCGCCTTCACCTCGCGCGCGAGCGCCTCGGCGAGCGCGCGCGCCTTCGCGGGGTCGCGGAACTTCAGCTCGTACGCCGCGTCGGTGGGCGCCGGCATCACTTCGTCTCCTTGCCCGCCGCCATCTCGGCGCGGACGTCGGCCGCCATGAGGTCGCCGGCGCCCGCGTCCTGCAGCACCTGCTCGAACAGCGCGAGCGTGTCCTGCACCTCGTCCGGCGGGATGCGGCGAATCGCGTAGCCGACGTGGTTCAGCACGTAGTCGCCGACCGCGACGGGCTCGTCGACGATGTCGAGGCGGAGCGTCTTCCTCACGCCGAAGAAGTCGACCGTCGCCTCGAGGCCGCTGATCGCCAGGACCTTACCGGGAACACCAAGACACATTTGCACGACCTCCGACCGTCACGCGCTCCGAGCGGCGACGAGCGCCTGACCGAGCGCGAGGCCGCCGTCCCCGGGTGGGATGGAGCCATGCAGGTATACCTCGTTTGAGCCCTCGATCCGTCGCGCCGCCTCTGCGGCGAGCAGCGCGTTCTGGAAGCACCCGCCCGTCAGCACGACCGGCAGGCGGCCGAGCGAGGGCGCGACGGCATCGACGAGCGCATGGGCGGCTTCGGCGAGGGTGACGTGGAAGCGCGCCGCGACGATGCCGGCCGGCCTCCCTGCGAGGAGGTCGGCCACGGCGGCGCGGACGGCCGGCCTCGGATCCACCTGCCAGCGCGGGCGCGCGGCCGGATCCTCGGCCAGGTCGTACGGGTAGGGCGTGCGCTCGGCGGGATCGGCGGCCGCCTCGAGCGCCATCGCGAGCTGGCCTTCGTACAGCGCGTGCGTCCGCCCGAGCGCGAGCGCGCCGAACGCGTCGAACCAGCGGCCTGCGCCGTGGGCGAGCGGCGCGTTGAA
>DASSQI010000203.1:0-3181 GCA_035702585.1 Anaeromyxobacteraceae bacterium
CGCCGGCCCGCAGTCGCCGCAGAGCACCCCGCCCTCTCCCGGATCGAACCGCAGCCGCGCGGCCGTGAGCGCGCCGCCGCAGCGCACGCAGGCGTCGAGGCGCGGCAGGACTCCGGCCGCCTGCAGCGCGCGGAGCTCGAACGCGCGGAGTCCCGTCGGCTCGGCTGGCTTCGCCTCGAGCCGCTCGAGGTACGTCACGAGCACGGCGAACAGCTCCGGCTGCGCCTCGCCCTCGCGGACCAGCTCGCGCGCGAGCTCGCACGCGTACCCGGCGCAGGCGATGCGGGTGAGGTCCTGGCGGATGGCGCCGAACGCGCGTCGCACCGCGACCGACTCCAGCGTCCAGAGGTCCGAGCCGGTGCGCTCCTTCAGCTCGGCGTCGACGATCGTGAACACCTCGAGCGCGCCGCCGAAGCGCCGCTTCGAGGCCCGCGCGCTGCGCGCGAACGCGGAGATCTTGCCGCGCGCCTCGGTGAGGAGCGTGAGGATGCGGTCCGACTCGCCGTAGTCGACGGACCGGAGCACGACCGCGGTGAGCTTCGCCCTGCCCGACATCGCCGCGCGTTCGCGCCCGGATCAGCGCGCGAGCAGCACCCCGACCGCCATCGCCAGCGCGATGCCGAGCCCGATGAGCACCGGCCGCCAGTTGGTGCCGGGCCGCGCCTGCGGGGACGCGGGCTCCGTCGCCTCGACCTCCTGCCAGCGCAGCACCACGTCGTCGGCGTCGAGCCCGACCGCGCCCGCGTAGGTCCGCAGGTATCCGTAGATGTACCCGTGCGGCGGCATGCGCGTCGGCTCACCGGACTCGAGCCCCTCGACCACGGTCGCAGTGAGCCGCGTCAGCCGGGCGACCTCGTCCAGGGACAGCCCGCGAAGCTCCCGCTCCTGCCGCAGCCAGCGCCCGAACTCCGCCGCGCTGGGGACCGGCTCCGCCGCGTCGCTCACGAGGACCTCCGTCACTGCGGCACCGTCCGGCGCCGCGTCGGCGCCGCCCATCGTCCCCGGAGCGCCGTCGGGCGCGACCACGGCGACTCGCCTCACTGCAGCACCGCCCGGCGACGCCGGCACTCGTCGGCGACGTCGCCCAGCTTGCCGGCGCTCTCGCACTTCTCGAACGCGTCGCGGGCCTTCTGCGCGTTGCCCGCCCGCAGGTTCGCGAGGCCGAGCTGCAGCCACGCGTCGGCGGACTGCGGGCAGTGCTGCGAGTACTTCTCGAACGCGTCGACCGCCGCGGCGCCGTTCCCCTCGTCCATGCGGACGAGGCCCAGCGTGCGATAGCCGAAGCAGTAGCTCGGGTTCGACTGGAGGCAGAGCTTCAGCTCGGCGACGCCCTCGTCGCGGCGGCCGAGCCGGTTCAGCGCCTCGCCCTTGTTGCAGCGCGCGACGTACGGCTCCTTGTAGAGCATGTTCTCGAGCGCGGCGTCGAACTCGGCGACCGCCTCCGGCAGGCGGCCGCGCTTCGCGAGCAGCTGGCCGAGGTTGTTGTGCGCCTCGGAGTAGCTCGGGCGGAGCTCGATCGCGCGCCGGTACTCCTTCTCGGCGTCGTCGAGGCGCGAGTAGCCGTACTCGAGCACGAGGCCGCGGCCGAGGTGCGCGTCGGCGAAGGCCTCGTCGCCGGAGAGCGCCTCGTCGAACTCCTTCAGCGCCTCCTGCAGCCGGTTCGCGCGCAGCGCCTCGACGCCGAGGTTGTAGTGGATCTCCGCGCGCTCGCGCTCCTTCGCGCTCGGGGCGCTCGAGCACGAGACGGCGAGCAATGCGAACGCGGCGGCGGCGGCGGCGGCTCGAATGGACATGGGGTCACAGGTTCGACAGGAGGCGCGCCATCGCGGACGGCTCCTTCGGCGGCGGCGTGGAGGCGCTGGGAGCGGCGGCGGGCGCGGCGAACAGCGGCACGCGCCGCAGCGTCTCGGCCTGCGCGTCCGGCGCGAGGTTCTCGAACTGGAGATCGTCGAGCATGAAGCCCATCGACTCGAGGAAGGCGAGGCCGTCGCGCTCCGCCTCGGCGTACGCGGCCGGGTCGAGGTCGTGCGGCTCGTGCACGTAGACGACGTTCTCGCCGGTCGCGGGCAGGTGGAGCGAGACGTACACGGAGGACGTGCCGTTCCCGTTCCGGACGCCGCAGAGGTGGCCGATGGCAGCCTGGGCCGCGCGACCGGGGATCTGGATCTGCGGCTGGTTGATGCTCTCCAGCAACGCGCTCACCTGCTCCCGCAGGGCGGGCAAGAACGCGATGCGCGGTTCGGGCCGGAACATCCGCTCGGTCGTAGCCCCGCGCCGGAGCGGGGTCAAGGTTGCGGCCGGACGCGCGGGACGCTCGCGAGACGGCGCCCCGGCGGGTTCGCGGTGCGATCACCGGGGCGTTCGCGGGTGCGATCACCGCGGCCGTCACACCCCGCGCGTGTCGGCGCCCCAGATGATCTTGTGGAGCTGGAGGTTCAGCCGGGCCTGCTCGCCGCTCTCGAGCACCCAGCGGGCGAGGTCGCGCGGCTCCACGCGGCCCCACACCGGGCTCACCAGCACCGCCACCCGGCGGCCCAGCTCGTGGCGCCGGATGACGTCGAGCGACCAGCGCCAGTCCGCCTCCGACCCGACGACGAATTTCACCTCGTCGTGCGGCTCGAGCGCGTCGAGGTAGGCGAAGTCGGTCGTCACCTCGCCCGAGTCGGGGGTCTTGACGTCGACGACGCGGATCACCTCTCGCGGGAGCTGGTCGAGAGGACGCTGTCCGTGCGTCTCGACGGCGACCTCGTAGCCGCGGGCGAGGAGGTCGGCCGCGAGCTGCGGCAGCTCCTTCTGCAGCACCGGCTCGCCGCCCGTCAGGAGCACGAAGCGGCTCGGGTGGCGCGCCACCTCCGCCACGATCTGCTCGCGCGTCATGTCGGCGCCGCCGTGGAACGCGTAGGCGGTGTCGCAGTAAACGCAGCGAAGGTCACAGCCGGTGAAGCGCACGAAGACGCACGGCAGGCCCGCGCGCGTACCCTCGCCCTGGATGCTGAAGAAGATCTCGGTGACCCGCACGCCGCGGTTCTAGCGCTCGACGGCCGGGGCCGCCGCCGGGGCGCCCGCGCCGTCCTCGGCGCGCCCGGCGCGTCGCACCGCCGGGACCCGATCGGCCAGCGCGAGCTGCGGCGCGCCGTGGCGCCGCTTCAGCCTGCGCAGCTCCCCGTTCACCTTCTGCGGG
>DASSQI010000204.1:0-9333 GCA_035702585.1 Anaeromyxobacteraceae bacterium
GCGAGCGGCGCAGCCCGCGCGACATCGCGCAGAGGAGCGCGTTCGCCGCGCTGTAGTCGGTCTGCCCGCTGTTGCCGAACCGGCCCGCGACCGAGCTGAAGACGACGGTCGCGCCGAGCGGCATGTCGTGCGCCGCGCGGAGCAGCGAGAAGAAGCCGTTCGCCTTGATGTCGAACACCCGCGCGAACTCGTCGTCGGGCTTGTCCGGCAGCGCGCGGCTGATCTCGATGCCGCCCGCGTGGACGAGCGCGTCGATGCGCCCGCTCACCCTGCGGATCTCGTCCACGGCGGCGCGGACCGACGCGTCGTCGAGCAGGTTCACGGCGTGCCAGTGGGCGGTGCCACCCGCGGCCTGCACGCTCGTGAGCGCGCGCAGCGCCGCCTCCTGGCGCTCGATCGCCATGAGCTGGCGGTCGATGGCGACCGGCGTCGGCTTCTCGCCGCGGGCCTTCGACTCGGCGATGAGCGCCTCCTTGAGCCGCTCGCGGCCCTGGCGGAAGAGGGCGACGTGCGGGTCGTCCGCGGCCGGCGGTGCGACGAGGTCGAGCAGGTGGAACGTGCCCTTCGTCGCCGCGGCGAGGTCCGCGACGATCGCGCTCGTGATACCGCCGGCGGCGCCGGTCACGACGAAGACGCTGCGCCCGTCGAGGTGGACCGCCTCGGAGGGCGTGACGGGCCTCACGTCGAGGCCGATCGACCAGCGCAGCCCCGAGCGCCGGCCGATCTCGACGACGCCGGGATCGGTGAGCGCCTCGTCGACGAGCGCGTCGGCGATCTCGGCGTCGGTGGCGTCCGTCGCGAAGTCGACGACCTTCACGAGGGCGTCGCGGCGCTCGCGCTTGTACGCCTTGACGAAGCCCTGGACGGCCCCGCCGATAGGCGCGTCGGTGCCTTCGTCGCCGAGCCCGAAGAGCCCGCCGAGCCGCGTCGCGGCGACGAGGAACGTGCCGGGAGCGCCGATGCTCTCGTAGAGGACGCGCATCGTGGACGCGAGGTTCTTCACGACGACGCGGGTCCGCTCGCGGAAGACCTCGAGCGACATGTCGTCGAGGCGGGACTCGGGGTCGACGGACGGCATCCAGAAGATGCCGTGGATGGGACCGTCGGCGAGCCAGGCGCGGAGCGCCTTCTCGAGCTCCTCGGGCGGCTGACGCGGGTCGAGCTCGAGCACGGTCGCGCCCAGGTCCGCGAGCTTCTGCGCGAGCACGCTCTCGGCGGCGCGGCGCGCGACGACGACGCGCACGCCGGCGCCGAGCTTCACGCCGGTGGGCTTGCAGAGGTCGAGCGGCGGCCGGAGCACCGGAGTGGCGACGCGCCGCGGAGCCTGGTCGGCGCTGGTGAGTGGGTACGGCTCGGGTGCTGCTGCCGTTGCGGTCGTGGCAGGAGCCGTCGCGCTCGGCGCCGCGATCGCGGCCGGGGGGGCTTCCGGCGCGGGCTGAGCGTGCGGGATGGCCGGTGCAGCCGCGGGAACCGCGAGGTCGGGCCGGTGCTGGCGCACGAACCCCACCACGTGGCGGAGCGTCGGGAAGTCGCGGAGGCGCAGGTTCTCGACGCGCGGGATGGACCACTCCTCGCGGACGGCGGCGAAGGTCTCGGCCTGCTTCACGGTGTCGACGCCGAGGTCGGCCTCGAGGTCGAGGTCCATGTCGAGGAGGTCGGGCGGGTAGCCGGTCTTGTCGGAGACGATCGCGACGACGCGGGCGACGACCGGGTCAGCGACGGTGGCAAGTGGCGCCGGCGCCGGGGCAGCGCTCGACGCCGCCGCGGGTGCCGCGACCTGCGCGGCCGCCGGCATAGGGGTGGAAGCGACAGGTGCCGACGCCGCCTGGGCGGGCGCCGCGGCTGGCGGCGCGAGATCGGGCCGGTGCTGGCGCACGAAGCCGACGACGTGGCGGAGCGTCGGAAAGTCGCGGAGGCGCAGGTTCTCGACGCGCGCGATCGACCACTCCTCGCGCACCGCCGCGAATGTCTCCGCCTGCTTCACGGTGTCGACGCCGAGGTCGGCCTCGAGGTCGAGGTCCATGTCGAGGAGATCGGGCGGGTAGCCGGTCTTCTGCGAGACGATGGCCACGACGCGCTCGACGACCGGATCGGCCACGGACGCGGGCGCCGGCGCAGCAGTGGTGGCGGCGGCGACCGCCGGGGCGGGCGCGGCGGGTTCCGGCGGAGCTGTTGGCGGGCGAGACGCAGCAGCCGGCGGCGGGGCGCTCTGCGCGGGAGCAGGGACTCCCTTCGGCGCAGGTGCGGCGACCGCCGCCGGTGCTGGTGCGGTTGCGCGCGGCGCGGCGTCGAGCACGGGCCGGGCCGTGGGCGCAGGCTGAGCCGTCACGAACGCCGGCACCGGCGCGGCGACGGCAGGGTAGGCGAACGGCGAAGGCGCCGGAGCGCGGCGGGTGGGACCGGTACCCCACTGCCACGACGCGGGCTGCGGGGCGCGCGAAGGCGCGCCGCTCGACGCGACGCGGAGCGTGCGGTTCACGACCTCGATCGCCGCGTTGTCGATGCCGGTGACCGCGTCGAGCCAGCGGCGATGGACGTCGGGCCGCTCGACGCGCTCGGCGCCGCCGGCGATGCGGCGGGTCAGCGTGAGGGCGATCTGCGAGCCGAACCCGGCGGCGAGGTGGATCGCGTAGTTCACCGGGTAACGGCCGCCGCGGCTGAGGTTCAGGATGCCGAGCTCGGGATCGGGCTCCTTGAAGTTCGCGATGGGCGGGACGATGCCTCGCTCGAGCATCTTCACCGCGAGGACGTCCTCCACGCCCGCGCCCATGGTGTGGCCGCTCAGGCCCTTCGTGTTCGAGATGACGACGTCGTTCGCGGCGCCGCCGAACACGCGACGGAGCGCCGCGACCTCGGCCGACGCGCTGCCGCCGCGAGCGGGCGTGTAGGTCTCGTGCGAGACGAACACGGTCTCGGGCGCCATCGCGCGCCGGTCGATCCCGAACCGCCGCTCGGCGGAGCGGACGAGGCTCTCGACGACACTCGACACGTGGTCGACGTCGAGCCGGGTCGCGTGGAAGGCGCTGTTGCGCGTCTCGCTCGAGAGGAGCTCGACGATGCCGCGCATGCCGCGCTCCTCGACGGCGTCCTGGCTCTCGACCACGAGCGCAGCGGCGCCCATCCCCACGATCATCCCGTGGCGCCGGCGATCGAACGGCAGGGCGGCGTCCTCCACCTTGTCGTCCGTCGCCGCCGCGCCGGCGGCGAGGAAGCCCGCGCCCATCCACTCCATGAGGCTGTCGCTCGTGACGTTGTCGGCCGCGATGACGACGACGCGACGGCAGCGGCCGGTGCGGATCCAGTCCTCGGCCATCGCGACCGAGTGCGCCGTGCTCGCGCAGGCGGCGTTCGCGAGCGCGTTCGGCCCGTGCGCGCCGATGTACTCGGCGAACTGGCTGTGGCCCATCGGCAGCACGCGCAGGAGGAAGCGCCGGTCGAAGGCGTACGGCTCGCGCGTCAGCTCCTCGTCGAGCTGCGCGATCTGGCGGCTCACCTCGCGAAGCGCGTACGGGTCGTCCGTCTGGCGGCGGACCTCGTCGAGCGCCTCGCGCCGCGTGCGCCGCGAATCGTACTCGTAGTAGCGACGCAGCTCGTCGGCGAAGCGGTCGAGCCCGGGGAACGCAGAGCAGAAGATGACGCCCGTCTCCTCGCGCATGGACTCCGGCAGCATCCATCGGTCGGGGAGGAAGGTCCCCTTCGACGTGCGGCGCCAGGTCTGGACGAGCGGGATGCCGGCCTCGCGGAGCGCGTCGATACCGACCGCGATCGCGAGCTGCGTCGTCGTGTCGAGCGCCTCGACGAGCTTTGCCGGCACGCCGTACTCCGCGGCCAGGTCGAACGGCCCCGGCCGCGCGGCGAGCTTGATGACGTCGGCGGAATCGGTGATCGTCTCGAAGCGGCCGTCGCCCTCGGCGGTCTTCACGACGCGGGTCACGTTCTTCTTCGCCATGAGCTCGCGGAAGCGCGCCGGTACGAGGTCGATGAGCTGCTCGCCGCGGAGGATCCGGTCGACGTTCTCGGGGTCCATCACCGGCCGCTCGCCCGGGAGCCCCAGCCCGCAGCCGCTGATGACGACCGACCCAGCCGGCGCCGCGTTCCGGTCGTAGACGCCGTCTGCGGAGCCGCGCGTCGCGGCCGACGACATGCCTGCGAACGTGCGGGCGAGGACCTGCGCGAGCTCTTCGAGAGATTTGGTCGACACGTCGGTCTCCGGAGTGCCGTCGTTCGGGGCGGCAGTGATTGCTGCAGCTGCGGGTTGCTCGATGGTGGCGGGCACGCCGCAGCCGGCGGCGTAGAGTCCGCAGAGCGCCTGGTTGAACGAGGCGAGCTCGCCGAGCTTGGGGTGGTTCGTGAACAGCGACGCGAGGCCCTCGCGCTTGCCGAGGACGTCGTCGACGAGCCCCTTCAGCACCTTCTTCGGACCCACCTCGACGAACGTCCGCACGCCCTCGCGCCAGAGCGTCTCGAGCCCACGCACCCACTGGACGGGCGACGCGATCTGGCTGACGAGCGTGTCGCGGACCTCCTGGCGACTCGTCGGGTAGAGCTCGCCGGTCACGTTCGTCACGACCGGCAGCTTCGGCGACGAGATGCGGAGCCGGTCGAGGACCCTGCCGAGCGGCTCCGCGGCGGGGGCGACGATCCGGGTGTGGAACGCGTGGCTCACCGGCAGCCGCACGGTCTCGATGCCCTGCGCCGCGAGCGCCTCCATCGCGCGCTTCACGGCCTCGGTCTCGCCGCCGATGACGGCCTGGTTCTGGCTGTTGATGTTCGCCGTCACGACGTAGCCGTCGATCGAGGCGAGCGTCTTCTGGACGATCTCGAGCGGGCCCATGACCGCCGCCATCCAGCCGTTGTCGGCGAGGCTCACCCGCGTCATCTCGCGGCCGCGCGCCGCGGACGCCTCGAGCGCGTCCGCGAACGGCATCGCCTCGGCGGCGACGAGCGCGCCGTACTCTCCGAGCGAGTGGCCCATGACGTAGTCGGGCCGCATCCCGTACTCGGCGAGCAGCGCCCGAAGCGCGTTGTCGACGGTCAGCACCGCCGGCTGGGTGATCGCGGTCTGACGCAGCTCCTCCTCGGCGCGCGCCGTCGCCGCGGCGTCGCTCGGATCGGCGAAGAGGAAGGAGGTGAGGGGCCTCCCGAGGATCGGCGCGAGGACCGCGTCGGCCTCGTCGAACACCGCCCGCACGACCGGCTCGCGGTCGTAGAGCGCGCGCCCCATGTTCACGAACTGGCTCCCCTGGCCGGGGAAGAGGAACGCGACCTTGCCGGCGGGAGCGCCGGAGCCGCGGAAGACGCCCTGGTTCGTGAGCGCCTTCCAGGCCATCGGCGCGTCGGTCTCGAGCGCGCGCTTCGCGCGCTGGAGCTTGTCGACCAGGTCGGGGCCGCTCTCGAAGTCCAGGACGATGCGCTCGCGGGCGCCGAGATCCGCCGCCGACGGCGGAGCGATCGGAGGAACCGTACCGGCCTTCGCGCGGGCGAGCTCGCCGTCGAGCCGCGTGCGCAGCTGCTCCGCCGAGGCTGCGCCGAGCGCGAGGATCCCGCGGAACGGCGCCTTCGGCGTGGCGCCGGCGGGCGACGCGGTCGCGATGCCGCGGCTGGCGACGGGCATCGCCGCCGGCACCGTGATCGTCTCCTTCGTGCGCGTGAGCAGCCCCGGGACGTGCTCCTCCACCGCCACGTGGAAGTTCGTGCCGCCGAAGCCGTACGCCGACACGCCGGCGCGGCGCGGCGTCCCGTTCGTGCGCTTCCACTCGCGCAGCTCGTGGTTGAGCGTGAACGGGCTCGCCGAGAAGTCGATGCCGGGGTTCGGCCGCTCGGAGTTGAGCGTCGGCGGCAAGAGCTCGTGGTGGAGCGACAGGACCGTCTTGAGGAGCCCGGCCGCGCCGGCGCCGGCCTTGAGGTGGCCGATGTTGCTCTTCACCGAGCCGAGCGCGATCTTGCCTCGACCGGCGCTGGCGAAGCACTCGCCGAGGCTCTCCACCTCGACGACGTCGCCGACCTTCGTGCTCGTGCCGTGGGCCTCGACCATGCCGGCCGTCGCCGGATCGAGCCCGGCGTGCTCCCACGCGCGCTTCACCGCGAGCTTCTGGCCCAGCGGGTTCGGCGCGGTGATGGCCTTGCCCTTGCCGTCGCTCGAGGCGCCGACGCCGCGGATGACCGCGTAGATCTTGTCGCCGTCGCGCTCGGCGTCGGCGAGGCGCTTCAGCAGGAACGCGGCTGCGCCCTCGCCCATGACGAACCCGTCGGCGCCGTCGCCGAAGGGGCGCGTGCCGGTCGCGCTGAGCGCGCCGATCTTGCAGAACTTCACGAACGTCGACGCGCCCATGTTGCGGTCGACGCCGCCGGTGATGATCGCGTCGCAGTGGCCGTCGACGAGGAGGTCCGTCGCCGCGTCGACCGCGGCGAGGCTCGACGCGCAGGCGGCGTCGGTGATGAAGCTCGGCCCGCGGAGGTTCAGGATGTTCGCGACGCGTCCCGAGATGATGTTCGGCAACTCGCCGGGCATCGAGTCCTCGGTGATCGGCGGCAGCTTCTTGCGGACCTCCTCCTGCCACCGCGCGACGATCTCGCGGCGGACGTCGGACGGCAGGTGCGAGAACGCGTCGACGCCCTCGAGCGCCCGGCGGAACTCGGGGAAGGCCACGCGCAGATTGGTCATGTAGTGAAGCTCGCCGCCCATCGCGGCGCCGAGCACGACGCCGGTGCGCTCGAGGTCGAGCTTGCGCTCCGGATAGCCGAAGTCGGTGAGCGCCTGCGCGGCGATCGTGACGGCCCACTGCTGGCCGGGGTCCATCGCGGCGGCGACCTTCGGCGGCACCTTGTAGCGGTGCCAGTCGAACGAATAGCCGCGGACCCACGCGCCGATCTTGCTGTAGGTCTTCTCGAGGGCCGACGGATCCGGGTCGTAGTACTCGTCGACGTTCCAGCGGTCGGGCGGCACGTCGGTGATCGAGTACCGGCGCTCGCATACGTTCTTCCAGAACGACGCGGCGTCGGGAGCGTCCGGGAGCAATGCCCCGAGTCCGACGACGGCAACGGCTCGCGCTTCGCGGTCCGACATGACCGAACTCCCCCAGTTGCGCGCCGCCGCGCCGAAGCGTGCGGCACGAGTTCGGGCCCGGCTCGCGCCGGGCCCTGCGCTTCGATGGCTCAGGCCGGGAACGTCTCGGCCAGGCTCCCCGCGATGACGTCCATGTCCTCGATGCCGCCCGCCTGCCCGGCGAGGACCTGGTTCCAGTCCATCGACGCGAGGAAGCTCGGATCGGTCTGTCCGGCGGCCATCGCCCAGCGCGCGCCCTCGAAGGCGACGCGCGCCGCCGCCTCGCGCGCGAAGACGCGCGACATCGCGCACTCCGTCGCCGGCGGCAGCGGAATGGCCCTCGTCGGCGTCTTCGCCGCGCGCTCCGCGAACACGGCCGCGCCCTCCGCCTGCGCGACGAGGTCGCCGAGCCGGAAGAGCACGTGCTGGTGCCGCGTGAGCTTGTCGATGCGGTAGCGCTCGACGACGCCGGCGAGCGCGCGCAGCGCGACGGCCGCGTTGTTCGCACCGACGTCCTTGCGCTCGGCGTGGAGCGCGTCCAGGCGCTTCGCCCAGTCGAGATAGTAGGCGCCGCGCGACTTGAGGTGCAGCTGCCAGCGGTCTCGAGCCGTCGTGAGCTCGAGGATCTCCGACGTGCCCTCGTAGATCGTGGTGATGCGCACGTCGCGCTTCACCTTCTCGACCATGTACTCGCGCGTGTAGCCGTTGCCGCCGTGCGACTGGATCGCGTCCTCGGCGGCGCGGTTCCCGGCCTCCGTCGCGAGGAGCTTCGAGATCGCGCCCTCGGTCGCGAGGTCCGGCTCGCCGCCGTCGATACGGTCGGCGGTCCACTCGATGTACGCGCGAGCGGCCTCGAGCCGGACGGCGTTCGGGACGAGCAGCTTGTGCGTGAACCCCTGCTTCAGGATCAGCGGGCCGCCGCCGACGGTGCGCTGCTGCGCGTATCGGATCGCGCGCTCGAGCGCGCTCCAGCCGCCGCCGAGGCCGAAGCTCGCGACCATGAGGCGCGTGTAGCCGAAGACCGCCTGCGCCTGGCTCAGGCCCTGGCCCTCGACGCCGCCGACGAGGTTCTCGGCGGGGACGATGACGTTCTCGAGCGAGATCGGCGTCGTGTTGCTCGCGCGGATGCCGTGCTTGTCCTCGTGCTTGCCGGGAGTGAGCCCCGGCGTGCCCTTCTCCACGACGAACCACGACGCGCCCTTCGGCGCGTTCGCGAGGATGGTCCACATCGACGCGACGCCGCCATTCGAGATCCACTGCTTCTCGCCGTTCAGCGCGTAGCAGGACTTCCCCTCGTGGACGATCGGCGTCGCGCTGGTGCGGAGCGACGTGAGATCGCTGCCGGCGTGCGGCTCGGTCGCGCCGTACGCGACGAGGAGGCCTTCCTCGGCGATGCGGCCCATCCACTTCTTCTGCTGCTCGGGCGTGCCGCCGACCGTGATCGGATCGGAGCCGAGGAACGTCGCGAGGACGCCGGTCGCGATGCCGAGATCGATGCGCGCCATGACCTCCGACACGCGGTAGATGTCGTACGCGCCGCCGCCCATCCCGCCGAACTCCTCGGGGATGAAGAGCAGGTGCAAGCCGACGTCGCTGTACAGATCGCGATGGACCTGCTCCGGGAACTCGTTCTCGCGGTCGAGCTCCAGCAGCTTCTGGTCGGGGAGCTCACGCGCCGCGTACTCGCGGAGCGTGGAGAGGATCATGTCGAGGTTTTCGGTGTCGAGGCGGCCCATGGGGCATCCACATGCCCTACGCGGACCGGGCGGTCCCATGACCATTGTCACGATTGACCGGATTCCTCTTGGGCTTTGAGGTGGATTGTCGCGACTTGTGAATCGGCTCAATTGAGCCGTATGCGTTCGCTCACGCGCGGATGCCGCGCTGCGTCGAGAAATCCCACTTCGTGCGGGTACCGCGAAGCCTCCGCCGTCCGGGTGCAAACAATTATTTCTGTCAATTCCGATCGCGATTCTTTCGCGCGTGACGCGATGCGGTGCAGCAGAGGGGCGACTGGTAGGAGGGACGTCAGGTCGGACGCCGACCCGCGCGAGCCGGCGGTGATCTCTGCCCTCGTCATCGCCGCCAGCAGAGCTACACAGGTCGTTCGCCGATCACACGCGAGTGCTGAAGCGCGCGCCGCGCGCGCCCACAGCCCGCGGGGCGCATCGGGAGGCGGTCGATCGGCAACGGACACGCTAGCGGACATGGGACGGGACAGTCCTTGGTCGTGTCGAAGGATCGGTGGTAATAAGGACGCATGCTTGCGCGTGCAGCTCGCCGGCCCT
>DASSQI010000205.1:0-9832 GCA_035702585.1 Anaeromyxobacteraceae bacterium
GGAGGCCCGGCGATGACGCCCGAACAGCAGGCTGCGTACTGGCGGCGAAACGTGCGCTACATCGTCTCCCTGCTCGCCGTCTGGGCCGCCGTGTCGTACGGCGCGTCGATCCTCTTCGCCGACGCGCTCGACGCGGTGCGGATCGGCGGGTTCCCGCTCGGCTTCTGGTTCGCGAACCAGGGCTCGATCGTGATCTTCGTCCTCGAGATCGTCGCCTACGTCGCGCTCATGAACAGGCTCGATCGGAAGTACGGGGTGTACGAGCGCTAGCGCGCAGCTCGAGCGAGCCATGGGAATCGTGGGGTGGACCTGGATCATCGTCGGAGCCTCGTTCGCGCTCTACATCGCCATCGCGTTCTGGGCCAAGGCGAAGACGACGGGCGACTTCTACGTCGCGGAGAAGTCGATCCATCCGGTGCTGAACGGGATGGCGACGGGCGCCGACTGGATGTCGGCCGCGTCCTTCATCTCGATGGCGGGCCTCATCTCGTTCATGGGTCGCGACGGCTCTCAGTACCTCATGGGCTGGACGGGCGGGTACACGCTCCTCGCGATCCTGCTCGCGCCGTACCTCCGCAAGTACGGCAAGTACACCGTCCCGCAGTTCGTCGGCGATCGCTACTACTCGAGCGCCGCGCGCGTCGTCGCCCTCACGTGCGCGATCTTCATCTCCTTCACCTACGTCGCCGGGCAGATGCGGGGCGTCGGGATCGTGTTCTCCCGGTTCCTCGAGACGTCCATCGATCAGGGCGTCGTCATCGGGATGATCCTGGTGTTCTTCTACGCCACGCTCGGCGGCATGAAGGGCATCACGTACACGCAGGTCGCGCAGTACTGCGTGCTCATCTTCGCCTACATGGTGCCGGCCATCTTCATCTCGATGATGCTGACCGACACGGCGATCCCGCAGCTCGGGTTCGGCTCGAGCCTCTCGAGCGAGGGCGCGAGGCTGCTCGGAGCGCCGCCAGGGACGCACCTGCTCCGCGTGCTCGATCAGATCACCGTCGATCTCGGCTTCCCGAGGTACACGGCGGGGCGCCCCGGCTACACCGCGGACGTCTTCGCGATCACCCTCTGCATGATGGTCGGCACCGCGGGGCTGCCGCACATCATCATCCGCTTCTTCACCGTCCCGAAGATCCGCGACGCCCGCTCCTCGGCCGGCTGGGCGCTCCTCTTCATCGCGATCCTGTACACGACCGCGCCCGCCGTCGCGGCGTTCGCGCGGACGAACTTCATCAAGTCGGTGAACGGCACGCGGTACGCCGACGCGCCCAGCTGGTTCAAGAACTGGGAGCGGACGAGGCTCGTCGCGTTCGACGACAAGAACGGCGACGGCGTCATGACGTACTCCGCGAACCGCGAGGTCAACGAGGTCGCGGTCGATCGCGACATCGTGGTGCTGGCGAGCCCGGAGATCGCGAGGCTGCCGGCGTGGGTCGTCGCGCTGGTGGCCGCCGGCGGGCTCGCGGCCGCGCTCTCGACGGCGGCTGGGCTCCTGCTCGTCATCTCGGCCGCGATCTCGCACGATCTCATGAAGGGCGTGCTGACCCCGCGCATGACCGAGAAGCAGGAGCTCTTCTGGGCGCGCCTGTCGGCCGGCGCCGCGGTCCTCGTCTCCGGCTACTTCGGCATCAATCCGCCGGGGTTCGTCGCGGAGGTCGTCGCCCTCGCGTTCGGCCTCGCCGCGTCGTCGTTCTTCCCGGTCCTCGTCATGGGCGTCTTCTGGAAGCGGGCCACCAAGGAAGGCGCGATGGCCGGGATGCTCTGCGGGATCGGGTTCACGGCCGCGTACATCGTCTACTTCAAGTTCGTGAACCCCGCGGCGAACACCCTCGAGCACTGGTGGTGGGGAATCTCGCCGGAGGGCATCGGGACGATCGGGATGCTCGTGAACTTCGCCGTGACGTCGGTCGTGTCGCTCGTGACGAAGGCGCCGCCTCAGGAGGTGCAGGACATGGTCGCGAGCCTGCGGTACCCGAAGGAGGCGACGCCGGGGCGGGCTGCGGCCGCGTCGAAGGCGGCCTGGTGAGCGTCGCGCGCCGGCGGCTGTCGTAAGCTCGCGCCGTGTCCGCGATCGATCCCATCGCGTACCTGCGGGCCACCGAGCCGTTCAACGCGCTGCCGCTGCCGCTGTTCGAGCAGGCGTCGGCCAGCGCCGAGATCGGCTTCTACCCGGCAGGATCACGGCTCGCGACGGCGGGAGGCGCGCCGCTCGATCACCTGTACGTCATCCGGCGCGGGTCGGTCCGCCTCGAGCGCGCCGGGCAGGTCGTGCAGGTGCTCGAGGAGGGCGAGACGTTCGGCTACACGTCGCTCATCACGAACGCGGCGGCGCTCGACGTGCTCGTCGAGGAGGATCTGCTCGCGTACCGGATCTCGCGGCCGGCGTTCGACCTGCTGCTGCAGGACGCGCGCTTCGCGAGCCACTTCGCCACCGGGCTCGCCGAGCGGCTGAAGTCGAGCCTGCGGCACTCGCCGGTCGCGACGTTCCAGCCGAACCTGTCCGTGGCGGTCTCGGAGCTCGTGCGCCGTCCGGCGGTCTGGGTCGCTCCGGACGTCACGGTGGGCGACGCCGCCGAGGTGATGCGGCGCGAGCGCATCTCCTCGGTCCTCGTCAGGGGAGAGCCGCCCGGCATCGTCACGGACCGCGACTTCCGGAACCGCGTCCTCGCCGCCGGCCTCGGACCCGAGACGCCGATCTCGCACGTGCTCACCCGCGCGGTGATCTCGGTCGACGAAACGACGCCGGTCCACGACGCGTGGACGGTGCTCCTCGACGCCGGCGTCCATCACCTCGGCGTGCAGCGCGGCCGCGAGATCGCCGCGGTGCTCACGTCGAGCGACCTGCTCCGCGTGACGGCGCGAGGTCCGGTGGCCGTGCTCCGCCGGGTCGAGCGCCTCCAGTCGAGGAAGAGCCTCCCCGAGTACGGCAAGCACGTCGCGGAGATGAGCTCGGCGCTGCTCGCGGCCGGCCTCGAGGTCACCGTCATCCAGGGCTTCGTCGCGCGGCTGAACGACGCGCTCGTGAAGCGGATCCTGTCGTGGGCGGAGGCGGACCTCGGTCCGCCGCCGGCGCGCTACGCCTGGATCGTGTTCGGCGCCGAGGGGCGGATGGAGCAGACGCTCCTCACGGATCGGGAGAACGCGATCGTCTACGACGACGCCGCCACCGGAGCGCGATCCTGGTTCGAGGCGCTCGCCGCGCTCGTGAACGACGACCTCACCACCGCCGGGTTCCCCTCCAGCGCCGGCCGCCGCACGGCGGCGCAGTGGCACGGTACGATCGCCGAGTGGACCGCCGGCATCGAGGACGCGCTCGACGTGCACCCGCGCGACGCCGGCGTCTACTTCGATCTCCGGCGCGTCGCGGGCGCGCTCGAGGTCGCCCCGCTGGAGTCGCTGCTCGCGCACGCCCACGACCGCAGGAACGTGGTGCGCATGCTCGCGAAGGCGTCGCTCGGCTTCCGCCCGCCCGCGACGCTCGTCGTCCGCGTCCGCGCGCCGTCGCTGAACCTCAAGAAGGACGCGATCTTGCCCGTCGCGCTGCTGGCGCGCTGCTACGCGGTCGAGCTCGCCTGCCCTGCGCGATCGACGCTCGACCGGATCGAGGCGGCGCGCGCAGCCGGGCTCATCGGCGAGCAGGTCGCCGCCACGATCTCGAGCGCGTATCGCTTCCTGCTCGAACTGCGCCTGCGCTGGAACCTGCGCCAGCTCGCGTCCGGAGCGCCCCTTTCGGACGACCTGTCGCTCTCGGCGCTCTCCGCGATCGAGCGAAACCGGCTCAAGGACTCGCTCCGCGCGATCCTCGCCTGGCAGGAGAAGGCGGCGTACCGCTACCAGGTCGATCTGGCCTGACCGGACCGAGTGGCCTGACCCCTGACCGGACCGCGGACCGAGTGGCCTGACCCCTGACCGGACCGAGAGTACCGCGCCGCGGCCCATGGTCCGCCGCGCGGACCCCTGACTCGCCGTGTTATCTCAGCGCCATGGCCGCGATCGACCCGGTCGCCTACGTCCGAGCGACGCCGCCGTTCGACGCGCTGCCGCGGCCGCTGTTCGACGACGCGGCGCGTGAGCTGGAGGTCGCGTTCTACCCGGCGGGCACCAGGATCGTCCGTTCGGGGGGCCAGCCGCTCGAGCACCTGTACGTGATCCGCAAGGGCGCCGTCCGCCTGGAGCGCGACGGGCAGGAGCTGCAGGAGCTCGAGGACGGAGAGATCTTCGGATACACGTCCCTCATCACGGGCGAGGCGACGTTCGACGTCACCGCCGAGGAGGATCTGGTCGCGTACCGGCTGCCGGCTGCCGCCTTCCGGCGGCTGCTCGCGAGCGCGCAGTTCGCAGGGCACTTCGCGGCCGCCCTCGGGAGCCGGCTGAAGAGCAGCCTGGAGCACTCGCCCGTCGCGACGTTCCAGGCAGACCTCTCGCTCGAGGTGCGGCAGCTCGTGCGCCGTGCCCCGATCTGGGTGGACGCGAACGCGACGGTCGGCGACGCGGCGGTCGTGATGCGCGACGAGCGCGTCTCGTCGGTGCTGGTGCGGACGGATCCGCCCGGCATCGTGACGGACCGTGACTTCCGGAACCGCATCCTCGCGGAGCGCCTCGGGCCGTCGACGCCGCTCACGCGGATCGTCACCCGGCCGCTGCGCACGGTCGAGGCGGCGACGCCGCTCTACGACGCGTGGAGGACGCTGCTCGACGCCGGCGTGCACCACCTGCCGGTCACGCGCGACCGCGAGATCGTCGGCGTGCTCACCTCGACGGACCTGCTCCGCGTCTCCGCCGCGGGGCCCATCGCAGTGCTGCGGCGGGTCGAGCGGCTCACGCGCGCGGAGCTCAGCGGATACGGGGGGTGGATCGCCGAGATGACCGCGGCGATGCTCGCCGGCGGGCTCGACGTCGGCGTCATATCCGGGTTCGTCGCGCGCCTGAACGACGCGCTGTTGCGCCGGATCCTCGGCTGGGCGGAGCAGGACCTCGGCGCTGCTCCCGCGCAGTTCGCCTGGATCGTCTTCGGGTCCGAGGGGCGGATGGAGCAGACGCTGCTCACGGATCAGGACAACGCGCTCGTCTTCGCCGACGAAGGCATCGCCCACCGGCCCTGGTTCCAGCTCCTCGCCGAGCGGGTGAACGCGGATCTCGAGGAGGCCGGCTTCCCCGCGTGCCACGGCGGCTACATGGCGCGGCAGTGGAACGGACCGCTCGGCGAGTGGGTCGTCCGCTTCCGCGACTGGGTCGACTCCCCGAGCCCGCAGGCGCTGCTGCAGGCTGCGATCTTCTTCGACTTCCGGCGCGTCGGCGGGCACCTCGAGCTCGCTGCGCTCGAGGAGCTCGTCGCGAGCGCCGCCACGAGGCCCGCGTTCCTGCGGTTCCTCGCGAGGACGGCGATGGCGTTCCGGCCGCCGATCTCGATCCTGCTGCGGCTCCGCGGGTCGTCGTCCGTCGTCGACCTGAAGGCGCACGGGATCTCCCCGGTGGTGTTCCTCGCGCGCTGCTACGGGCTCGAGGCGGGCGCCTCGGCGCGGAACACGCTCGAGCGCCTGGAGAGCGCCGTGCGGGCGGGCCACCTCGCCGAGGAGAACCGGGCGCTCGTGTCCGACGCTTACCGGTTCCTCATCGGCCTGCGACTGAGGCTGCAGCTCCGCGCCGTCTCGCGCGGCGAGGAGCCCTCGAACAAGGTCGCGCTGTCGGACCTCTCCGCGCTGGAGCGGACGCGCCTGAAGGAGGCGTTCCGCGCGATCCGCGCCTGGCAGCAGGACGCCGAGTACCACTACCGGACCGACTTCTGACGCCGCTTCACCGCCGCGCGCGCAGCTGCCGCAGCGTGCGGGCGCCGACCACCTTGCGAAGGACGAGGAACAGCTCGGCGGTCGCGACCGCGTCGGTGAGCGCGTCGTGCGCCTGGTAGTCGGGGAGTCCGTACTTCCGGCGCGCCAGCGTGAGGTTCAGGACCGGCCGGTCCATCGGCAGCTCCGGGTTCTTCAGGTGCTGCCGGCGCTCCGCGGCGATGAGCAGGTCGACCGTGTCGACGACGAGCGGACGCGGCCACCGCAGGCCGTGGCGGTCGAACGCCGCGCGCAGGAACGCGACGTCGATCGCGCGGTGGTGGACGATCAGCACCGCGTCCGCCAGCCGCTCGGCGATCTGGCGCAGCGCGCTCGGGAGCGGCGGCGCCTCGCGCAGCTCGCCCCAGACGAGCTGGTGAGCGCGGACCGATTCCGGGTTGATGACGGTCCCGTCCTCCGGCTGCACCAGCGCGCGGAACGTCTCGCCGAGCTGCACGTGCGCGGCGCGCACCGCCACCATCCCGACGGCGAGGATCGGATCCTTCCGCGGCTCGAGCCCACCGGTCTCGAGGTCGAGGGCCCAGTAGACGACCTGGTCCCAGCGCGGAGAGGTGAAGAACACGGGCGCAGTCTACAGCGCTCGGCGATCGCCGCGTCAGGCGCGAGGAGGCGGGACGATCGCCACCGGCCGCGTCGCCGCCGCGGCGAGCTCGCTCGCGGTGCTCGCGAGGAGCAGGCGCTCGAGGGTGGACGCGTGGCGAGAGCCGGCCACGACCAGCGCGGCGCGGCGCCGGCTCGCGAACGCCGTCGCCTCGTCCACGACGTTTCCCGACAGGATCTCGGTCCCGTCCGGCTGGAGGCCCACCCCCGCGATCCACGCCGACAGCGCGCTGCTGGCCTCCGCGAGCCGCTCCGCGCTGATGCGCTCGAGGGTCGTGACGGCGACGTACTGGACGGCGGCGACGCTCGACTCCTCCACCGCGTGCGCGACGACGAGTGGCCGCCGCAGCGCTCGCGCCATCTTCTGCGCGAACCGGCACGGCTCGACCGAGCCGTCCTCGAGGTCCGTGAGCGCGATGACCGGCCCGTCCCCGCCGAAGTCCGCCTCCTTCATGTCCGGAGGCACGACGATGACGGGGAGCGTGGTGATCCGGAGCAGACGGCGAGCGACCCGGCCGAGCCGCACGAGACCGCCGCCCTCCCGCGGCGCAGCGCGGCCGAGGAGGATCCCGTCGGCGTTGAGCCGGGTCGCGGAGTCGCGCAGGCCCTCCGGAGCGTTCAGCGCCTGGACGACGTCGACGGCGACGACGGCCGACGACGCGCCTTCGCCCGCGACCGACGCCTCGGCGGCCTTGCGCGCTCCCGTGAGGACCTCGTCCAGGTGGTGGTCCCGGAGGACGGCGAGCAGGTGCTCCTGCTCGAGCACGTGCACGCCGATGAACCTCGGGTCGGGTTCCATGGCCGCCAGCCAGTGCGCGAACCGGATCGCTCCGCTCGAGCGCGCGCCGAGGTCGAGCGCGACGACCCACTTCATGACCGCCTCCAGGGGTGCCACACGGCGCACCCAGCGGGATGATCCGTGGACATAGCGGCGCAGCGGTCACGCCGCGCCTGCGATCTCCTCCGGCTCCTTGGCCTCACCGTACGCGGCGCCGACGCGCACCTTGCCCCGGAACAGCGTGTAGATGAACGCCGTGTAGCCGATGACGAGCGGCATGCCGACGAGCGCGATGACCAGCATCACCGTGAGCGTGCGCGGCGACGACGAGGAGTCGTACGCGGTGAGGCTGTACGCCGGATCGATGCTCGACGGGACGAGCACGGGGAACGCCGAGAGCGCCGTGACGAGGATCGCGCACACGATCGTCGCCGCCGACCCGACGAACGCGAGGCGGTCGCGGCCGGCGCGCAGGGCGAGCGGAACCGTCGCCGCCGACGCGACGATGAGCGCCGTCAGCAGCCAGAACAGCGGCTCGCGCGTCTTCTGGAACAGGAAGGGCGAGATCGCGACGGTCGCGAACGTCGCGACGCCGTACAGCGCGACGAACACGCCCCACGCTCCGAGCGCGACCTTCTTCATCCGCTCGGCGAGCGCGCCCTCCGACTTGAGGCGCAGCCAGAGCGCGCCGTGCATGACGAAGAACGACGCGGAGACGAGGCCGACCAGGATCGAGTAGGGGTTGAGCAGCCCGAGGAAGCTCCCGGCCCACTCCTGGCGCTGCGTGATCGGGACTCCGCGCAGCACGTTGCCGACGGCGACGCCGAAGAGGATCGCCGGCACGAGGCTCCCCAGGCCGAAGGCCCAGTCCCACACGCGCTGCCAGCGCGCGGACTCGACGAGCCCTCTGAACTCGAGCGACACCGCCCGCGCGATGAGCGCCAAGAGCACGAGCATGAGCGCGAGGTAGAACCCGCTGAAGATCGTCGCGTAGACCACCGGGAACGCCGCGAAGAGCGCGCCGCCGCCCGTGATCAGCCAGACCTCGTTGCCGTCCCACACCGGCCCGATCGACGCGACGCCGACGTCGCGCTCCTCCCTGGAACGCGCGAACAGGTGGAGGATGCCGACGCCGAGATCGAACCCGTCGAGCACCGCGTAGCCGGCGAAGAGGACGCCGAGCAGGACGAACCAGATCGTGTTCAGGTCCATGGCGTTCTCCTAGGCCTTCACCAGCGCGGGGACGACCTTCGCCTTCCTCACCATGAGGAACAGCCACAGCGCCCCGAGGGCGAGGTAGACGAGCGTGAACATGCCGAGCGAGAACGCGATCTCGGGCGCGCCGACGGTCGGCGAATGCGCCGCGGAGGTCCGCAGCAGCTTGTAGACGATCCAGGGCTGCCGCCCGACCTCGGCGGCGACCCAGCCGAGCTCGCACGCCGCGACCGGGAGCGGGATCGCGAGCACGAGCGCCTTGAGGAGCCAGCGGTCCTGCCAGATCTTGCCCTGGAACATGCGGAACGCCGCCGCGGCCATGAGCGCGATGAAGAGCGAGCCCAGCGCGACCATGTTGTGGAACGACACGAACGTGAGCCAGAGCGGCGGCCTGTCCTCTCGCGGGAACGCGTCGATGCCCTGCACGTGGGCGTCGATGCTGCCGAACGCCATGTACGAGAGCAGGCCGGGGATCTCGATCTTCGCCTTGATGTGCGGCGGGGGATTGAACGGGATCCCGAACAGCAGGAGCGGCGCCCCCTCCTGGCTCGTGTAGAGGCCCTCGATGGCGGCGAACTTCTCGGGCTGCGTGCGCGCGACCTGCTGCGCGTGCAGGTGGCCGAACGGCATGGCGGTGAGGAACGCGAAGACGAGCCCCCAGGCGACGCCGAGCTTCAGCGCCTTGCGGGCCCAGAACGATCCGCCGTCGCGGAGCAGGTGCCACGCGGCGACGCCGGCGAAGATGAAGGCGCCGCAGACCAGCGCCGCGACGACCGTGTGGAAGTAGCGCGGGAGCGTCGAGGGGTTGAACACCGCCGCCCAGAAGTCGGTGAGCTCCGCGCGCTGCCCGCCGCCCGGGAGGTCCACGACGTGGAAGGCCGTCGGCGTCTGCTGCCACGAGTTCGCGGCGATGATCCAGAACGCGGACAGCGTCGCGCCGACGGCGACCATGAGCGAGCTGAGCCAGTGCAGCCCCCTGGACACGCGCCCGCGGCCGAAGAGGTAGAGGCCCATGAAGCTCGACTCGAGGAAGAACGCGAACACGCCCTCGGCCGCGAGCGGCGCCCCGAAGATGTCGCCCACGTACTTCGAGTACGCGGCCCAGTTCGTGCCGAACTGGAACTCCATCACGATGCCGGTCGCGACGCCGACGGCGAACGTGATGGCGAACAGCTTCCCGAACAGCTTGCCGATCTGGACGTAGTGCGCGTCCGCCCTCCGCCAGCCGAGGTACTCGGCGATGCAGAGCATCCACGCGAGCCCGATGCTCACCGGCGGGAAGATGAAGTGGAAGCAGGCGGTGATCGCGAACTGAAGGCGTGCGAGGAAGAGGGCGTCCATGGTGGGTCTCCTGCGGGAGACCCGATCTTCGCCCCGATGCGCGATCGAG
>DASSQI010000206.1:0-4189 GCA_035702585.1 Anaeromyxobacteraceae bacterium
GTCCTCTGGGGCCGCGCGGACGAGGCCTCGCTCGTTGTCGCGCGGGCAACTCGCGAAGAGCAGCCTAGCCTGCTCGCGACGCGCACGGGCGAGGAGGCGGATGAGATGCGCTCGGCGCGAGCTCCGGGTACGTGGAGCGCATGGACAAGCCCGTCGGCGTCGTCGTCGGCGTAGGGTCCGGGAATGGCGCTGCCATCGCCCGAGGGCTCGCAGCCGAGGGCCACGCCGCCGCTCTCGTCGCCCGTGGCCCGGAGCTCATCGACGACCTCGCTCGCGAGCTGGGCCCGCCGGCGCGAGCCTACCGCTGCGACGCTGCGGATCCCGCGGCGGTGAAGGCGACGCTCGCTGCGGTCCAGGCGGACCTCGGCGAGGTGGACGTCCTCGTCTACAACGCGGGCTCCGGCGTCTGGGGCACGGTCGAGGAGATCAGCCCGGAGGCGTTCGAGTCCACCTGGCGCGTCAACGCGCTCGGGGGCCTCGTCGCGGCCCAGCAGGTCATCCCGGCGATGAAGAGGCGAGGGCAGGGGACCATCGTCTACGTCGGCGCGACGGCATCCCGGCGAGGTGGGCCGAAGAGCGCTGCGTTCTCGTCGGCGAAGGGGGCGCAGCGCCTCCTCGCGGAGTCGATGGCCCGGCACCTCTGGCCCGCCGGCGTCCACGTCGCGCTGGTCGTCATCGACGGCGTCGTGGACCTGCCGCGGACGCGAGAGCGGATGCCCGACAAGCCGGACGAGTTCTTCGTGAAGCCGGAGGACGTCGCCTCGAGCGTCATCTCGATCGTGAAGCAGCCCCGGTCGGCCTGGTCGTTCGAGGTCGAGGCGCGGCCGTTCGGCGAGAAGTGGTGAGCGGCGACGTCACTTCGAGGGTTCGTGCGGCTGCGGCTCGACGCGGCGCCAGTCCGACGGCAACCCGGTGACGCTCGCCGTCACTCGACCTTGCTCGTTCACACGAACGGAGACGTCGATGCGCGCGTCCCCGACTCGAACTCCGTTCATGTCGAGATGCGACATCCCGGGGATCGCGATGGGGCTCAGAGAGATCTCGCGCTCGAGCGCGTCGACCTCCAGGCCGAGCAGGGTCCGCGCCAGGAGGAGGACCGCTCCCGACGCCCACGCCTGTGGGCGACATGCGGTCGGATACCGCACCGGAGTTCCGTATTCGCCCGCGGAGTAGCCGCAGAACAGCTCCGGCGGCTCGGCGTCGGCGAAGGCCCCGAACGCGGTGAGCAGCGCGTCCGCGAGTTGCGCCGCCTCCTCGACGAGCCCGTACCGGGCGAGCCCAGCCAGGATCAGCGCGTTGTCGTGCGGCCACACGCTGCCGTTGTGATAGCTGACCGGGTTGAACCCGCCCTCGCGGTCTCCCATCGTACGGACGCCGAATCCCGAGAACATCTCCGGCCCGAGCAGCACCTTCGCGATGGCCTTCGCGTCATCCCGGCTGACGGCGCCCGACCAGAGCAGGTGCCCGGGGTTGGAGGTCAAAGCGTCGACCCGGTCCTTGTGCCCGTCGAGCGCCTCGGCGAAGTACGCGCGATCCTCCAACCAGTACCGTTCACGGATGCGCCGCGCGAGGGCTGCCGCCTCCTCGTCGAGCCGTTCCGCCTCCTCGCCCTTGCCGAGGTACCGCGCGAGCTCCGCGACGCGCCGGCGCGCGAAGTGCGCGTATCCCTGCACCTCGACGAGCGCTATCGGCGGGCCGGCGATCCGCCCGTCCCTGAAGCGGATGGAGTCGCTCGAGTCCTTCCAGCCCTGGTTGACCAGTCCAGTGTCGGCGTCGAGCTGGTATTCGAGGAGACCGTCGCCGTCCCGATCGCCGTATCGCCGCATCCACTCGATCGCCGCATCGACGTATCGCCAGCGAGCCGCGGCGTACTCGAGGTCGCCGGTGACGCGGACGTACTCCGACAGCGTCACGAGGAAGAGCGGCGTCGCGTCGATGGTGCCGTAGTACGGATACGTCGGGATGAGCTTCTTCGCGGCCGGAGTCAGCGGACCGCGGCGGTACTCGTGCAGGATCTTGCCGGGAGCTTCTTCCGACAACCGGTCCACCTTGACGCCCTGGAGCCGTGCCAGCGCGTCGATCGTCCCGCGCGCGAGCGTTGGATCGTGCAGGATCGATTGGTAGGAGGCGATGAGGCTGTCCCGCCCGAACAGATCCATGTACCAGGGGATCCCGGCGGCGATGGCGTACTGGCCGCCACCCCCGTCGTCCCCGGCGACGCCCTGCGCCTTGATTCGCAGGGCGGCCAGATCGCGCGACGCCTGCCGGAACGCGCGCGCGAGGACGGGATGATCGGTCTCGAGGTGCGGCGTCTCGCGCTGCATCGCGTCGCGGCGATCCCGCGCCTTTCGTCGCTGACCTGCAGACGGCAGGGAGGCGCGCGCGATGTCGCCCCCGAGCGACGGCGTGACCTCGATGGTGGCTTCCCAGCGCTGACGAGGCGCGAGCTCCACGTCGAAGCGCGCCCGGCCGTCCCGGAGCTCGTCGGGCGGGGGATCGAACGCGACGGCGGTGCGGTGACGCACGGCGCTGTCGTCGAGCTCGAAGACGACCTCCCTGGCCCGGTGGACGTCGCTGTGGACGTGCGGCTGCCAGTCACCTTCGCCGCCCCCCGCCGCGCGCTTCTTGACGGTCAGGATGTACTCGAAGTCACTCTCGAACGAGATGCTCAGCTCGAAGCGCGCGTTGCCGCCAGAGAAGTTCTCGATCTGCACGACCTCGCGAAGGCCGCCGCCGAGCTGGCGGCGCAC
Organism: Anaeromyxobacteraceae bacterium; assembly: GCA_035702585.1. GTDB lineage: Bacteria > Myxococcota > Myxococcia > Myxococcales > Anaeromyxobacteraceae > DASSQI01. The sequence goes on from DASSQI010000206.1 coordinate 2,751, forward strand.
CACGATCCCGAGCGTGGATCTCCTCGCGCCGTCGAGCGGAGGGTTCGTGAGGAAGTACCAGGCCTCGTTCGCGTGCGGGATCGATGGTTGCAGCGCGATCGGGCGCTTGCCGTCGAGGCGAAGCTCGTGGCGAGACAGGAACCGCGTGTCGAGGTGGAAGAACCCTCCATCGCTGTTCGGATCGAAGTCGCCGACCTCGTCCGTCACCATGAACGTCGTCCCCTGGTGCACGGTCACCGACGACATCAGGCATGCCTCCCTTCCCGCCGCACCAGCAGCGCCAGCGACGCACGCACCTCGTCGCCAGCCAGCGCGGCCGCCGCGACGGTGATCGACGCCGCGGCCGAGCAGAGGCAGAGCGTGCACCCCGACCTCACGATCAGGAGCTGTACCAGCGTCAGGATCACGCCCGCGAGGCCGAGTGCCACGGCCACCGCGACGAATGCGAGCACGAGCCACGGATGCGTCGACCAGCGATCGGCGCCGCCGGCTAGATCGAGCACGATCTCCAGCGCGTAGCCCGCCACGCCGAGCGCCGCGTCGGGGATGGGCAACATGCGCGAGACGAACGAGTGGAGGACGCGCGCGCTGCTCGCCTGGCCGAACAGAGGATCCCACGGTTGCGCCACCACTCCGAGCTGGTACGCGGCGAGGTAGAGGGAGATGCCGAGGCCGACGGCCGCGACGCCGGCCAGGACCACGCGGTCGCGCCAGCGTGACGGATTGTCTGCGTAAGCCACGGCTGCGTGCTCCTTCGGCGACTGCGGGCCAAGCAGCAGGGCGGCAGCGCCGCAGCACGACGTACGCTGCACGCCACCTCACACCACCCGGAACAAAAGCTAGTGCTCGCGGGCCGCCATCGCAGGTGCGATCACGTCACTTCGAGGGTTGTGCCCCCCGCGCGGTCGGAAGGTGCCAGCCCCGCCGCAGTGCCATGAACCGGATCCCGAAGCACAGCGCTGCGCCGGCTATCGCTGCTCCGGACGAAGAGAGGTGCAGCGTGGCTCCGAGGACCACCACGGCGGCGCCGATCAGGGCTGCGACCGCGTAGAGCTCGGTTCGCAGCACGGTGGGGATCTCTCGCACGAGCGCGTCGCGCATCACGCCGCCGCCGACGCCGGTCAGCATCCCGAGCAGGATGGCCCCGACCGGCCCGGCGCCGAACGCCAGCGCCTTGCTCGCGCCGGTCACCGCGAAGAGCGCCAGCCCGGCGGCGTCGAACACCAGCACAGGGCTCTTCAGCAACTGGATGACGCCATACCAGTAGAACGTGATCAATCCGGCGAGCAGCGAGACGGCGATGTATCGCCAGTCACCGATGGCCGCGGGGGGAACCGCGCCAATCATCACGTCGCGGGTGATCCCGCCCGCGTTGCCCGCGGCGAAGGACAGGACCAGGACGCCGAAGAGATCGAGCCTGTGCTTGATGCCGGCCGCGG
>DASSQI010000207.1:0-7132 GCA_035702585.1 Anaeromyxobacteraceae bacterium
ACCGAGTCGTCCGGCGTCAGGATGGACCAGCGCATCCCGGCGAAGCGATGGGCGAAGAACGGAGCCGCGGGCCGCAGCGTCCGGTGGTCCGGCCGATGAAACGCGACGTAGCGCTCGCCGCACGCGTCCTCGACCCGACGAAAGCGCACGAGCGCGTGGACGCGGTGGATGTCCTGGCGGACCGCCTCGGCCATCCCGTCGAGCGCCGCGACCTCCTCGTCCGTCGGGTCCTGCAGCACGCGTGCGTCGTCGTGGACGACGCGCCAGAGCACCCGGTACAGCCGGGTCCAGCGGGATGGATCGCGGTGGCAGGCGACGCGACGCGCGAGCGACAGGAAGACCGCAGGGACGCGCCGAGGGGCATCGACGCCCTGAACCGAACATGAACTGGTTCGCGCCCCATCTGCCGCGGCATAGCTCGCGGTCGCCTCCGCCGCGAACCCGGGCAGGAGTTCCCCGGGGTCTTCCTCGCTGAAGGCGACCTCGGCCGGCGGAGCACGCTGCGCGAGCAGCTCGCGCGCGACGGCGCGCCAGTGCTCGAACGTGCCGTCGACGTGGACGAACTTCATCAGAGCTCTCCCGTCAGGGCCGAGGCGGCAGCGTTCGCGCTCGCGGACTCGAAGAGGCCGAGCTGCCGCGGTGGAGGCCTGAAGCGGGCGACGAGATCCGCGCGGTCGAGCTGGCGTACCGCGCCGTTCGCGCCGGCGCACACGAGGAACGGCGCCGCGCGGCTCACGGGTATCCGGAGCCGCCGCAGCTCCGGAAGCCCCAGCTTCCGAAATCGCCTCGCCTCGATGATGCGGTCCACGCCCCGGACGCCGAGCCCGGGCACGCGGAGGAGCAGCTCCTTCGCGGCGGCGTTCACGTCGACGGGGAAGAGCGCGCGATTGCGTAGCGCCCACGCGAGCTTCGGATCGACGTCGAGCGACAGGTTCGCGTCCGGCGCCTCGAGGATCTCGCCCACGTCGAAGCCGTAGAAGCGCATGAGCCAGTCGGCCTGGTAGAGCCGGTGCTCGCGCACGAGCGGCGCCGCCGACCTCGGCAGGTTCGGTCCCGCGGAGGGCGTCGGACTGTAGGCGGAGTAGTACACGCGCCGGAGCGCGTGCCGTCCGTAGAGCTCGGCTGCGCGGGAGAGGATGACTCCGTCCGGCGTGGGGCTCGCGCCGATGACCATCTGCGTGGTCTGTCCCGCGGGCGCGAAGCGCGGCGCGAACCGCGACTTCCTCCGCTCGGAGGTCGCGTCGTCGACTCGCGCACGGATCGATCGCATCCCCGTCTCGATCCGGCGGGCGTCCTTGTCGGGCGCGAGCGACACGAGGTCGCCGTCGGTCGGGAGCTCGATGTTGACGCTCAGCCGGTCCGCCAGAAGCCCGGCGCGGGCGAGGAGGTCGTCGGAGGCGCCGGGGATCGCCTTCAGGTGGATGTACCCGCCGAACCGGTGCTCGTCGCGGAGCAGACGCGTGACCTCCACCATCTGCTCCATCGTGTAGTCGGGGCTGCGGACGATCCCGGAGCTGAGGAAGAGCCCCTCGATGTAGTTCCGCCGGTAGAAATCGATCGTGAGCTCCGCGACCTCGCTCGCCGTGAAGCGCGCGCGCGGGACGTCGGCCGACCGCCGGTTCGCGCAGTACTGGCAGTCGTAGATGCACGCGTTCGTGAGGAGGATCTTGAGCAACGACACGCAGCGGCCGTCGGGGGTGAAGCTGTGGCAGACGCCGCAGGAGGCGCCGTTCCCGACGCCGCCCTTCTGCGCCGGCCGGTTCGATCCGCTCGACGCGCACGATGCGTCGTACTTCGCCGCCCCCGCGAGCACCTGCAGCTTCGACAGCCGGTCCATGAGCAGGAGTCTCTCACGATACACTGACCATGCGTTCAGGTAAGCGGACGTTCAGGATCGTTGAGACAGACGCGGAACATGGGCCGTTGCCCCCCAAGGCGTCCGCGCCGGTTAGCTGTCACGTCCGGGACTTCGCTCCGCGGTCACGTGTTCCAGAATCGTGTCCCAGGATCGTTTTGCGCCCGCCATGTTATGAGAACGGGTAAGAACTCAAAACAAGAGACCGCTGAGGCGGGCCTTGGTAAAGGAACCCGCAACATGATCTCCAGCCGAGCCGGGAGGTTCGTACAGCAACCGACGGGTTACTCGGCGTTCATCCCTTCACCGCTGCCGCCGAATCCCGCGGTGGACATGGGCGGCGACCTGTCGGAACTGCTCGCTGGGGCGTCGCTCGCGCTCGGGCGCTTGGACGGCGCCGCGAGCATCCTGCCAAACCCGGACCTGTTCGTCGGGATGTACGTCAAGCAGGAGGCGGTGCTCAGCTCGCAGATCGAGGGGACGCAGGCATCGCTCACCGACGTCCTGCAGTTCGACATCGGCGAGGGCGGCGAGGAGCGGCGCGTCGACGTCGAAGAGGTCGTGAACTACGTCGCGGCGATGAAGTACGGGCTCGCACGCTTGGCGGAGTTGCCGCTGTCGCTCCGTCTCATTCGCGAGATCCACGCCGAGCTCATGAAGGGGGTGCGGGGGCAGCACCGAGATCCAGGTGAGTTCCGCAAGACGCAGAACTGGATTGGCGCGGGCAGCTCCCGCCTTCAGGATGCGTCCTTCGTGCCGCCTCCACCACACGAGCTCATGCGCGTGCTCGGCGATCTCGAGGCGTTCCTGCACGACCGGAGGCTCCCGACGCTGGTCCACGCCGGCTTGGCGCACGCCCAGTTCGAGACCATCCACCCGTTCCTCGATGGAAACGGCCGCGTCGGCCGGCTGCTCGTCACGTTTCTTCTCTGCGAGAGCCGCATACTCTCGCAGCCGCTCCTCTACTTGAGCCACTACTTCAAGCGCCGCCGGGCGGAGTACTACGATCGCCTGCAGGCGATTCGCGTCGATGGCGCTTGGGAGGCGTGGCTCGGTTTCTTCCTGCGAGGCGTGCAGGAGGTCGCCGAGGATTCGGCCGCGCGCGCGCGGAGCATCGTCGAGTTGCGCGAACGCAGTCGCGAGCTCGTGAGCGCCCGGGGCGGGCGACAGGTGGGACATCTCCAGCGCGCGGTGGACGTGCTCTTCAAGCAGCCGCTCGCGACCGCGAACTCGCTGATGAAGGACATGGGCGTCGCGTTCACGACGGCCAACACGGTCGCGCAGAAGCTCTCTGAACTCGGCCTGCTCGAGGAGGAAACGGGCTACAAACGCAACCGCCGGTTCCGTTTCGCCCCCTACCTGGCGCTGTTCGAGGACGCGCCCGAAGGCGCAGCTGTCGTGAGCGATGCCGCGAAGACGCGCGGGTGAAGCTTCGCGAAGGTGATGCTGACACCCGCGTCGCTTCGACAGTCACGTCATGCACCGGAGCGCGCCCGCGGGTAGCATCACCCCGTGAACGAACGGCGCGCTTTCTCGGTGAGCGTCTTCTGCCGCAACGGCGGAGCGCTCCTCCTCGTGCTGCACCGCAGGCTCGGCGTGTGGGTCCCGATCGGCGGCGAGGTCGAAGCGGGCGAGACGCCGCTCGAGGCGGCCGCGCGGGAGATGCGCGAGGAGACCGGTCTCTCCGGCCACTTCCCGGCGACGAGCGAGATCGCTGGGACGCCGCCGGGCCTCATCGGCTACGAGGAGCACCTCGCCGGGTCCAAGGGCCTGCACATGAACTTCGCGTTCGTGGCGGACGTCCCGTCGCGCGAGCTGGTGGCGTGCGACGAGTTCACGGAGGTGCGCTGGGTGACGTCGGCCGGCGAGGTCCCCTGCCCCGAGAACGTCGCGCAGCTGATGCGGCTCGCGCTCGCCGTGCCGCGCGACCAGGACCCGCGCGCGTGACACCGTTACCGATGTCTCCGGTCTACGCGTTACCCATGTCTTCGGTCGCACACAGATGAACCGACATCGTTCCACCGCGAAGCCACCGCCCGACGCCCGGAGCGAGGTCCTCCTCCCGTTCACGCCGCCGCTCGACTGGGCAGCGTTCCGGGAGTTCCTCGGCGCCCGCGCGCTCTCGGGCGTGGAGCAGTTCGACGGCGACACCTACCAGAGATCGTTCTCGTTCGGCGGCGCGGCGGGGACACTCTCGGTCGCGCCGCGCGCGGGCGTGGACGCGCTCGAGCTCGTGGTCGAGGGCGCAGCGGACGACGTGGTCACGGAGATCGCGCGACGCGTCCGCCAGCTCTTCGACCTCGACGCCGACCCGGCCGCGATCTCGGCGAAGCTGTCGCGCGATCCGCGCCTGCGCCGCGCCGTCGCTCAGCGGCCCGGGCTCCGCGTGCCCGGCGCGTTCGAGCCGTTCGAGACGTCGGTGCGGGCGATCCTGGGACAGCAGGTCTCGGTGGCCGCCGCGACGACGCTGGCAGCGCGGCTCGTGCACCGCTTCGGGCGCCCCCTCCCCGCCGACGCCGCGCGCGGCGCGATCACTCACCTCGCACCCGACGCCGCGACCCTGGCGCGCGCCGACTTCTCCGCGTTCGGAGTGCCGCAGCGTCGCGCCGACGCGATCCAGACGTTCGCGAGGGAGATCGACTCGGGGCGGCTGCGGCTCGGTCCCGCCGATCGCGTCGAGACGACGGTAGAGCGGCTCGTCGAGCTGCCGGGCTTCGGGCCGTGGACGGCGCACTACGTCGCGATGCGCGCCTGCGGCGAGCGGGACGCGTTTCCCGCAGGAGATCTCGGCGTCCGGCGCGCACTCGGCAAGGGCGGCGAGCTGGCCCGCGACGCCGAGTCGGAGCGCCGATCGCAACGCTGGCGGCCGTACCGCGCCTACGCGGTGATGCACCTCTGGATGACGCCGCCCTGACGGAAGCTCAGCAGAACCGGTACCGCGCCACGGCCTCCTCGTTCCAGGTCAGCCCCGCGCCGGGGCGCTCGGGCACGACGGCGTTCCCGTCCAGGATCCGGAGCGGCTCGTTCACGATCGCGTCCGCCCAGTCCACGTACTCGAGCCAGTCGCAGGTCGGCGTCACCGCGAGCAGGTGCGCGCTGAGCTCCGGGTAGAGGTGCGACGACATCGGGATTCCGTGCGCGGAGGCGAGCGACGCCGCGGTGAGCCAGCCGGTCACGCCGCCGATCCGGCACAGGTCGGGCATGACGAGGTCGCAGGCGCGGAGCGCGAGCGCGTCCACCATCTCCTGCATCGTGAAGTTCTCGCCGATCTGGACGGGCGTCGCGACCTCGCGCGTGACGTGCGCGCAGCCGCGGAGATCGTCGTGCCGGATCGGCTCCTCGATCCAGTGGACGCCCTCGCCGTCGAGGGCGCGGCCGCGGCGCGCCGCCTCCGTCGCCGAGAGCGCCTGGTTGTAGTCGACCATGAGGGACACGCCGGGCGGGAGGCGCCCGCGCACGGCGCGGACCGCGGCGAGGTCGGCCTCGAGCGTCGGGTGGCCGAGCCGCAGCTTCACGGCACGGAAGCCGCCCTCCAGCAGCTCGTCCGTCTCGCGCTCGAGCGCGTCGAGCGGGATGAGACCGAGGCCGTTGCTGTTGTAGGCGCGGATCGGCCGCGGCGCCCCGCCGAGCAGCGACGCGAGCGGCATGCCGGCGGCGATCGCGAGCGCGTCCCAGCAGGCGGCGTCGAACGCCGAGATGGCCATGCGCACGGGGCCGCTCGCGCCGAGCAAGGTGAAGTGGCGCGCGAGCTTCGCGGAGAGCTCGACGGGAGCGACGCGCTCGCCCCGGAGCGCCGCCTGGATGTCTCCGAGCAGGCTCCCGATCGCGGGCGCAGCCGCGTGACGGTAGCAGAACACGTACGAACGCCCCGTGACGCCCTCCTCCGTCGTCACGTCGACGAGCAAGAGCGGCGCCTTCCGGAGCGCGGCCTGGCTCGTCCCGAGGACGTGCTTCATCGGGACGTCGACACCACGTGCCTCGATGGATCGCAGCGTGAGCGGGGCCGTCATCCCGACCGAATAGCCCTGCGCTGCCGCCGCGCGCCGGCTCGTGCGGGTCGGCCCGCAGGCGGCATCCACGCGTTGCAGTGCAGCGGCATCCGGTTCGCTATGACAAGCGCTCGATGCACACCGTCACGACCGCGATCGAGAGCCGATTCCAGGGAATCCCCGACGTCGCGCTGGGCGGCTACGTCGGAGGGCTCCTCGCCGGACCGAACGAGTCCGGGGAGGTCACCTTGCGGCGGCCGGTGCCGCTCGACCGCGCGCTCAGCGTCGAGCGACGTGAAGACGGGTCCGCCACGCTCATCGACGGCGCCGAGGTGCTCGCTGCGTGGAGGCCGGCGGCGGTGGACGTCGAGGTGCCGACCGCAGTCACCTACGAGGAGGCGCTCGTCGCCGAGGCGCGCGCCCTGCAGCGCTCCGTCGAGCATCGGCACCCGTTCCCGGGCTGCATGGTCTGCGGCTCGGAGCGCGCGGAGGGGGACGGGCTCCGGGTGTTCGCGGGGCCGGTGCCGGACCGGTCCGTCGTCGCCGCGCCGTGGGTTCCACACCCGGCCCACGCCGGCGCGGACGGCGTCGTCCGGCCCGAGCTGACGTGGGCGGTCCTCGACTGTCCGACGATCATGGCGCTCGTCTACGCGTCGCCGGCGGACTCGCCCGAGCGCGTCGTGACCGCGCGCTTCGCCGTGAGCCGCCACGGGCCGGTCCGCGCTGGAGAGCGGCACGTCGTCGTGGGTTGGGTCGTCGGCCGCGACGGAAAGGCCTACGTCACGGGCGGCGCGGTGCTGTCCGCGACCGGCGCCGTGCTCGCGGTCGCGCGCCACGTGCTCGTGCCGGTGAAGTGGGGCGTGCTCCTGGGCGTCGACGGCTGGCGCCGTGGCGAGCGCGGATGAGCCGGGACTTCAGGACGCACCGAGGACGGCTACTCACTCGGTGCCCGACGTAGACCTCATCCCGCCGCATACTGTGGCTCGGCAGTCGCCAGGATGCGCTGACGGATCCGGCGGTTGAGGAAGCGCTCGGTGACGAGGTCCACCCTGCGGCCCCCGAACAACTGCGAGAGCTCTGTTTCCATGTCGTGCAGCGCGATGAAACCCGGAACGTGGTTCGGCTCGAACTCGACCAGCACGTCGACGTCGCTGCCCGGTCTGAAGTCCTCGCGCAGCACCGACCCGAACAGGGACAGCTTGCGGATGCTGTGCCGCCGGCAGAAGTCGCTCAGGGCGTCGCGGTCGATGTCGAGCTTCGTCGGCACGAAAAGCATCTTAGCCCGATG
>DASSQI010000208.1:0-14529 GCA_035702585.1 Anaeromyxobacteraceae bacterium
CGGCAAGCCTGGCGTGGGCGGCTGGTACGACTTCAGCCGCATCCCGGGACGCGCGCGCTCGCACACGCGCCCGCGTAAGTGGGAGACGTTTCGGCTGCACGGCACGCTCGCTGGGCATCGCCGCGCCTACACCGAGAGTGATGGGCGGTTTTTCCAGCCCCGCTCAATGCGAGCAGTCGCGACCCCGAGCGCATCCTGGTGGAGCCACGAGGGTCCGCTGGTGATGGTGCTCACCGGCATCTCAGGAGGAGACCTCGCGGTACCGGTGCGGCTTCCGGCCTCGCCCTGCAACCAGGCAGTCCTCGACCATCACCTCTCGAACCCCGCGCTCTGGCACAAGGTGGATCTCGTGCGGCAGCGCGACCCGATGGCTGCGGCCGGGTGGCGCTACGAGGCGCACCTCATGGTGCTGACGACCCCGTACGTCTCTCAGGAGACCGCCCGGCGGCGCGCCGTCGCCGCTACGCAGTCGGCCGGACGCAAGGCCGGGATCGACGTCAACGTCTCGAACGTCACGGTTGCGTCTCACAAGAACGGGGAGGATCTGCGCATCACGCGGGTTACGCGGGACGCGGGAGGTCGCGAGGGCGCAGAGCAACGCGCGGCGAAGAAGCGTCGGCACGAACGGGCTCTCGAGCGCTCGCGCCGTGCCGCGAACCCGGAGCGCTACGACCTCTCTCGCCGGCAGCAGGACGAAGCACAGCGGCGCGCAGACGAAGGACTCCCGCCGCGAGCGGCGATCCCGAAGGGCGGACGGAAGTCTCGCGCGGACGGAAAGCCGCTCGTCGCCTACCGGACGGACCATCTCTCCCGAAGCTACCGTCGCAAGCGGGCGGCGTTCGCGACAGAAGCTGCTGCCGCGGCGCGGGCGAAGCGCGACCACGCGCGGCGAATCGCAGGCTCCATCGTGCTGCAGCACGGGTTTCAGCTCGCGGTCGAGGAGAACGGGCTCTCTGCCTGGGCGCGGCGCTGGGGCCGCACGCTGCACGCGTTCGCGCCGGGCATGCTCATCGCCGCCATCGAGCGGGAGGCGGTGGCGACCGCTTCGCAGGCGCGGCTCCATGGCGGACTCGTGCGCGCATCGACGCACGCGACCGCCCTCTCCCAGCACTGCCTGTGCGGACGCCGGGTGGAGAAGACGCTCGCGGAGCGAGCCCACTACTGCCCCTGTGGCCTCTCTGGCGATCGCGATGCGGTGTCCGCCACGCTCGCAGCCCACCTCGTCTTCGGGGATGTCGCCGATCCGGGGACCGCCGTCGTGGATTACGCCACGGCAGCGGCGTCGCTCGACCACGCCGCCACGCGGGAACTCCTGCGAAGCACGCTTGATCCAGTAGCACCGGGGCGGCAAGACGCCCTGTCCGAGTCAACCGCGCCAAACGCCCTCGACGGCAAGTCCGCCGGGGAGACGTGGCGGACACCAGCTGCAACTCGGTTGGTGGCTCGGCGAATCGTCGGTATGGCACCGCGCCCAACCCCGGATGAGACCGTCGCTTCTGGACGGACCACGCCGGACCGGGTCCGGATGCGAACCGACCTGCCCCCCGCCGGCAGCATCAGCTTGCCGTCGCTACGGGATAGCTCTTAGAGTCCGCCGATGCTCGTCGTCATGTCGAACCACGCGACGCAGGCGGACGTCGACGCCGTCGTCGATCGCATCAAGGAGCTCGGCCTCGTCGCGCACCCGATCCCCGGCGCCGAGCGCGTCGCCATCGGGATCACCGGCAACAAGGGACCGCTCGATCCAGCCATCTTCTCGACGCTCCAGGGTGTCGCGGACGCGATCCGCGTCTCGCAGCCGTTCAAGCTCGTCTCGCGTGAGGTGAAGGCGGAGGACACCATCGTGCAGGTCGGGAACGTCCGGGTCGGCGGCAACGCCGTCGTCGCGATCGCGGGGCCCTGCTCGGTGGAGTCGAGGGAGCAGATCATCGCCGCCGCGCGCGCGGTGAAGGCCGCCGGCGCCGTCATGCTGCGGGGCGGCGCCTACAAGCCTCGCACGAGCCCGTACGAGTTCCAGGGCCTCGCCGAGGAGGGGCTGAAGCTCCTCGCGGAGGCTCGCGACGCGACGGGCCTCCCCATCGTGACCGAGGTGATGGACACCGACACGCTGCCGCTCGTCGCGGAGTACGCGGACCTGCTGCAGGTCGGCGCCCGCAACATGCAGAACTTCTCGCTCCTCAAGAAGATCGGCGCCTGCGGGAAGCCCGTGCTGCTGAAGCGCGGCCCCTCGGCGGCGATCCGCGACCTGCTCATGGCGGCGGAGTACGTGGTCTCGCACGGGAACTACGACGTCATCCTGTGCGAGCGCGGTATCCGCACGTTCGAGACGATGACCCGCAACACCCTCGACCTGAACGCGGTGCCGGTGCTGAAGTCGCTCACGCACCTGCCCGTGATCGTGGACCCGTCCCACGGCATCGGCGTCCGGAAGCACGTCGCCGCGATGGCGCGAGCGTCGATCGCAGCCGGCGCCGACGGCGTCATCGTCGAGGTGCACCCCTGCCCCGAGAAGGCGCTCTCGGACGGGCAGCAGTCGCTCACGTTCCCGGAGTTCGAGACGCTCATGCGCCAGGTCCGGGTCGTCGCGGGCGCGGTGAACCGGACGCTCTGAGGCTCAGTGAGGCTCGGGAGACGGGCCGCGACGCGGCTCCCGATCGCCTTGCTCCTCCTCCGCCGTCTGGATGCGGTCGAGGACGGCCTCGGGGTGTACGTCCTGCTCGATCGCCTCGATGTCGCCCGCCACCGCACCCGGCTCCACGCCGACGTGAGCGGCGACGGCGTTCACGACTCGTATGAGCTGCGTGAGCTCGTGCTCGGTGAGCAGGCTGATCTGCAGGTCGAGCTCGGCGCGGCGCTCGGCCTGCGCCGCCATCCGGTTCTGGGTGATGAGGACGAACGTCGAGAGGAAGATCGCCTCGACCGACGCGACCATGGCGAGGACCACGAGCGTCGGATCGAAGCGCGGCAGGGGCGAGAACGGCAGGTTCCAGAGGATCCACGTCCCGAACAGGGCGATGTGGATGTAGACGAACCGCAGGCTTCCCGTGAACTGCGTCACCCGATCGGCGAGGCGGTCCTGCACCGGCTTCTCGCGCTCCTCGCGGTAGCGGCGATTTACGAGCGCCGCGATGTTGCGGTCGAGCACCGGCGCGAGGGACGGCCGGGGCGGCTCGGGCTGACGAGGCATCGAGTGAATCTGGGCGTTCGCCCCTCGTGAGCGCCAGCGCCGAGGAAGCGGCGTGCGGCCAGGGCCGAGGAGACCGTCGGTGTGGCCGAAGGGAACCCGCCTGCCCTCTCGCCCGCGGTCAGCGCCGGAGGCCGCGCTTCAGCGACGACACGAAGCGGCGGACGCGCTGGGCGCGCGCGGCGCGGGGTCCGCCCTCCGCGATGCGCGAGACGATCGCGCTCCCGACCACCACGCCGTCGGCGAGCGGCGCGAGCGAGCGCGCCTGCTCGGGTGTCGACACGCCGAACCCGACGACCACCGGGACGGGGCTCTCGGCGCGCACCGCCGCGAGCTGCCGCGGCAGCTCCTCGGAGAGCTCGCGTCGCGCGCCGGTGACGCCGGTCACGGACACGAAGTAGAGGAACCCGCTCGCGGCGTCGCACGCCGCCTTGCGCCGCGCCGGCGTGGAGGTCGGCGCGAGCAGGAACACCGTCGCGAGCCCGCGCCGCCGCGCGAGGGCGCGGAAGTCCTCGGCCTCCTCGGGCGGCAGGTCGGGGATGATGACGGCGTCCACGCCCGCACGGCCGCAGTCCTCCACGAAGCGCTCCTCGCCGTACGAGAGCACCGGGTTCAGGTAGCCCATGAGCGCGATCGGGACGGGGGTGCGCGCGCGCACCCAGGCCGCGATCTCGAGGCAGTTCGCGACGGTGGTGCCCTTCGCCAGGGCGCGCTCGGAGGCGAGCTGGATGGTCGGTCCGTCGGCGATCGGATCGGAGAACGGCATGCCGATCTCGAGCAGGTCGGCGCCGCCCTCGGCGCAGGCGAGCGCCATCGCACGCGACGTCGCGACGTCGGGGTCGCCCGCCATGACGTACGTGACGAGCGCCGCCTCGCCTCGAGCGCGGCACGCGTCGAAGGTCGCGTCGATGCGGCTTGGCGCGGGCATCGGTGCAGCGTCCGTGGCGGGGGTCATCGGGTCCTCTTGTTGGACTTTGAGGCGCCGGAAGATGGTGCACGCTTCGCGCGGGGTGGCTTCCCCTTGGCCTTCGGGACAGCTGCGCGGGCTTTCTTCGAAAGCCCTTGCAGTGGGGCTGCGCGGGCTTGCTTCGCAAGCCCTTGCGATAGGTCCTTGTCCCCACGGCCCGAGACGTTCACGACGAGCAGGCCGTCCTTGCCGAGCTCGGCCGCCACGCGGCGCGCCGCGGAGACCGCGTGCGCGCTCTCGAGCGCGGGGATGATCCCCTCGGTCCTCGCGAGGAACTGCAGCGCGTCCAGCGCCTCCTCGTCGGTCGCCTGCATCAGCGTGAGCCGGCCGCTGTCCTTCAGGTACGAGAGCTCCGGCCCGACGCCGGGGTAGTCGAGGCCGGCGCTGATCGAGTGCGCCTCGGCGATCTGACCGTCCGCGGTCTGGAGCACGTAGCTGCGCGACCCGTGGAGCACTCCCGGGCGCCCGCGCGCCAGCGCCGCGCCGTGCTTGCCGCTGTCGAGCCCGTGGCCGGCGGCTTCCACGCCCACGAGCTTCACGTCCGTGTCGTCGACGAACGCGCTGAAGATCCCCATCGCGTTCGAGCCGCCGCCGACGCACGCGACCACCGCGTCGGGCAGCCGCCCCGCGTACTCCATCACCTGCGCGCGCGCCTCGTCTCCGATCACGGCCTGGAAGTCGCGCACCAGCGCGGGGTAGGGGTGCGGCCCCGCGACCGAGCCGATGATGTAGTGCGTGTCGCGCACGTTCGTGACCCAGTCCCGGATCGCCTCGTTCATGGCGTCCTTGAGCGTGCGCGAGCCCGCCTCGACCGGGATGACGCGCGTGCCGAGGAGCTGCATCCGGAACACGTTCAGCGCCTGCCGCTCGACGTCGAGCGCGCCCATGTACACGTCGCACGGCAGCCCGAACAGCGCCGCCGCGGTCGCGGTCGCGACGCCGTGCTGCCCCGCGCCGGTCTCGGCGATGATCCGCCGCTTCCCCATTCGACGCGCGAGCAGCACCTGCCCGAGCGTGTTGTTGATCTTGTGCGCGCCGGTGTGACACAGGTCCTCGCGCTTCAGCAGGATGCGGCAGCCGCCCGCGTCCGCGGACCAGCGGCGCGCCTCGCCGAGCGGCGTCGGGCGCCCTGCGAAACGGCGCAGCAGCTCGTCGAGCTCGCGCTGGAACGCCGGATCGCGACGGGCCTCGCCCCAGGCGGCCTCCAGCTCGTCGAGCGCGGGCATCAGCGTCTCGGGGACGAAGCGTCCGCCGTACGCGCCGAAGTGGCCGCGGGGATCGGGAAGCGCGCTCACGGTGCGGTCTCCTTCGCGGCCCGGATGAACCGGGCCATGAGATCGGGATCCTTCACGCCGGGTGACGCCTCGACGCCGCTCGCGACGTCGACGCCCCACGGGCGGACGGCGGCGATCGCCGCCGCCACGTTGTCGGGGGTGAGGCCGCCTGCGAGGAGCACCGGCAGGTCGGCGGCGAGCTTCTGCGCGAGCGTCCAGTCGCAGACGCGCCCGGTGCCGCCCGGCCCGCCGGCCGCGGCGTCGAGCAGCACGCCCGCCGTCCCCGAGTACGACGGGATCTCGTCGGTCCAGGGCAGCCCCGAGGTGTCGTCGCGCGGGGCGCAGCGAAACGCCTTGTAGACGGGCACGGCCTGGGCGCCGCAGTCGGCGACGCTCTCGCCGCCGTGGAGCTGCACCGCCGAGAGGTGCGCCTCGCTCACGATGCGCCGCACCTCGTCGACCGGCTGGTCCACGAAGACGCCCACCGCCATGACGAGCGGCGGCAGCGCCTCCACGATCTCGCGGGCCGTCGCGACGGACACGCACCGCCTCGAGCGCGACCAGAAGTTGAGGCCGATCGCGTCGGCGCCGAGGTACGCGGCGCGCACGGCGTCGTCGACCCGCGTGACTCCGCAGATCTTCACGCGGACCGTGGTCATCGCGACTCCGTCATCTCGACGAGCAGCGCGCCAGGGTCGGGTGCCCTGACGAGCGCCTCACCGACGAGCAGGTTCGCCGCGCCGGCCGCGCGCAGGCGACGTGCGTCCGCCGCCGTACGGACGCCGCTCTCGGCGACGCCCTTCACGCCGTCGGGCAGCCTCGGCAGGATCGACTCGCTGACGGCGAGGTCGACGACGAAGGTGGCGAGGTTCCGGTTGTTGACGCCGACGAGCGAAGCGCCTGCGCGCAGCGCGACGTCGACCTCGGCGGGGTCGTGCACCTCGACGAGCGCGGCGAGCCCCAGCGCCGAGCAGTCCTCGAGGAGCGCGCGCAGGCGGGTCTCGGTGAGCGCCGCGACGATGAGGAGCGCGGCGTCCGCGCCGTGCAGTCGCGCCTCGAGGAGCTGGTACCGGTCCACGACGAAGTCCTTGCGGAGCAGCGGCACCGACACCGCCCGGCGCACCGCCGCGAGGTCGTCGAGCGATCCACCGAACCCGGGGCCGTCGGTCAGCACCGAGATGCACGCCGCGCCCGCGCCGGCGTAGCGCCGCGCCTGCGCGACGGCGTCGAGGCCCTCGGCGATCGCGCCCGCGGAGGGGCTCGCGCGCTTCACCTCGGCGATCACGCGCACCGGTCCGCCTCGCGGCGAGAGCGCACCCGCGAAGTCGCGCGGCGCCGCGGCGTCTCGCACGGCCGCGTCGAGCTCGCGATCGGGGCGCGCGGCGCGGCGCGAGGCCACCTCGTCCACCTTCCGCGCGAGGATGTCGGCGAGGAAGCTCATGTCGCGTGGCTCATCTCGCGCAGGCGCTCGAGCTTGTCGAGGGCGGCGCCGCGGTCGATGGTCTCCGCCGCGAGCCGCACGCCGTCGCAGAGGTCCGCCGCGGCCTCGCCGGCGACGAGCGCCGCGGCGGCGTTCGCGAGCACCGCGTCGCGGGGGCCGCCCTTCTGCCCGCCGAGCACGTCGAGCAGGATCCGGCCGTTCACGTCGGCGTCGCCGCCCTGCAGGTCGCGCTTCGTCCAGCGGTGGACGCCGAGGTCCTCCGGGAGCACCGCGTAGCGATCCGACGATCCCGCCTTCACCTCGGAGACGTGCGTCATCCCGGTCACGGCCACCTCGTCGAGCCCCTCGCCGTGCACGACGAACGCGTGCGCGGCGCCGAGCGCGGCGAGCACGCCGCCGATGATCGGCACCCACCGCGGCTCGTAGACGCCCATCACCTGGTGCCGCGCGCCGGCGGGGTTCGCGAGCGGGCCGAGCAGGTTGAAGATCGACCGCACGCCGAGCTCGCGCCGGATGCCCGCCACCGCCTTGAACGCGGGGTGCAGCCGCGGCGCGAAGAGGAAGCCGATGCCGACCTCCTCGATGCAGCGCTCGACGATCTCCTTGGGCGCCTCGACGTTGACGCCGAGGACGCCGAGCACGTCGGCGGAGCCGCAGCGGGACGACACCGACCGGCCGCCGTGCTTCGCGACCGATACGCCGGCTCCGGCGACGACGAACGCCGTCGTCGTCGAGATGTTGAACGTGTTCTGGCCGTCGCCGCCGGTGCCGCAGGTGTCCACGAACACGTCGCGCGAGACGTGGATCGGGTTCACGCGCGAGCGCATGACCTCGGCGGCGCCGACGATCTCGTCCACCGTCTCTCCCTTGAGCCGCAGCGCCGCGAGGAACGCCCCGACCTGCGCCGGCGTCGCGCCGTCGTCCGCGATCTCGTTCATGACGGCGGCGGTCTCCTGCCGCGTGAGGTCGTGGCGATCGACGAGGCGGGCAATGGCTTGCTGGATCATCTCTTCTTTCCTCGGCGCGTGATCGCCGCCTGCGTCGGACTGCGTGCGCCCGCCCCGACGCGCTCCTGCGCCTTGCCGGACTTGCCGCGCCCGAGCCGCGCGAGCCAGTTCCCGAGCAGCGTCTTGCCGCCGTCGGTGAGGATCGACTCCGGGTGGAACTGCACGCCCTCGACCTCGAGCTTGCGGTGGCGCAGGCCCATGATCTCGCCCTCGTCGGTCCAGGAGGTCACCGCGAGCGCCGCCGGCAGCGACTCGCGCTCCACGACGAGCGAGTGATAGCGACCCGCCTCGAACGGCCGCGGCAGCCCGGCGTAGAGCCCGCCGCCGCGGTGCGAAACAGGGCTCGACTTGCCGTGCACGATGCGGAAGTTCCGCACCACGCGGCCGCCGAAGGCCTGTCCGATGGCCTGGTGCCCGAGGCACACGCCGAGGATCGGCAGCTCACCCGCGAGCGCGCCGATCGCGGTGAGCGTGACGCCCGCCTCGTTCGGCGTGCACGGGCCCGGCGACAGGAGGAGCCCGTCGGGACCGCGCGCGCGGATGCCTTCCACGTCGATCTGGTCGTTCCGGTACACCTCGACGGCCGCGCCGAGCTCGCCGAGGTACTGGACGAGGTTCCAGGTGAAGCTGTCGTAGTTGTCGACGACGAGCACCCGCCTGGCGCGCGACGCCGGCTTTCGCGCCGCGCTCATGTCGCCGTCTTCTCCATCGCCGCGTGCGCCGGCGCCGCCGGCTCCGGCTCCTCGGCCGGGAGCGGCGCGACCGCGTCGAGCGCGCCCGACTCGGCCTGCGCGACGGCGGTGAAGAGCGCGCGCGCCTTGTTCACGGTCTCGACGTACTCGGCGGCGGGCTTCGAGTCGTAGACGATGCCGGCGCCGGCCTGCACCGAGACGCGGCGCCCGCGGCACGCGAACGTCCGGATCGCGATGCACATCTCCATGTCGCCGCCGCGGTCGAAGTAGCCGACCGCGCCCGCGTAGGGGCCGCGCCGCGCCGGCTCGAGCTCGTCGATGATCTCCATCGCGCGCACCTTCGGCGAGCCGCTCACGGTGCCGGCCGGGAACCCGGCGCGCAGCACGTCGACCGCGCCGAGCCCGTCGGCGAGCCTGCCCTTCACCTCCGAGACGAGGTGCATGACGTGCGAGTAGCGCTCGACGGTCCGGAGCGCCGTGGGGCGCACCGTGCCGATCGCCGACACGCGGCCGACGTCGTTCCGCCCGAGGTCGACGAGCATCACGTGCTCGGCGTTCTCCTTCGGGTCTGCGCGCAGCTCGGCCTCGAGCGCCGCGTCCTGCGCGGCGTCCTCGCCGCGCCGCCGCGTCCCCGCGATCGGGCGCAGCGTCACCTCCCCGTCCTCGAGCTTGATGAGGGTCTCGGGCGAGCTGCCCACGAGCGCGCGTTCGCCGTCCTGCAGGTAGAAGAGGTACGGCGACGGGTTCACGCGGCGCAGCGAGCGGTAGATCTCGAAGGGGGGGACCGAGACCTCGGCGTCGAAGCGCTGCGAGAAGACGATCTGCTGGCAGTCGCCGGCGCGGACGTACTCCTTCGCGCGGCGCACCGCCGCCTCGAAGTCGCGGCGCGCCACGCGCGGGCGGAGGCGCGCGGGCCGCGCTGCGCGCGCGGGCGGCCGCTCCCTGAACGGCCGCGACAGCTTCTCCAGCGTCGCGCCGATGCGCGCCAGCGCCTGGTCGTAGAGCGCGCGCGGATCGTCCCCCGGGCCGCAGCGCGCGTCGGCGATGACGTGCATCGAGTGGCGGCGGCTGTCGAACGCCACCACCTCGTCGAAGTCCATGAGCAGCACGTCGGGGAACCCGAGCTCGTCCGGCTTCGAGAGCGGCACCCGCGGCTCGAAGAGCCTCACCGCGTCGTACGAGACGTGGCCGACGAGGCCCCCCGAGAAGCGCGGCGTGCCGGGCACGCGCACCGCCTCGTGGGAGCGGAGCAGCTCGCGCACGCGATCGATCGGATCGCCGGGATCGCCGAGCCGCCACGACAGCACGCTGCGCGGACCCGCGCCGAGGAAGCTGAAGCGGGCGCTGCGCTCGCCGCCCTCGACGGACTCGAGCAGGAACGCGCGCTTCTGGCCGCGGGAGAGCTTCAGGAACGCCGAGACCGGCGTCTCGGTGTCGGCCTCGACCTCGACGCGCACGGGGACGGCGCGTCCGGGCTTGCACAGCGTGAGGAAGGTCTCGAGGTCAGGCTGCGGCGTCACGCGAGCCGCGCCAAAGAAGCACCGTCATGCGGTCACCCGGCGGGCGGGGCCCGCGATCTCGGCGACGTCCTTGGCGACGATGCGGTTCTTCGCGTCCACGAGCACGACCTTCGGGTCGTGCTTGCGCGCCTCGGCCTCTTCCATCTCGGCGAACGTCGCGATGATCACGAGGTCGCCCGGACGGTTGAGGTGGGCCGCCGCGCCGTTGATGCAGATGACGCCCGAGCCCCGCTCACCGCGGATCGCGTACGTCTGCAGCCGCGTCCCGCGCGTGATGTTCCACACGTGCACGGCCTCGTACTCACAGATGTCGGACGCGGCCATGAGGTCCTCGTCGATCGTGACGGAGCCCTCGTAGTCGAGATCCGCGTGAGTGACGGTCGCGCGGTGGATCTTGGACTTGAACAGGGTGCGGCGCATGGCGGCTGGACCTCTTACTTTCCCGCGACCCGTGTTTCAACGCAAGGACCGGCTCGATCCTTCCCGTCGATATCGCCTCTGCGCCGAGGTCGCGCGCGCGGCGGTCGCACCCCTGCCGGGCCCCTCGTCTTCGCGCAGCTCGAGCCGGTTCGCCGCGACCCTCGGGGTCGCGCTCGCGTCGGCGCTCGCGGCGTGCAGCGGCGTTCAGACGGCGGCGCAGAAGTCCCCCGAAGCGCGGATTCGCGCCGGCGACGCGGCGGAGGCCGTCCGCTGGCTCGCCGATCCCGCGCGCACGGGCCGCGCGATCGGGACTCCCGGGAACGCGGCCGCGGCCGACTGGATCGCCCGCGAGATGGAGAAGGCCGGCCTCGCGCCGGCGGGCACCGACGGCTGGATGCAGCCCTTCGAGGCACCGGTCCAGGCGGTGCTGCGGGGCGACAACGCGCTGCGCCTCGGCGGCGACGACGCGCCGCTCCACGCCGCGTGGCAGCCGTTCACGTTCAGCGACGACGGGCAGGTCGAGGGCGAGCTCGTGTGGGCGGGCTACGGCATCACCGCGCCCGCGCTCGGCTGGGACGACTACGCCGGCCTCGACGTGAAGGGGAAGATCGTCGTCGTCGCGGCGCACTTCCCGGGCGAGCCGGACGAGAAGAGCCCGTTCCGCAGCCCCGACGCGTTCCACTACGGCGAGTGGCGCACCAAGGCCGCGAACGCGCGCGAGCACGGCGCCGCGGCGATGCTCGCGGTGCGCGACGACTGGCACCACCCCGGTCCGGACACGCTGCCGCCGTGGAAGGGCACCGTCTCGGCGCGGTCCGGCATCGTGGCGGCGCAGGTGACCGCGGCGGCGCTGCAGCGCGCCGGCATCGACGCGGCCGCGCTCGCCGCCGCGACGGACGAGCACCGCCGGCCGCACTCCGCGCCGACCGGGGTGTCCGCGCGGCTCGTCGTCGGCCTGGAGCAGGAGCGCGCGACGACCGCGAACGTCGTGGGCGCGCTCCACGGCACCGATCCCGACGCCGGCTGCGTCGTCGTCGGCGCGCACTACGACCACCTCGGCTACGGCGGCGAGACGTCGCTCGCGCCCGACGTGCGCGCGGTGCACCCGGGCGCCGACGACAACGCGAGCGGGGTCGCGGCGCTGCTCGGCATCGCGCGGGCGTTCGTGGCGGAGGGCCCGCCGCGGCGCACGGTCGTGTTCGCGGCGTTCACCGGCGAGGAGTCGGGGCTCCTCGGCAGCTCGCACTTCGTGAAGTCGCCGCCTCGCGGCTGCCGGCCGGAGCAGACGCAGCTCAGGGTGAACCTCGACATGGTCGGCCGCCCGCAGCGCGGGAAGGTCTACGTGAACGGCGCGCAGACCGCGAAGGGGCTGCGCGAGTGGGTCGAAAGCGTCGCGGCGGGGTCGCCGAAGCTGCCGCTCACGATCGCCTGGGGGAGCGGCGACGGGTACGGCCCGTCCGACCAGACGAGCTTCTACGCGAAGGGCGTCCCGGTGCTCTTCTTCTTCACCGGCGCGCACGGCGACTACCACCGCCCGAGCGACACCGCGGACAAGGTGGACGCCGAGGGCCTCGCGGCGGTCGCGCGGCTCGCGTACCGGGCCGCGAGCTTCGCCGCGAACTCGCCCGAGCGGCTCGAGGTCGTGCGCGTCGCGGCGCCGCCGAGCGGAGAGCGCGGCGGTCGCGGCTACGGCGCCTATCTCGGCACCATCCCGGACTTCGAGGAGCGGAAGGAGCCCGGCGTCGCGATCACCGGCGTGCGCCCGGGGAGCCCGGCCGAGAAGGCGGGCCTCGCGGCCGGAGACGTCCTCCACCGGATCGGCGGCACGACGATCGTGTCGCTGGCGGACGTCGCCGTCGCGCTGCGGTCGCACCGTCCCGGCGACACCGTGGAGGTGGAGTACGCCCGCGGCGCGAAACGTGAGACGGTGAAGGTGACGCTCGCCGAGCGGAAGTAGGCTCGGCGCGGCGGGGGCGGCGAGCGCGCCCCCAGGCGGCGTCGGCGCCCGCGAGAAACGGGCAAGGATTCCACGTCCTGCCGCGGGTCGGCGTAGATTAGCGGCATGCGGTCCCCCGTCGCCTCGCGCCGCCTCGCGCTCGTCGCCGCGGCCCGGTCGCGCCGCGCCGAGTTCCTCCACGTCGATCCGAGCAAGCTGCGCTTCTCGCTCGGCACGTCGCTCGGGGACCTGCGGATCCCGGTCCACATCGCGCCGGACGCCGAGGCGATCGTCCGCGGCGCCGCGGCGGAGCTGGCGCTGCTGCTCTCCGCGAACCACCGGTTCGTGCCCCCCGACGCGCGCGACGGGCTCGTCATGCACGAGCAGTACGCGGCGCTCCCGGCGGTGCTGCCGCGCCTCGGCCCGACCAGCGGCGGCGCGGCGCTGCGCGAGGCCGCGACGCTCGGGCCCGCGCTCCACCCGGCGCTCACGGGAGGCATCGTCTGCGCGTGGATGGGCCCGGGCGGCCGGGGCCGCTCGCTCACCGCGCTCTTCATCGAGGTGCTCAGGCGCGCGTTCGCGGAGATGGCGACGACCCCCGCGTCCGAGCCGACGCCGCTCCTCGTCGCGCTCGCGCTGCACGCGGAGCTCGCCGCCGCCGAGTCGCTCCTCGGCGAGGCGCTCCCGGCACCGCCGCACGATCGCTACCTGCGCGCCGCGGCCGGCGCGGGGCTCTGGCTCGCCGCGCGCACCGGCATGGCTCGCGCGTTCCGCGAGACGGGCCGACCGGAGGACGATCCCTTCCTGCTCGAGGTCGAGGCGGTGCTCTCGCCGGGGGCGCTCGTCGCGCTCCGCGGCGTTCGCTCCGGCGGCGACACGCTCTACGGCGTCGAGCTCACGGCCGGCGCGCCGCGCGGGGACGAGCTCGCGGCCGCGCTCGCGGCGGGCGCCGATCCCGACACGGTCGTCGGCTCCGTCGCGCAGGCGCTCGCGGTCGACGAGGACGGCGGGCGGAAGGCGGAGCTCGCCGTGGTGGTCGCGCACCTCCGCGACGCGCTCACGAGCGCGGTCGTCGAGACGGAGGCCGCCGTCGGAGATCGCCTCGGGTGGCTCCGCGAGCTGCTCGCCGGGCCGGGCGCGCTCGCGGCGGCCTGCGCGGAGGAGGGCGGGCGGCGCGACCTCGCCCGGCGCATCGACGACACCGCCGCGCCGGGCGACGCGGCGCGGCTCCTCGCCGGCGCCGCCCAGGTGCTGAAGGAGTGGCGCGCGCGCGAGCCGTCGTTGGCGATCGGGCTCGACCCCGGCATGGCGCGGCGCGAGTACGCGCGCGCGGCGGGTGGCTACCTCGCGGACGCCGCCCTCGAGCGGCTCGCGGGACGGGCGCGCCGCGCGACCGTCGCGCGCACGGGCGAGGAGGCCGAGGGGGGCGCGGACGCGGAGTGGGAGGCGGGCCGGCTCTACCGCGTCGCGGTGCAGGGCGAGATCCTGCGCGTCGCCCAGCACCAGGCGCTCGGGCACCTCTTCACCGACGTGAAGGACTTCACGCGGCGCACCGCGCTCCTCGGGCCGGCGGTGATGGCGGAGTTCCTGCGGAGCGAGTTCTACCGGCCGATCCTCGGCGCCGCGAAGAAGTTCTACACCGGCATGGCGCACCTGTCGGACCGCGGCGGCATCTCGGTGAACAACCTCCTCGGCGACGCGATCTCGCTGTCCGGCGACATCGAGGCGATGGTCGGCCTCGCCGCCGAGATCCGCCGGCTCCTCGCCGGCTACGAGTCGCGCCTGCGCTCCGAGATCTCGCGCGACGCCGTCGCCCGCCAGATCGCCGCGATCGAGCAGCGCCACGCCGCCGGCCTCGCGAAGGTGCGCGGGGCGCTCGCCCTCGCGAAGCAGGAGCTGGCCGGCGCCGCGCCAGGCACGCCGCAGCACGCCCGCGCCGCGGCGCGGACGGCGTGGCTCGCCGCGATGGAGGAGCGGCTCGCGTCGGAGCGCGAGCGCGCGCTCGCGCGGGCACGCGGCGAGGGGCTCGAGGCGGGGGTGTTCGTGTCGTTCGGCGCCGCGCCGCTCGTCGTCATCGTGGACGACGAC
>DASSQI010000209.1:0-7186 GCA_035702585.1 Anaeromyxobacteraceae bacterium
CCTCGAGCGCGAGGACGCCCTCGCGCCGCGCGATCCCGGCGTACTCGACGAGGTCCTTCGCCGCGCCGGCGAGGTCCTCCTTCCGGTCGGTGAACGCGAGCCTCGCGAGTTTCAGGCCGCGGACGAAGTCCTTCATCGGGAAGCAGACCATCACCGCGCCGAGCGTGCCGCCGAGCACGATCATCGCGGCGGTGGGCTGGACGAGAGAGCCTGGGTGGCCGCCCTCGAGGACCTGTCCTCCGAGGATCATGCCGAACGCGATGACGATCCCGAGCAGCGTCGCGAGATCCATGGATCACCCCTCGCCGCGCGGGAGCGGGATCACGGTCGCGCGCAGCTCCGGGCCGAGCGCGACGCGGCGCTTCCACGCCGCCGCGCGGTCCACGACCTCGCGCACCGGCTCCTTGACCATCACGTGCAGCCCCGTCGTGAGCACGAGGACGGTGTCGGGCGTCGCGTCGACCGTGAGTACGTGGTCGGCGTTCACCACCAGCTCCCTCCCGTCCAGTCGGGTCAACGTGATCACGCGGCCTCCGTCCTGTCATCGGCGCGGACGGAGGCCGCGATAAGCCCCCGGCTACCGCTTCATCGCGATGAGCTCGTTCAGGAGCTGGTCGGCGGTCGTGATGGTCTTCGAGTTCGCCTCGAAGGCGCGCTGCGCCGCGATCATCCGGACGAACTGCTCGGCGATGTCGACGTTCGACTGCTCGAGCGCGCCCGCGGCGATGGTGCCGCGTCCGCCCTCGCCAGCCGCGCCGATGGCGGGCTCGCCGGAGCGCTGGCTCTGCGCGAGCAGCGTCGAGCCGATGCGCTCGAGCTGATCCGGGGCGGAGAAGTTCGCGACCGCGACCTGCGCGATCGTCCGCGTCTGCCCGTTCGTGAAGAGCCCGGTGACGCGCCCGTCCCGCTCGATCTGGATCGAGGAGAGGTCGCCCGCCGACCAGCCGTCCTGGTTCACGAACCCGGTCGCCGAGGGGTTGGTGAACTGCGTCGCGCCGTCCACGCCCGAGCCCGCGGGGTACATGGAGCCGAAGTTGAAGCGGAGCGCCTGCGGGTTCAGCGCGCCGAGCGGGTCGAACGACGACGTCTGGGTCTCGGCGGTCAGCCGGCCCTGCGCGTCGAAGGACAGCGTGCCGCTCGCGACCTCCATCGGCGTCCCCGCCGTCCCGCCGGTGAGGCCGCCGCCGTCGCTCATGCCGTGCCACTCCCAGGCGCCGGCGCCGGTCTTGCGGAAGTAGATCTGCACCTCGTGCGAGCTGCCGAGCGAGTCGTACACGGTGACGCTCGTCGAGAAGTTCGACGTCGGCGCGGGGCTCACGGGGTCCCACGCCGGCGGCACCGTCGCGTCCGCCTGCAGGTTGGTGCGCAGCGTGATGGTCGTCGTGGCGCGCGGCTGCGACGACCCGGTGCCGACCTGCAGGTCGCCGAACGCGCTCGTCATCGCGCCGCTCGGGTCCGCGCCGTACCCCTGCACGCGCAGGCCGTCGAGGTTCACGAGGAAGCCCTCGCGGTCCATCGTGAACTGCCCCGCGCGCGAGTAGTACTGACCGTGACGTCCCATCGCCGAGCCGCGCAGGATGAAGTAGCCGGGGCCCTCGAGGGCGAGGTCGGTCGAGAGGCCGGTGTTCGCGAGCGCGCCCTGCGTGATGATCTTCTGCACGGCCGAGAGGCGGCTGCCGAGGCCGACGTCGCCGCCCCCTCCGACGACCGACTGCGCGAGCACGTCCTCGAAGGCGGCGCGCCCGGCCTTGAACCCGACGGTGTTCGTGTTGGCGAGGTTGTCGGACACGACCGACAGCTCGGCGCTCGCCGAGGCGAGCCCGGTCGTCCCTGCTGAGAGGCTGGTGAGGAGGCTCATCGGAGGGTTCCTTTCGGGCTTCAGCCCTGGTTGATCGAGAGGACGTCTGAGAGCTGGACGCGCGCGCCGCCGACGAGGAGCCGCGCGGCGCCGTCGGTGAACTCGACGCCGGTGACGCGGCCGCCGGACCGCAGCTCGGCGGAGGTGCGCGCGCCGTCGGCGGTGACGCCGGAGATCTCGACGCCGTAGCGGCCCGCCGGCATCGGCGTGCCGCGCTCGTCGCAGCCGTCCCACGTCACGGCGAGCGCGCCGGCCGACCGCTGGCCCAGCGGGAGCGTCCGTACGGTGCGGCCTCCCGCGTCGCGGATCGCGACGGTCAGGTCGGCGGCGGTCGCGAGCTCCGCCTGGATGGCGGCGGGCTGACCCGCGACGAGCTCGACGCCGCTCGTCCGGAAGCGCACGTCCTTGCCCACCAGCGACGCGGTGCTCATCTGGTTCGAGGCCGCCTGGGCGACGAGCAGCGTGTCGAGCCGCGCGCCGACGTCGTGCAGCTGCTCGACCGACGCGAACTGCGCGAGCTGGGCGATGAAGGCCTGGTTGTCCATGGGCGACAGCGGGTCCTGGTTCGCGAGCTGCGTCGTGAGGAGGCGCAGGAACTCGTCCTGGCCGAGGTCCTTCCTCGGCGAGGTCGAGGGTGCGGAGCCGGAGCTCAGCGCGGCGGGGGAGCGGCTGGCGGCGAGGTCCATGTGCTCTCCTAGGCCCGGACGGCGTAGCGGCCGGCGGGGAGGGGTGACGCGGCGCCGGCGACGCCGAGCGCGCGCGGAGGCCGCGGTGGCGCGCTGGGCGGGGTCTCGCCTCGTCCGTCGCCGCGGTCGCGGTGGTGATGGGACGCTGCGTCGCCGTGAGCCGAGCCGGCCGAGGAGGACGGCAGCGTCGGCGCCTTCGCGTCGAGCTGGCCGAGCCTCAGCCCCTCGCCGGCGAGCGCGCGCGAGAGCTCCGCGGCGTGCGACTCGACGACGCGCGCCGCGTCCCCATCGACGCGCACGTGCGCGACGCCGTCCCGGATGCGCAGGTGCAGCTCGAGCTCGCCCACGCCGGGCGCCGCGACGCGCAGGTGCGCCGCGTTGCGGAGCACGGCGCCGTCGGCGGCGGCTTCCTGGCCCGGGCGCACCAGCGCCGCGCTCGTGGGCGGCTCCGCGAGCGTCGCGTCGCGCGCTGCGGCCGGGGCGCCGGACGCGAGGGCGGCCGCGGCGCTGGCCGGGGTGAGAGTGGCCGTCGGCGCGACGGGGTGGGCCGCCGCGAGCGCCGGCGTGGCGAGCTCGTCGCGAGAGCCCGAGCGCTGCTCGGTACCGTCGCCGGGCTTCTCATCCCTGGAGCCCGCAACGCCGATGGCGGTCCGCGCGTTCCTGGCCGGGTGCGCGCCGGCAGCAGCGTCGCCTGCGCCCGCACGTCGCGCGCCGTCGGGCGGCGCCTCGTACGCGACGACGCCGCTCGCGTGCGGTGCGCCGTCGAGCGACCTCGCGGAGGCGGAGTCGGGGCTGGGCTTCGAGCCAAGGCTGACGCGGCCGCGAGGGTCCCGGGCCGACGAGGTGGGCCCGCGGGCGTCTCCCGGTGCGGCGGCGTCCTTCGCGACCGCGGCGGCTGCGGCCATGGACGCTGCGAGCGCCGCCGCGGAGGCGGACAAACCCTCTGCGTGCGCGGCATCGGTGGACGGTGCGGACTCGCGCGCGTCGTTGCGGGCTGTGTCGTCCTGCCTAAACTCCGCACGTTGCGCCGGCTCGGCGGCTGCTTCTCGATCGACGGCTCGTTCGTCGTCGGCGCTCGCCTCGCGGAGGGCGCCGTCGAAGTCGTCGCCGCCGGGGTCGCCGCGCGGGGCGCGCCGCGGGTCGGGAGACGGTGAGGGTGGGGCGAGTTCGATGCCTGACGCCTTCATCGAGGTGAGCCTCCGTGGCGCGCCAACAGCGTGAACAGCTCGGCGGCGTTGCTCGACGGCATGCGCCCGAGCACGCCCGCGGCGTCGGCCGGCCGCAGCTTCGCGAGCACCGCGACCGCCAGCGGCTTCTCGAGCCGGCCGACGAGCGCCGCCGCCTGGTCCGGCTTCATGCCCTTCAGCGTCCGCGCGAGCGCCTGCGCCTGTGCGTCCGCCGGCAGCGCCGCGGGCTCCGGTGCAGGAGGCGTCGTCGTCGCCGGACGCTGCTGCGAGGACAGCTCCTGGAGCTTCGCGGTCTTCTCGTCGAGGAGCGTCGACTCGCGCGCGAGCTCCCGGCGCGCCGCGGCGATCTCGGCCGCGAGCTGCTCGAGGCGCGCGCGCTCGCGCTGGATGTCGGCGAGCTCCTCGAAGCGGCGCCGGTTCGCCTCGCGCAGCTCGAGCGCCAGCGCCCCCGGCGTGAGCGAGGGCGGCGTCGCGCGCGGAGCCCGCAGGACGGATCGAGAAGGAGATGCAGGCGGCGTCGTCGGCGGGGAGCTCGCCGCGGACGCTCCGCCCGAGGTCGCGGCGATCGCGAGGGCCAGGGCGAGCTCAAGCACGGCTCGCCTCCCCGGCCGCGATGAGCTGGCCGAGCCGCGCGAGCGTCTCGGCCAGCGCGGAGCGCTCTCCGGGTGCCTGGCGCAGGAACGCGTTCAGGGCGCCGTGGACGCGCAGGGCCCGATCGACGCGCGGGTTCGAGCCGGCCGCGTACGCGCCGACCTCGATGAGGTCGGCGGCGTCGCGGTAGGCGGCGAGGACGTCCCGAGCCTGTCGCGCGAGCTCCTTGTGCTCGGGCGACGCCACGTCGCTCATGACCCTGGAGACGCTCGCGAGCACGTCGATGGCCGGGAAGTGGCCCGACTCGGCGAGCCTGCGGGACAGGACGAGGTGGCCGTCGAGGGTCGCCTTGGCAGCGTCCGCGATCGGATCCGTGAGCTCGTCGCCCTCGGCGAGCACCGTGTAGAACGCGGTGATGCTGCCCGGTCCGCCGTCGTTCCCGGCGCGCTCGGTGAGCCGCGGGATGAGCGCGAACGCGCTCGGCGGGTATCCCTTGGTGGTCGGCGGCTCACCCGCCGCGAGGCCGATCTCCCGCTGCGCCATCGCGACGCGCGACAGGGAGTCGACGAGCAGCATGACGCGCCTGCCGCGCTCGCGGAAGTGCTCGGCGATGGCGGTCGCCGCCATCCCGGCGCGGACCCGCTCGAGCGGCGACTCGTCGCTCGTCGCGACGACGACCACCGAGCGGGACAGCCCGTCGCCGAGGTCGCGCTCGATGAACTCGCGCACCTCGCGGCCGCGCTCGCCGACGAGGCCGACGACCACCACGTCCGCGTCCGCGCTGCGGGCGAGCATCCCGAGGAGGACGCTCTTGCCCACACCGGGGCCCGCCATGATCGCGAGCCGCTGACCCTCTCCGACCGTCAGGCACGCGTCGACGGCGCGGATCCCGAGCGCCATCGGGCGGGCGATGCGCCGGCGCTCCATCGCCTTCGGCGGAGTCGCGTGCAGCCTGGCGCGGGCGCGGAGCATGGGCATCGGTCCGCCGTCCACCGGGCGCAGCGCCGCGTCGACGACGCGTCCGAGCAGCGCATCTCCGACCGGGATGCGATCCGCCGACGCCCGGGGAATCACGTCGCAGCCCTCGCCGACCCCGTGGATCTCGCCGAGCGGCATGAGCTGCGCGGTGCGACCCGAGAAGCCGACCACCTCGGCGTGGACGACGCTGCCGTCGGTCGCGCGGATCTCGCAGCCGGTGCCGACCGGTACGCGCGGCAGCGACGCCTCGACGAGGAGGCCGCTGGCGCGGACCACCGTCCCGGTGAGGGGCAGCGAGTCCGCCTGCGCCACGGTGCGCGCGAGCGCCTCCACGTCCCAGAGGCCCATCAGGCGGCTCCCTCGCGCGCCTCGTCCTCGGCGGCCTGCACGGCGCGGCGCAGCTCCGACAGCCGCGTCTCGAGGCGGCCGTCGATGCGGCCGAAGTCGGCGTCCACGATGCAGTCGCCGCGCATGAGCGACCGGTCCGCGGTGACCTCCACGCGCGCCGCGACGGTGGCGTCCATCGCCGCGACACCGGCCTCGCCGCGAAGGAGCTCCGCGTCCTCGGGCGCGACGCGCACCACGATCCGGCGCGAGTCGCCGGCTCGGCGCACGGCCGAGCGCACCAGCGAGAACAGCGCCTCGGGGCTCTGGCGCACCTCGGTGGCGAGGATCGCGCGCGCCACCGCGAAGCCGATCTCGAGCGCGTCGGCGCGCGCCTGCTCCGCGAGGTGCGCAGACTGCGCGCGCAGCGTCTCGATCGCGGCGGCGACGCGCGAGAGCGCCTCGCGCCGGCTGTCCGCGGACTCGACGGAGGCTCGCGCCGCCGGTCGGGGCTCCTCGGCGACGGAGGGACGCGCCGGCTCGGGCTGCGCCGCGCGCGGGGGCGCGGCGCCGGGGGCGCGGGCGAGGCGGAGCGGCGCGACGTCCGGGGCGTCCGGGAGCGAGGCGAGGAAGCGGGGGCGGCGGGGAAGCGCGGTGGACATGGTGGCCTAGAGCATCGTCTCGTCGGAGCCGACGATCGTGATCCGCCCGGCGCGCCCTGCCTCCTGCGCGAGCGTCGCGATCTCCATCTGCGCGGTCTCGACCGTCGAGAGCTTCACCGGGCCCATCGCGGCGAGGTCGTCCTCCAGCATCTCGGCCGCGCGCTGGGACAGGTTCGACAGGAACTTCGCGCGCACGTCGGTGGACGCGCCCTTGAGCGCGACGGACAGCTTGCTCGTGTCGATCTCGCGGAGCAGCGTCTGCAGGTCGCGGTCGGCGAGCTTCTTCAGGTCCTCGAACGTGAAGAGCCGGCCGCGCAGCTCGGCGGCGAGCGCAGCGCTGTCCTTCTCGATCTCGGCGATCACCTCGCCCTGCTGTGCGACCGGGCAGCGCCGCAGCACCTCGAGCGCGATGGCCTTGCCGTTGACCTTGCGCATGCCGCCGGCGAACAGCGCCCGCAGCTCGGAGGAGAGCGCGGCCGCGATCTCGTGCAGCACCTCGGGGGCGACCGCGTCGATCGTCGCCATCCGGCGCAGCACGTCGGCCCGCATCCGGTCCGGCATCCTGTCGAGCACCGCGCCCACTCGCGCCGCGTCGAGCGACGAGAGGATGAGGGCGATCGTCTGCGGCTGCTCGTGCGAGAGCACCATCGCGAGCGAGTCGGGGTCGGCCTGCGCGACCTGCGAGAGGACGTCTCCCGTGACCTCGTCGTCGAACACCCGGCGCGCGAGCTCCTCGCCGTGCGCCTTCGTCGCCGCGTCGCGGAGTGCCTCGTGCCCGGCCGCGGTCTCACCCGCGAGGCCGTCCATCTCGTCGAGGTAGACGTCGATCGCCGAGGCGACGATCTGCGGGCCCTGCCGCCTCAGCCACTTCGCGCCGCTCGCGATGAGCCGCAGCTCGCT
>DASSQI010000210.1:0-15721 GCA_035702585.1 Anaeromyxobacteraceae bacterium
GCGCGCCACGACGAGCGCCAGCACGGCGAGGCCGATGCGCGCGTGCACGCCGACGATCGCGTCGTGGTCGGCCGTGACGAACGACCCGAGCACGAGCAGCGCGAGGCCCCAGTGGAACAGCCGGACGAATCGATCCCAGACCTTCACCTTCTCCATGTCACTCGCCTCCTGCGGGCCTCTTGCCCGGACGCGAGCGAGACTACGGAGGCGAGGATGACGGGAAGATGAACGCCGGCCACGAACCGCGTACCTGCTCGGGGAGGCGCCGCTTCAGGTTGCCGCAGGGGCCGCGCGCGGCCCCCCACTAGGATGCCCAAGGCCCTCGGCTTTCGAGGTATTCCCTTCGGATGTCGGAGGGATCCCGTCGGGCGCTCACAGCCATCCTCGCTTCGCTCGCAGTCGCGACTCACGCCGTCGCCGCACCCGAGGGGGAATCCACCATGCCTGCTCAGGCCGTGAAGCCCTCGCTGCCCGCGGACGTTGCGCCGCTGCTCGCGCGCTTCGACGAGGTGTGGACGAGTCGCGACCGGCCGGAGTCGCTCGCAGCCGCGCGCACAGCGCTCGACGAGGCGAAGAAGCTGGCGCCCGACGCGTACGAGGTCCTCTGGCGCGAGGCTCGATACCTGGCCTGGATGTCCGACGACACCTCGCTCCCGACGAAGGAGCGGAGCAAGCTCGGCAAGGAAGGGTGGGACATCGCCGAGCGAGCGGTGAAGCTCGAGCCCGACCGCATCGAGGGCCAGTTCTACGCGGCCGCGAACATGGGGAACTACGCGCTCGGGATCGGCGTCCTGAAGGCGCTCACGCAGGGCATAGAAGGCAAGTTCAAGGAGCGCCTGTCGCGCGCCGAGGAGATCGACCCGACGTTCGACTGGGGGACGATCTACAACGCCTGGGGACGGTTCTGGTACGAGCTGCCCTGGCCCAAGTACTCCGCGAAGCGCAGCGAGGAGGCCCTCCGCAAGGCCCTCCGGGTGAACCCTGCGAGCGCGCGCGCGCGCGTTTATCTCGCTGATCTCTTCATCAAGGAAGGGAAGCGCGAGCAGGCGAAGAACCTGTTGAACGACGTGATCTCGACCGACGTCGCCGGATACGACCCTCCCGAGGTGCGCCGCATGCAGGCGCGAGCTCGGGAAACCCTGGAGAAGCTCCGATGAGGAGCGGAGGCGAAACCATGATCGCTCAAGACGACCTGGCGCGCAGCGCTCCGCGGACGAGGAGCCTCGTCGACGTGTTCGAGGGGATGGCGGCGTCGCGCAGCTCGGCGATGGCCACGAAGCAGAAGCGGGCCGGGCAGTGGGTGGAGACGACGTGGGGCGAGCTCGCGCGGCGGACGCGCGCGGTCTCCGACGGGCTGGCCGCGCTCGGCGTCCGCAAGGGCGACCGCATCGCGATCCTCGGCGAGACGCACACGGAGTGGATCATCGCCGACCTCGGCATCATGGGGGCGGCCGCGATCACCGTGCCGGTCTACCAGTCGCTCAAGGCCCACGACATCCAGTACATCCTCGCCGACTCGGGAGCGCGCTTCATCCTGTGCGACTCCGACGTGCAGGCGGCGAAGATCCGCGAGATCCGCGATCGCTGTCCCGCGCTCGAGGGCATCATCCGCCTCGACAACGGCGCGCCGAAGGACGCCTCGGAGCGCACGCTCGCCGAGATCGAGAAGCTCGGCTCCGAGCTGGCGAAGCAGCAGGAGGGCGCGCACGCCGCGCGCCTCGCGACGTTGTCCCTCGACGAGCCGGCGTGCTTCCTCTACACGTCGGGCACGACCGGCAACCCGAAGGGCGTCGTGCTCACGCATGGCAACTGGGTGTACGAGGCCGAGGCCGTGCACCGCGCCGCGGTCCTCGCGGACGGCCACCTCGTCCTCATGTTCCTGCCGATGGCGCACTCGTTCGCGAAGGTCGTCGAGGCCGCGTGGTTCAAGCTCGGCTTCTCCGTCGCGTTCGTCGAGTCGCTCGACAGGATCGTCGACAACGCGGGCGAGGTGAGGCCGACCGCGATGCCGGCGGTGCCGCGCATCTTCGAGAAGGCCTACAACACGGTGGTCTCGAAGGGCGTCGCGACGCCGGGCCTCAAGGGCAAGCTCTTCAAGTGGGCGATGGACGGCCTCGACCAGTGGGTCGCGGCGAAGGAGCGCGGCCAGGAGATCCCGCCGCCGCTCGGGCTCCGCGTCGGGAAGAAGCTCGTGTTCCCGAAGGTCGGCAAGACCCTCGGCGAGCGGTTCGGCGGGCGCATGCAGATCTTCATCTCGGGCGGCGCGCCCCTGTCGCCCAAGATCGCGTGGTTCTTCCAGAACGTCGGCTTCGTGGTGCTCGAGGGCTACGGCCTCACCGAGACCTCGGCCGCCACGTGCGTGAACAGGCCGGGCAAGGTGAAGATCGGGACGGTCGGGCCGGCGCTGCCGGGAACCGAGCTCAAGATCGCGCCCGACGGCGAGATCCTGATCCGCGGGGGCGGCGTGATGAAGGAGTACTACAACAACCCCGGCGCGACGGCGGAGGCGCTCGAGGGCGGCTGGTTCCACAGCGGCGACATCGGCGAGCTCGACGCGGACGGCTACCTCAGGATCACCGACCGCAAGAAGGACATCATCGTCACTGCCGGCGGCAAGAACGTCGCGCCGCAGAACCTCGAGAACGATCTCAAGACGAACCCGCTCATCTCGCAGGTGATGGTCCACGGCGACAAGCGGAAGTTCCTGTCGGCGCTCATCACGCTGAACGAGGAGAACGTGCGGAAGTGGGCCGCGGACTCGGGCATCTCGCTCGGCGGCGCGCTCAACGAGGACCCCCGCGTCCGGGGCGAGATCCAGCGAGCGGTGAACGAGCTCAACTCGCGGCAGGCGAGCTACGCTACGATCAAGAAGTTCGCGATCATCGCGCGAGACTTCACCATCGAGTCCGGCGAGCTGACGCCCACGCTGAAGGTGAAGCGCAAGGTCGCGACGCAGAACTACGCGCAGATCCTGGATGGCTTCTACGCAGAATGAGGACGCATGACGAACGAGCCGGTACGGGTACTCCTCGTCGAGGATGACGACGACAACCGCGAGCTCATGGGTGAGGTCCTCGAGTCCGCCGGCTACCGCGTGCTGAGCGCGGCGAGCGGCGCGGAGGGCCTGAAGACGCTCGCGGAGACGTCGGTGGACGTCGTCGTGACGGACATCGGGATGCCGGGGATGGGCGGACTCGAGATGGCTCGAGCGGCGAAGGAGATCGCGCCGAGCGTCCCCGTCGTCGTGGTCACCGGCTGGGCGGAGCGCGAGGACATCGCGCGCGCGCGCGGCCGAGAGGTCGACGCCGTGCTCGTGAAGCCGGTCGATCCGGAGCAGCTCACGAACGCGGTGAACGAGATCGTGAGCGCACGAAGCCGCTGACGCGCAGCCATCGTCGGTCGCGAACGCCGCCGACTCCGCGCCCCGCCCGGAAAGGGCGATTCCGCAGCGCTCGTTGACGAGCGCCGCGGCGCTCACTAGTTATTGATTCTGGAATCAGCCTGGTTGGAGGAACTGCATGGCGAATGCGGCGACGGTGAAGGACGTCTTCGAGCGGACGATGCCCGAGCGTCTCAAGAGCAAGCCGGACGTGGTCTCGAAGATCAACGCCGTCTACCAGTTCAACATCTCCGGTCCCCAGGGCGGCACCTGGGCGGTCGACTGCACGAAGCCGGGAGGCGCGATCAGCGAGGGCGCCCCGGCCGCGGCGAAGTGCACGGTCAATTGCTCGGACATCGACTTCCTCAGCATCGTGAACGGCAAGCTCAACCCGCAGATGGCGTTCATGGCGGGCAAGCTGAAGATCCAGGGGGACATGGGGCTTGCCATGAAGCTCACCCAGATCCTGGGCTAGAAACGTTCCGTATCGACGCATGATCGCTGCCTGCGGCACGCGTACTCGTCCGTTGCGGTGCTCACGTACAAAAGACGTACGCTCCGCTCCTCACGGACTACGTGCGCGCGCCTCGGCGACGCGCTCCTGCGTCTCGTCGCGTGAGACGGCCGGCGTTCGATGAGCGATCTTCCCCTCGCCGGTGTCAAGGTTCTCGACCTCTCGAGGTTGCTGCCGGGCCCGTACGCGAGCCTCGTGCTCGCGGACCTCGGCGCGGACGTGGTCAAGGTCGAGGATCCCCGCGGCGGTGATTGGCTCCGCTGGATGCCGCCGCTCGTCGGGAGCGAGTCGGGCTACTTCCACGCGCTCAATCGCAACAAGCGGTCCGTCGCGCTCGACCTGCGCGATCCAGCCGGCGCGCAGGTGTTGCGGCGCCTCGCGCGGTGGGCCGACGTCGTGCTCGAGTCCTTCCGGCCCGGCGTGATGGACCGGCTCGGGCTCGGGTGGGAAGCGCTCCGCCGCGAGAACCCGCGGCTCGTGCTCTGCTCGATCTCGGGCTACGGGCAGGACGGCCCGTACCGCGAGCGAGCCGGCCACGACCTCAACTACGCCGCGACGTCGGGCGTCCTCGCGCTGAACGGTCCCGAGGAGCGCCCGGTGCCGCTCGGCATCCAGGCCGCCGACGTCGCGGGCGGATCGTGGCCGGCGGTGACCGGCATCCTCGCTGCGCTCGTGCGCCGCCAGGCGACGGGGGCGGGCTCTCGCGTCGACGTCTCGATGACGGAGGGCGCGCTCGCGCTGCTCGCGATGCAGCTCGGCGGCGCGTTCGCGCGCGGCGCCCCGCTGCGTCGCGGCCAGGAGCTCCTCGTCGGCGGCAGCGCGTGCTACCGCGTCTACGCCACGAGCGACGGAGCATTCGTCGCCTTCGCCGCGCTCGAGCCCGAGTTCTTCTCCGGCTTCTGCGAGGCCGTCGGCAGACCGGACCTCTCCGACCGTCAGATGGAGGACGACGGCCGCGGGCCCGTCGCGGAGCTGGAGGCGATCTTCGCGTCGAGGACTCGCGACGAGTGGACACGGTTCGCGGAGCGGCACGACGTCTGCCTCTCTCCGGTCCTTGCAGGGCGGGAACCCGAACAGGATCCGCAGCTCGCCGCTCGCGCAGCGTTCTTCGACGTGGAGACGCCGTGGGAGGGGCGCCCGGTCCGGGGCGTCGCGTCACCGGTGCGGTTCGAGGGCGTGACGCTCCCGCGCCGCTGTGCGCCCCGGCTGGGCGAGCACACGCGAGAGGTGCTGCGCGAGGCAGGGTTCACCGATGGTGAGATCGACGCGGTGGCGACCGCGGGGTGACGCCGCGGCGTCGCTTGACAGCCCGGCCCCGACCCGCCAGATAGAGAGCCGGTGCGGCTCGTACTCGCAGCCCTGTTCGCGGCGTACGTCGCGCTCGTCGCGGCGATGCCGCACGGGCATGCGCACGGGGTGACGCACGACCGGCACGAGTGCATCGCGTGCTCCACCGCCGGCGGCGAGGTCGCCGAGCCGGCGCTCCCGGATCTCGAGCCCCGCGCGCTGCCGCTGCGAAGCCTCGTGCCCGAGCCGTCCTCGGTGCCCGCCTCGGGCGCTCCGCTCGGCGCCGTCCCTGGGCAATCACCTCCAGCGGTCTGAAGCGACGGCAGTCTCTCGTCCCTTCACTCGCTACGGGCGCGAACCTGCGCCGAGGTCGTTGCACATGCGTAAGTTGCTCGTGGCCGGCGCCATCGCCGCCGGTCTCACCGTCTCCGCACGCGCGCAGGAGGCCGACACACCTGCGCCGAGGCCCACCTCGGAGCCGTCGCCGCAGCCCACACCGCCGCCCGGGCATGTGCCTCAGGCTGCCCCCACCGCCGAGCAGCAGTCGGACCGCGCGAAGCTCGAGGCCGACATCGCGCGCGAGCTCGGTGCGGCGCCGCCCGGCCCGGTGACGCCCGGTGCCCGCGAGAGCGCTCCCGCACCGCAAGCCCCGGCGCCCGGCCCTGCGGCACCCACGGGAGGAAATCCGTTCGCGCGAATCCTCCTCCTCCCGGACATCTCCGCGGTCGGGAGCGGTGCGCTCTCCTGGAACGACTACGACATCGCGACGCGCTCGCCACGGGAGGGGCCGTGGTCCGACCCGCGGCGAGTCACGGCGCTCTTCCAGGAGCTCGAGCTCGGGGTGCAGGCCGTCATCGACCCGTACGCTCGCGGCGACGTGTTCCTGGCGTTCTCGGACGAGGGCGCCAGCATCGAGGAGGCCTACCTGACCGCGCTCACGCTGCCGGCCGGCGTCGTCGTGCGCGCCGGCAAGCTCTTCTCGCCGTTCGGCCGGATCAACACGCAGCACCCGCACACGTGGGAGCTGGTGGACCGTCCGCTGGCGTGGCAGCGGCTGCTCTCCGTCGAGGCGCTGGGAGGACCGGGCCTCGACGTGGCGTGGCTCGCGCCGCTGCCGTGGTTCGCCGAGCTGCACCTCGCCTATCAGACCGTGGAGCCGGCAGCGCTGTCGTTCGCCGCCGACGCGGTCGCGCCGGGCGCGGCCAGGACGGGCGTCGCGCGCCTGGTGAACTTCGTCGACTTCACCGAGCGGCTCAGCGTCGGCGGCGGCGTGTCGGGGGCGCTCCTCGAGAACGGGGAGGGCTGGCGCGACGTCGCAGGCGCGGACGTGTACCTCAAGTACCGCCCGGGTCCGAGCAAGACGTATCTGGCGCTGCAATCGGAGTGGATCTGGCGCCGGTCGAGGGCTTCGGCCGAGCCGCGCTCGGACTGGGGCGTCTACACGCAGGCGGTCTATCACGTGAGCCGCCGCTGGGGGTTCGGGGGCCGATGGGAGCGCGCCCCGGGCGTCTTCGACGGCGCGTTCGGCGGAGCCGAGCAGCGCTGGAGCGGCCTCGCGTCCTTCGCTCCGAGCGAGTTCCAGCGCCTCCGGCTGCAGGGTGGATGGTCGCGGCTGCCGGCCGGAGGCGACGGCCTCGAGGCGCTGCTCGCGGTCGAGTTCTCGATGGGCGCTCACGGCGCGCATCCGTTCTGAGGAGCGGTCATGGACGAACCACTCACGCGCCCACCGCCGAAGAACGGAGTCGAGATGCGCCTCATCTCCGCGGTCGCCTGTGCAGTCGCCGCGCTCATCGTCGCAGGATCTCCCGCCGCTGCCGTCGCGCTCGACGTCGTCACGACGACCGAGGGACTCGCGTCGCTCGTTCGCGAGGTCGGCGGGAACCGCGTGTCCGTGACCAGTCTCTCCCGAGGGACGCAGGACCCTCACTTCGTGGACGCGAGCCCGGCCGTCGCGGTGAAGATTCGCCGCGCCCAGCTGCTCGTGGACGTCGGCCTCGACCTCGAGGTGGGCTGGCTCCCGGGGCTCGTGAACGTCTCGCGCAACGCGGACGTGCAGCCGGGAGGAAAGGGGCGGCTCACCGCCGCGACGGCGGTCCAGGTGGTCGAGGCGCCCACCGGACCGGTGGACCGGAGCCAGGGCGACATCCACCCCGGCGGAAACCCGCACTTCCTCTCCGACCCGCGCCGCGCGGAGCAGGTGGCGCAGGCGATCGCCGCGAAGCTGTCGCAGCTCGATCCGGCGGGCGCCGCGCAGTACGAGGCGCAGCTCTCGGCGTTCGACAAGAAGCTCGCGGCGGCGCGCCGGGGATGGGAGGAGAAGCTCGCGCCCATCCGCGGGAGGGCCGTCATCACGCATCACCGCACGCTCAGCTACTTCCTCGACTGGGCGGGCCTCACGGTCGCGGGATACCTCGAGCCGAAGCCCGGCACGCCGCCGCCGCCCAGCCACATCGCGGAGCTGGTCGGGATCGCGAAGGCGCGCGGAGTGAAGGCGATTCTGGTCGAGAACTACTACGACCAGCGCCCCGCGGAGGTGCTCGCCAAGCACTCCGGCGCGCGCGTGCTCTCGATCCCGGGCGACGTGGGCGGTGCGCCGGAGGCGAAGGACTGGTTCTCGTGGGTGGACCTGCTCGTCACCCGCATCGTGGAGGCGAACAGGTGATCCCGCCCCTCGTCTCGCTCGACGACGTCACGATCGGCCACGGCCGGCGGAAGCTCATCGGCGGCATCTCGCTCGGGATCGGCGCGAACGAGTTCCTCGCCATCGTCGGACCGAACGGCGGCGGGAAGACGACGCTCCTCTCGACGTTGCTGGGGATACTGCCTCCGCTCGCCGGCGGCCGCAGCCAGCCCGCGGCGCTCCGCGTCGGGTACGTGCCGCAGCGCGACCACGTGGACGCGCTGTGGCCGCTCACGACCGGAGAGGTGGTGCTGATGGGCCGCTACCCGCGACTGCGGCCGTGGCAGCCGCCGCGCGCGGAGGACCACGAGGCGGTCGCGACCGCGCTCGCCAGGGTCGGGATCCTCGACCTCCTCGATCGGCGCTTCGGCACGCTCTCCGGCGGCCAGCGCCAGCGGACGCTCATCGCGCGGGCGCTCTCGGCGGAGCCGGATCTGCTCGCGCTCGACGAGCCGACGAACGGCATGGACCCCGCCGCGGAGCTCGCGTCCCTCGACGTGCTGCGGAGCCTCCACTCGGCTGGCGACCTCGCGGTCGTCATGATCTCGCACCGCATCGAGGCTGTCGTGAACTACGCGACGCGCATCGCGCTCGTCGATCACGAGCGCGGGCTCTGGCGCGTCGGATCGGTGGACGAGATGCTCGACGACGACGCGCTCGCCGCGCTGTACGGGCGCCGCGTCGTGGTGCGCGAGGAGAACGGCCGCCGCTACCTGCACCCGCAGGCCGCCGGGGGTGACGCGTGATCCAGGAGTTCCTCGCGTCGTCCGAGATCTGGCGCGACGCGCTGGCGGCGGCCGCGATCGCCGGCGGCATGTGCGGGTTCCTCGGGGTGTACGTCGTGCTCCGGCGCACCGTCTTCGTCTCGGCCGCGCTCACGCAGCTATCGACGCTCGGGCTCGTCGTCGCGCTCTTCGCGGAGGAGGGGCTCGGCGCGGAGATCGAGCGCGCGAGCGTGCAGCTCGCCGTCGCGACCGTGTTCTCGATAGTGGGCGCGCTGATCCTCGGGACGGCCAGCCACCGGCGGATTCCCGCGGAGGCGAGGGTAGGCGTGGCGTACGTGCTCGCGGGGGCGCTCGTCGTGATCGGGTCGTCGCGGCTCGTCCACGCCGCGCACGATCTCGGGGGCATGGTCTTCGGGAACGCCGTCGCGGTGACGCTCACGGACGTCGCGGTCGTCGCGGTGATCGCAGCGGTCTGCGTCGCGGTGCACGCCGCGTTCGTGAAGGAGATCCTGTTCGCGTCCTTCGACGGCGAGACCGCCGCCGCGATGGGGCTGCGCCCGACGCGCTGGAACGCGGTCCTCTACTTCACCCTCGGTCTCGCGATCCCCGCGTCCGCGCGCATCCTCGGCGCGCTGCCGGTGTTCGCGTTCCTGACGGTCCCCGCGTCCATCGCGCTCCTGTCGGGCATCGGGCTCCGCGCGACCTTCCTCGCCGCGACGATCATCGGCGTCCTCGCCGGCGCGGGAGGGTACGTCGCCTCGTGGTTCTGGCAGCTCCCGACCGGCCCCACGATGGTCGTCGCGTCGGCCGCCTTCGCGCTCCCGGCGCTGCTGCTGCGGGCGATCCGCTGACGCGCCGCCCGGCCTTGGCGTCGCTGCGGTACCGGGCGTCCTCGTGGCGGGCGCCGCGCGTCAAGCGTCGCGCTCCGTGCGCCAGGTCGCGGCCCACGTCGCGGAGCGCTCGTCGGCGTGCCACGGCAGCACCGCGACGCCGCCGCGGACCTTGGCGAGCTCGAGCGCGCACTCGAACGTCCCGGCGACGGCGCGAAGGTACGCGTCGTTCATGAGCGACAGCGGGAGACCGCGGACGGTGATGCGCGACTCCGCCTCGGCGTGTTCCGTGGCCGACACGACGCCGCAGTTCCGGTACACCGCCGGCCAGCCACGCGGCATCAGCCCGTAGATCCGGTGCGGGGTCGGCTCGAACAGTCGGAGGACGCTCTCCATGAGCGGCTTGAAGAAGGCGTTCAGGGACAGATAGAAGGACGCCCGAGCCCAGGCGCGACTCCGCGCTTCGCCGCCCTCCGCGAACACCGCCTCGGCGCACTCGACGTTGAGCTCCAGCGGCAGCCAGTCCACCCGCGTGGCGTCCTCGATCGTGCGCAGCGTCGCCGGGGAGATGCGAGCTCGAACGCGCGCGTCGAACTCCTGACCGAGCGACGCGAGCGCCGCGAGGTCCTCCTTCAGGTGCGAGGCCCGCACGGCGGGATCCGCCGGCGAGAGTGGCGTCGTGGCAGGCATGCGGACTCGACGAGAATGTCCTCGGCGGGCTCCCGCTGTCGAGCTTGCGTTCACGCCCCGTGCGGGGTGAGCCGGTGTGGCGGGGGTCGGATCGGCCCCCGTGCCGCACGCCATCCCACCTTCGCCTCCCGTCGGGCGCCGGCGCCTCGATCGCTCGGGAATGTGGTCCGAAACGCGGCGGTTCGAAACCGCGCTTGACCCTCGGGCCCGTCCGACGTAGAAACCCGCTCCCACAGAACTGACGCGGGGTGGAGCAGCCAGGTAGCTCGTCGGGCTCATAACCCGAAGGTCCCAGGTTCAAATCCTGGCCCCGCAACCAACCTGATGAACAGGCCGCCCGTAACCTGGCGGCCTGTTTTGTTTTTCAGGGTCAGCTTCCCCGAATACGCAACCGCGGCCGGCCTCCCGACGATGCTCTCGATGAACGAGGAGAGCGTCTCCTTCGCCTGCCGGGCGCCCGCTCCAGCGGCATCGTCGCGCTTCGCCCCCGGGGGGCCCCCGACTATCCTTGCCGCGCCGTGACCTCTCCCGTCGCCGCCCCGTCTCCCAGCGACCCCACGAGCCAGAAGCTCCCCGAGAACGCGTTCCGGGAGCTCGCGCCCGGCGAGCGGTTCGAGCCGGCGGTGCCCGCCTCCGCCTCGCCACCCGAGGTCACGGTGCGCTCGGTGGTGCAGGGGGTGCTCTGGTCGGCGATCTTCTCGGCGGCCGCGACGTACATCGCGCTCAAGCTCGGGCAGGGGATCGAGTCGGCCATCCCCATCTCGATCCTCGCGGTCGGCATCTCCGCGCTGCTCGTCCGGACCCTCGCGGCGCGCGCCTCGACGATGCTCGAGAACGTGAACGTGCTCGCCATCGGCGCGACCTCCGGGATCGTCGCCGGCGGGTCGGTCTTCACCATGCCGGCAGTCTTCATCCTCGGCCTCGAGGGGCGCTCCTCGCCCTGGCAGATCTTCCTCGTCCCGCTCCTCGGGGCGGTGCTCGGCGTCTTCCTGCTCGCCCCGTTCCGCCGCTACTTCACGCACGAGCTGCACGGGAAGCTGCCGTTCCCGGAGGCGCGCGCCACGACGGAGATCCTGGTCGCCGGGAACAAGGGTGGCGAGAGCGCGGTGGTGCTCGCCTGGTCCGCCGGGCTCGCGGCCGTCTTCGACTTCGCCGGCCCGTCCATGCGGGCTTTCGGCGAGACCTTCTCGACCGCCGCCGTCGGCGCGCTCTCCGGCTTCACGCAGCGCTACAAGGCCGTGTTCACCATGAACACGTCCGCCGCGATCTTCGGCCTCGGGTACATCATGGGCGTGGACTACGCGGCGATCATCCTCGCCGGGTCGTTTCTCTCCTACTTCGCGATCGTGCCGATGCTCGCGTGGGTGGGTCCGCACCTCGCGACGGTGCTCCCGCCCGGCACCGAGCCCGTCGCGGCGATGGCCGCGGAGGATCTGTTCTTCACGTACGCGAGGCCTATCGGCATCGGCGGCATCTTCGCCGCCGGGCTCATCTCCATCCTCAAGATGTCGCCCGTCATCGGCCAGGCGGCGCGGCTCGCGGGCACCGAGGTGGTCCGGCTCGCACGCGGCGGCGCCGTCACGGGGGGCGAGCGGACCGACCGCGCGCTGCCGATGTCGGTGGTGCTCCTCGGCATCACGGCCACCAGCGCCGTGGTCCTCCTCTAC
This sequence comes from Anaeromyxobacteraceae bacterium, assembly GCA_035702585.1. Classification (GTDB taxonomy): domain Bacteria; phylum Myxococcota; class Myxococcia; order Myxococcales; family Anaeromyxobacteraceae; genus DASSQI01. The sequence continues at coordinate 11,773 of DASSQI010000210.1, forward strand.
TTCAGGTTCTCGGTGCTCGCCGGCGAGCCGCGCGCGACCTCGCTCGCGCTCCTCTCGACCGCGCTCACGCTCGGCGTCGCGTTCCTGTTCACTGCGGTCTCCGCCTGGGCGATCGCGATGATCTCCATCACGCCCATCTCGGGGATGACGCTCACCACCCTCATCGTGACGGCGATTGCGCTCTCGGCGCTCGGTCTGCGTGGCGAGAGCGGCATGCTCCAGACCCTCCTCATCGGCGGGGTCGTCTGCACCGCGCTCTCGATGAGCGGCTCGCTCGTCACGCAGTACAAGATCGGCTACTGGCTCGGCGCGACGCCCCGGCGGATCGAGGTCGCGAACCTGCTCGGCTCGGTGGTGGCGTCCGCGGCGACGACGCTCGTCATCTACCTCATGGCCCGCGTCTACGGCTTCTCGCCGTCGCCCGCGCACCCGAGCCCGCTCCCTGCGCCCCAACCGAACGCGATGGCGGCGGTGCTCACCGGCGTCATGGGGGCCGGCGGCGCGCCCTGGTTCCTCTACGCTCTGGGGGGCGTCTTCGCGGTGGTGGCCGAGCTGTGCGGCGTCTCGGCCCTGGCCCTCGCGCTCGGCATGTACCTGCCGATGGACCTGAACTCGCCGCTCGTGATCGGCGCCGGCGTGGCCTGGCTCCTCGGGCGATCGTCGAAGGACCGGAAGATCTCCGCCGCGCGGCAGGAGCGCGGCACGCTCGTCGCGTCGGGCTTCATCGCGGGAGGCGCGCTCGTCGGCGTCCTCGCCGCGCTGCTCCGCTACGGCGAGGACGTCAGCGGCCGGACGCTCGTGCCCGACCTCACCCGCGTCCCGGGGCTCGGCCCCGCGCTCGCGGCGAACGCGAACGTGCTCGGGCTCCTCGCCTTCGCCGGGCTCGCCGGCTTCGTCTACGTCGTGAGCCTGCGAAGCAAACCCGCAGCGAAACCGCAGCGAAACCGCTGCTAGACTCACGCCCATGCTCCTTCCCCTGTTCGCCGCCGTCCTCGTCGCTGCGCCCGCGCCGCCGCGCACGCTCCGGGTCGACTACTTCCACACCGGGAACGCCACCGAGGAGCGGTTCAGCCTGGACCAGCTCGTCGTCGAGCCGCTTCCGTTCCCCGGCCGCCCGGACCGCGTCCTCGACGAGACGAACCTCGGGAAATACCTGTTCGAGGTCCGCGACACGCGCACGAACCGGCTCCTCTACTCGCGTGGTTTCTCGTCGATCTACGGCGAGTGGGAGACGACGGGCGAGGCGCAGCGCGTGAACCGGACGTTCTCGGAGTCGCTGCGCTTCCCGATGCCGGCCGCGCCCGTCCAGGTCATCCTGCGGAAGCGCGGGCCCGACAATGCGTTCCGGGAGGCCTGGACGCTCGTCGTGGATCCAAAGGATCGATTCGTCTCCGACGCGCCGCCGCCGAACGCCGGACCGGTGATCGCGATCCAGAAGAGCGGGCCGCCGGAGGACAAGCTCGACCTCTTGCTCATCGGGGATGGCTACACGGCGCAGGAGCGCGCGAAGTTCGAGAAGGACGCGCGCCGGCTCGTCGCTGCCCTGTTCGCACAGGCGCCGTTCCGGGAGCGGCGCGGCGACTTCAACGTGTGGGGGATCGCGCCGCCGGCCGTGCAGACCGGGATCTCCCGGCCGCTCACGGGCGTGCACCGCGACTCGCTCGCGACGTACGATGCGTTCGGCTCGGAGCGCTATGTCCTTTCGTTCGAGAACCGCCGGCTGCGCGCGCTCGCGTCCAACGCGCCCTACGACGCGCTCGCGATCGTGACGAACACGAACACCTACGGCGGCGGCGGCATCTTCAACCTCTACACGACGGTCGCCGCGGACACGAAGTTCGCGGAGTACATCTTCGTCCACGAGCTCGGCCACTCGCTGGCGGCGCTCGCCGACGAGTACTTCACTTCCGACACGGCGTACCTGCCCGTCGAGGGCCGCCGGGAGCCGTGGGAGCCGAACGTCACCGCGGCCTCGGAGAACCCGAAGTGGAGGGAGCTGGTCGCGCCCGGCACGCCGCTCCCCACGCCGTGGCCGAAGGAGCAGTTCACGAAGAGCGCGACGGGGTTCCAGGACGAGCGCAAGAAGATCCGTGCCACGAACGGCCCGGAGTCCGCGATGGACGCCCTCTTCCTGCGGCAGAAGCAGGAGGAGACCGCCCTCCTGAAGTCCGCCGAGTGGTTCGGAAAGGTCGGCGCGTTCGAGGGGGCGAACTACGAGGCGAACGGCCTCTACCGACCCGAGGTGGACTGCATCATGTTCACCCGCGATGACGTCCCGTTCTGCCGCGTCTGCCAGCGTACGCTGGGCCAGATCATCGATCTTTACGCGCGCTGAGCCTGGCGATCAGCGGTCCGTCGCGACGACCGGCAGGAGAACCGTGAACGTCGAGCCCGCACCCGGCTGGCTCGTCAGTCGAATCGTCCCGCCGTGTGCCTCGACGTTCTGCCGCACGATCCAGAGTCCGAGACCGAGACCGCCATAGTTCTCGGTCCGCGCTGCGCGGGAGAACGGCTCGAAGATGCGCGTCTGGTGCTCCAGCGCGATTCCTGGGCCGGCGTCGCTGACCACCACTCGCGCCATGTCGCCCGCGCGGTCGACGGTGACGACCACGTCGCCGTCCATCGCGTACTTCGCGGCGTTCGCGACGAGGTTTTCGATGACCTGCTCGATGCGAACTCGGTCCCAGCGCCCGCGGACCGCGCCGTTGGCGTTCACCGTGAGTCGAAGCGGCGCGGTCTGCGTATCGCGTAGCCGGTCGAGCACGTCGCGTACCGCCTCGCAGAGGTCGACGTCCGCCAGGTCGAGCGGCACGCCGTTCTTGCCGAGTCGTGTCACATCGAGGAGCGCCTCGACGAGCTTCGTGAGGCGCGCCGTGCTGCGCGTGGCCCGCTCGAGCACGTTGCGAATCGGCGCCGCGTCGTTCTCGCGACGCGCCAGGAGTCGAAGCGCATGCTCGAGCTGCAGCCGCACGGCCGCGATCGGCGTTCGCAGCTCGTGAGATGCCGCAGCGACGAGATCCGTCCGCGTCCGCATGGCGATGCGGAGCTCCGCCTCGAGCGCGTGCCTCACGAGCGCGGCGCTCGCCTGGGATGCCAGGATCTCGAGGACGCGGACCTCTCGCGGGGTCGCCTTGTGGCGCGTCGCCCAGTAGGCCCCGATGGCGGCCACGGGCTCGCCCGAACCAACGGGCACCATCGCGAGGCTCTTCACGAACGTGGGCTGGTACGCGGCGCGAGGGATGCGATCGTCGAGGAGGATGTCTTCGATGATGACGCTCTGCTTGTGGATCATCGCCCAGCCGGAGATGCAAACGTCGGCGGGGAAGCGGCACCCCTTCCACAACGGCGAGATGGCGTCCTCGTCGACGTACCGGACGAATTCGCCCTCGCGAACGACGAACGTCACACCGTCGGCGCCGGTGAGAGCCCTTGCACTTGTCCGGACCACCTGTGTCACACGCGAGAGGTCGTGCGCAGTGGCCAGAGCCTGAGCGACGCTGAGGAGCACCGCCGTGTCCTCGACATGCGGTTCGTCCGGTCGATCGGCGGGCGACTGCATGTGAAGTTCTTGGGCCATGTGCGCTCGTCGTGGAACGTACTACGGAGCCCGCGGAACTGAGAAGGGTGTGTCGTTCCTGAAGCTGGAACTCGACGCCCGGGAGCAGTGCGCCGTTTGCGTCGGCGTCGCCGTGTACCACTCAGAACGCGCTGATCAGCAGGTCCTTCATGACGACTCGGTAGTACTCCTGCTGTCCCTTGCCGGCCTTGCGACCGCCGACTGCGTGACGCAGGTCCTCTTCGCGGAGCCCCAGGGGTGGAGGGCGCCGCCGCTCTGCGGTGGCATTCGAGCCCAGGTCGTGGCGTCGGTCTCTGGTCATGTGTGAACGGACTGGACACCCGGCCAAAGCTGACATGGCAACCGGGTCGCGCTCGCGACGAGCGCGCCGCG
>DASSQI010000211.1:0-13727 GCA_035702585.1 Anaeromyxobacteraceae bacterium
GATACTGCCGCTGGGCGCATCTGCGCGAGACGGAGTAGACGGATCCCGGAAGAATCTGACGTGGCGCGGTCATGGGCGCCGCTACAGCACCGCTCGTGCCCTGACTCATCTCGCGGGATCCGCGATGCGCACCGGCCGAACGACGGACCATGGTCCGCCACGCCGTACTCTCGGTCCGGTCAACGGTCCGGTCAACGCGGCGTCAACTTGAGCAGCTTGCCGTTCGGCGCCGGCGCATCCGTGAGCAGGTACAGCGCGCCCTCTGGTCCTTGCACGACCTCACGAATGCGCTCCTTGCGATCCAGCAGCAGCCGCTCCTCCCCGACGACACGATCGTTGTCGACGACGAGGCGCACCAGCGCCCGACTCGAGAGCCCGCCGATGAAGAAGTTGCCGCGCCACTCGGGGAACAGGTCGCCGGAGTAGATCGTCATGCCGGAGGGGGAGATCACCGGGTCCCAGTAGTAGACGGGCTGCTCCATGCCGGGGCCTTGCGACGACTCGTGGATTCGAGCGCCGGAGTACTCCTCGCCGTAGCCGATGGTCGGCCAGCCGTAGTCCTTGCCCGGCTCGATCAGGTTCAGCTCGTCGCCGCCGCGAGGGCCCATCTCCGCGACCCAGAGGCGCTTCTTCGCGTCGAGCGCTGCGGAGAGGATGTTCCGATGCCCGGACGTCCAGATCTCCGGTCGGGCATCGCTCCGGCCGACGTATGGATTGTCCTTGGGGATCGAGCCGTCGGGGTTGATGCGCACGATCTTGCCGAAATCGCTCCTGAGGTCGCGAGCCTGTACGCGACCCTCGAGGATGGAGCGTTCACCAAGGGTGACGAACAGCGTGCCGTCCGGCGCGAATACCAGTCGTCCGCCGGCGTGCGCCGTCGACTCCAGCGTCGGCTCCATCCTGAAGATGACCTGCACTCCGTCGACGCGCGGCTGTGCTTCGTCCACGAGCTTCGCTCGCGCGACGGCGAGGCCGTTCCCGCCCTTTCGTGGTTCGTAGTAGGTCCAGTAGATGAGCTGTGACTGCGCGTAGTCGGGGCCGAGCTCGACGTCGAGGAGCCCGCCCTGCCCTCGACCATCGACTCTCGGCAGCCCGCGTACCCGCGGTGACTTCTTGCCGTCCGGCGTCACGATGTACAGCGCGCCGGTCGGTTTCTCGGTGACCAGCATGCGGCGGTCCGGAAGGAACGCGATCGCCCATGGCGCGTCGAATCCCGCTGCGATCTCGGTGACGGTGAACGCCGTTCGCGTCTGCACCGCGGGCGCTTTCGTCTGGCCCGGGAACGCCGGGGCGAACGTCGCGGCGCCGCTCGCAGCTGCGACGGCGATGCCCAGGCCGGCGACCCCAGCCATCGTCAGCAATCTTCGATGTTTACTCATCGTGGTCCTGGCGAGGTCCGGGGGGCGCGCCGGACGCGGCGCGGACCATGGTCCGCCGCGCGGAACTCTCGGTCCGGCTTTGGGGCTTTGGGTCGCATGAAGATCAAGCTGCGCACGATGGCGTGCGCTGCGACACGCGGCCGCGCACCCTTCAGGACGTGGGGTCCGAAGAACGCGAGCGACGGCACGCGCAGCGGCGTACGCTCGCCGGCACGAAGGGCCGTCGAGGCGAGGTATGACCGCGCAGCCGCAACGCTCGGAAGCTCGGGCGCAGGACCTGCCGCCGTTTCGCCGCCCGGTGGCGGAGGTGCTGAGCGAGCTCCGCACCGACGGGAGGCGTGGCCTGTCGGCGGCGGAGGCCGGCGCACGCCTGGAGCGGCACGGCCGGAACGAGCTGCCGGCGGCCGCTCGAGTGCCGGCGTGGCGCCGGTTCCTCGCCCAGTTCAAGGACGTGCTCACGATCCTGCTGCTCGTCGCGACGGTCGTGTCGTTCGTCGCGTGGTGGATCGAGCGCGACTCCGTCCTCCCCTACGAGGCGCTCACCATCCTCGTCATCGTGCTCGTGAACGGCGTGCTCGGGTTCGTGGAGGAGAGCCGCGCCGAGCACGCGCTCGCCGCGCTCGAGAGCATGTCGGCCCCGAGCGCGCGGGTGTTCCGCGACGGGGACCTGCGGATGATCCCGACCGCGGAGCTCGTCCCCGGCGACGTGCTCGCGCTCGAGGAGGGAGACACCGTCCCGGCCGACGCGAGGGTCCTCGAGGCGATCGCGCTGCGCGCCGCCGAGTCGGCGCTGACGGGCGAGAGCACGCCGGTGTCGAAGGACACCGAGTCGCTCGCGGAGGACGCGGCGCTCGGCGACCAGACGAACATGATCTTCAGCGGGACCGCGATCGCCGCCGGCCGCGGCCGCGCGGTCGTGACCGCCACCGGCGCCGCCACCGAGCTCGGCAGGATCGCGGGCTCGCTGCAGCGGACCCGGGACACGGCGACGCCGCTCCAGAAGGAGCTCGATCGCGTCGGGAAGCTGCTCGGCCTCGCCGTCATCGCGATCGCGGTCGTCATGAGCGCGACGATCCTCCTCGTCGAGCACCTGCGCTCGCTGGGCGATCTCGTCGACGTGCTCCTGCTCGCCGTTTCGCTGGCGGTCGCGGCGGTGCCGGAGGGGCTCACCGCGGTCACGACCGTCGTCCTCTCGCTCGGGACGCAGCGGATGGCGAAGCGCAACGTCATCGTCCGGAAGCTCTCGTCGGTCGAGACGCTCGGATCGACGACGACGATCTGCTCCGACAAGACCGGGACGCTCACCAGGAACGAGATGACGGTCCGCAGCGTCGTCACCGCGAGCGGCAGGGTCGACCTGACCGGCATCGGCTACGACCCGTCGGGCGAGGTGCAGCAGGACGGGAGATCCGTCGACGATCCGGCGCTGCTGGACGAGGTCGCGAAGGCGCTCGCGGCCGGCGATCTCGCGAACAACGCGAAGCTGGTCCGGAACTCGGATCGCTGGGTCGTCCAGGGGGATCCGACGGAGGGCGCGCTCGTCGTGGCGGCGCGCAAGGTGGGCCACGCCGCCGGCACGCTCCATCGGCGCTACCCGCGCGTCGGCGAGGTGCCGTTCTCCTCCGAGCGGAAGCTCATGAGCACGGCGCACACCGACGCCGAGGACGACGCGCGCGCCGTGATCTTCGTGAAGGGGGCGCCCGACGTCCTCCTGTCGCGCTGCTCTGCGGAGCGCGTCGGCGACGGCGCCCGGGAGCTCACCAGGGCGCGCCGCGACGAGATCCTGCGGTCGGTCGACGAGCTCGCCGCCTCGGCGCTCCGGACGCTCGGCGTCGCGTACCGCTCGGTGCCGCGCGAAGAAGTGAACGGCGACGTCGACGAGGAGGTCGAGCAGGCCCTCGTGTTCCTGGGAGTGGTCGGGATGATCGATCCGCCGAGGCCGGAGGCGGGCGCGTCGGTCGCCGACGCGAAGCGCGCGGGCGTCAGGCCGGTCATGATCACAGGGGATCATCCCATCACCGCGGCGGCGATCGCGGTCGAGCTCGGGATCGCGCCGAAGGGCGCGAAGGCCATCGTGGGGACGCAGATCCAGTCGATGGACGACGAGCGCCTGCGCGAGACCGTGCGCGAGGTCTCGGTCTACGCGCGGGTCGCGCCCGAGCACAAGCTCAGGATCGTCGAGGCGCTGCACGCGAACGGCGAGATCGCCGCGATGACCGGGGACGGCGTGAACGACGCTCCCGCGCTCAAGGCCGCCGACATCGGAGTCGCGATGGGGATCACCGGCACCGACGTCGCGAAGGGCGCCGCCGACATGGTGCTGACCGACGACAACTTCGCGTCGATCGTCGCCGCCGTCGAGGAGGGGCGCTCGATCTTCGCGAACATCCAGCGGTTCCTGCTGTTCCTGCTCTCGTCGAACATCGGCGAGGTGCTCGTCATGTTCCTCGGCGTGGTGTTCGCCGGGCGCATCGGCCTCGTCCCCGACGAAGGATCGGCGCTCGTCGTGCCGCTGCTCGCGACGCAGATCCTGTGGATAAACCTGCTGACCGACTCCGGCCCGGCGCTGGCGCTCGGCGTCGAACCGGCCGATCACGACGTCATGCTGCGACCGCCCCGCGATCCTCGCGCCGGGGTCATCACGAGTCAGGCGTGGATCGACATCGCGTTCATCGGCATCACGATGGCGATCGGCACGCTCGCGGTGATGGACTGGGAGCTCCCCGGAGGTCTCATCGACGGCGGACCCGGGCGAGGGATCCGGCACGCGCAGACGATGGCGTTCACGACCCTCGTGTTCTTCCAGCTCTTCAACACGTTCAACGCGCGGTACCAGGATCGCACCGCGTTCCACCACCTCTTCGCCAATCACTGGCTCTGGTTCGCGGTCATCCTCTCGGCCGCCCTGCAGGTCGCGGTCGTGTACGTGCCATTCCTCCAGCGCGCGTTCAGCACCGTCGCGCTGAGCGCCGGCGACTGGGTCGTCTGCGTCCTCGTCTCGAGCTCGGTGCTCTGGGTCTCGGAGCTGAAGAAGCTCGCGCTCCGGGCCGGCGCTCGGGAGCCGGCGCCGCGATGACGTCGGCGACCGCCGACGGTCGACGGACGCTGCTCGTGCTCAACGCGGGCTCGTCGTCGATCAAGTTCTCGCTGTTCACGGAGGCCGGCGCCGATCTCCACCTCGACGTGAGCGGGCTCGTCGAGGGGATCGAGAGCGAGGGCGAGGCTCGCTTCGTCGCGCGTCGCTCGGGCGACGTCATCGCGGAGCGTCGCTGGCCGCGCAGCGCTCACGTCAGCCACGCGGGCGCGCTCGAGGAGCTGCTCGCGTTCGTCGGCAGCGCGACCTCGGACCGGGCCCTCACCGGCGTCGCTCACCGGGTGGTGCACGGCGGCACCGTGTTCACGGGGCCGGCCCGCGTGGACGACGAGGTGCTCGCGCGGCTGCAGACGTTCGTGCCGCTCGCGCCGCTGCACCAGCCGCACAACCTCCGGCCGATCCGGATCCTGCGCGACCTCGCGCCCGGGCTCGCGCAGGTCGCGTGCTTCGACACCGCGTTTCACCGCACGCTGCCCGCCGTCTCCGAGCGCTTCGCCCTGCCGGAGGAGCTGCACGCGGCCGGCGTTCGTCGCTACGGGTTCCACGGGCTCTCGTACGAGCACGTCGCCTCCGTGCTGCCGTCGATCGACGCCGCTGCCGCGCGCGGCCGCACCGTCGCGCTGCACCTCGGGAACGGCGCGAGCATGTGCGCGCTGCTCGGCGGGCGCAGCGTCGCGACCACGATGGGCTTCAGCGTGCTCGACGGGCTCGTCATGGGGACGCGCTGCGGGGAGCTGGATCCGGGCGCGGTGCTCTGGCTCGCGAGCGAGCGCGGCATGGAGGCGCGAGAGATCGAGACGCTCCTGTACGACCGCTCCGGTCTGCTCGGCGTCTCGGGGATCTCCCGCGACATGCGCACCCTGCTCGCGTCGGACGAGCCGCGCGCGCGGCTGGCGGTCGACCTGTTCGTCTACCGCATCGCGCGCGAGCTGGGATCGCTGGCGGCGGCGATGGGCGGCCTCGACGCCGTCGTGTTCACGGGCGGCATCGGCGAGAACGCGGCGGCGATCCGCGAGCGCGTGTGCCACGATGCCGCCTGGCTCGGCGTCGACCTCGACGCGTCGGCGAACGCCGCGGGAGGCCCGCGGATCACGACCGAGCGCAGCCGCGCGCGGGCGTGGATCGTGGCCGCCGACGAGGAGCTCACGATCGCGCGGCAGGCCCGCCGATTGCTGGATCTCGACGCAGCCAAAGGGGAGGAGCCCGCCGTGACCGCGAAGACTTCGACGCTGACAGGGACCGCCGAGCTGTCCGCCTTCGGCAAGGCGCGATCGACCGTGAGCGGAGCGCCGCTCGCGCCCGAGGAGCTGCGGCAGCTCGACGCGTTCTGGCGCGCCTGCAACTACCTCGCGGCCGGCATGATCTATCTCCAGGACAACCCCCTGCTTCGCCAGCCGCTCCGCCCCGAGCACGTGAAGAACCGGCTGCTCGGCCACTTCGGCGCGAGCCCGGCGCTGTCGTTCGTCTACACGCACCTGAATCGCGTCATCCACGCGCGGAACCTCGACGTCATGTTCCTCGCAGGGCCGGGACATGGAGCGCCCGGAGTGCTCGGGCCCGTCTACGTGGAGGGCACCTACTCCGAGGTGTATCCGGACCGCAGCCTCGACGAGGAGGGCCTCCGCCGGTTCTTCAAGGCGTTCTCGTTCCCGGGCGGGATCGGGAGCCACTGCACGCCGGAGCTGCCGGGCTCGATCCACGAGGGCGGCGAGCTCGGGTACGTGCTCTCGCACGCGTGCGGCGCCGCGTTCGACAACCCCGACCTCATCGTGGCGGCGGTGGTCGGCGACGGCGAGGCGGAGACCGGCCCGCTCGCGACGTCGTGGCACGTGAACAAGTTCCTGAACCCGGTCCGCGACGGCGCCGTGCTGCCGGTGCTCTCGCTCAACGGATACAAGATCAACAACCCCACCCTGCTCGCGCGGATCCCGTCCGAGGAGCTCGCGAGCCTGCTGCGCGGGTTCGGCTGGACGCCGTTCCTCGTCGAGGGGTCCGATCCGGACTCGATGCACCAGGCGATGGCGGCGACGCTGGACCGCTGCGTCGAGGCGATCCGCGGCGCCCAGGCCGAGGCGCGCCGCGCCGGCGTGGCCGACCGCCCGCGCTGGCCGATGATCGTGCTGCGAGCGCCGAAGGGGTGGAGCGCTCCGCCCGAGCTCGACGGCCACAAGCTCGAGGGCTCGTGGCGCGCGCACCAGGTGCCGATCACGCGCGTGAAGGAGGATCCGGTCCGGTTGCAGATGCTCGAGCGCTGGCTGAAGAGCTACCGTCCCGAGGAGCTGTTCGACGCCTCGGGCGCGCCGGTGCAGGCGATCCGCGATCTCGCGCCGAAGGGCGCGCGGCGCATGGGCGCGAACCCGCACGCGAACGGCGGGCTGCTGAAGCGGGCGCTGCGCATGCCCGACTTCCGGTCGTACGCGGTCGAGGTCGAGGCGCCGGGAGGATCGGACCACGACAACACGCGGCCGCTCGGGGCGTTCCTGCGCGACACCATGCGGGCCAACCCGACCAACTTCCGCGTCTTCGGGCCCGACGAGACCACCTCGAACAGGCTCGACGCGATCTACGAGGCCTCGCCGAAGCTGTGGCTCGAGGAGCTGTTCCCGGAGGACGCCGACGGCGGCGCGCTCGGGCGCGACGGCCGCGTGATCGAGATGCTGTCGGAGCACACGCTCGAGGGGATGCTCGAGGGCTATCTCCTCACCGGACGCCACGGCTTCTTCTCCACGTACGAGGCGTTCGTCCACATCATCGACTCGATGTTCAACCAGCACGCGAAGTGGCTGTCGATCTGCAACGACCTCTCGTGGCGAGAGGAGATCGCGTCGCTCAACCTGCTCGTCACGTCGACCGTCTGGCGGCAGGACCACAACGGCTTCACCCACCAGGATCCCGGCTTCATCGACGTGGTCGTCAACAAGAGCGCCGAGGTGACGCGCCTCTACCTGCCGCCCGACGCGAACTGCCTGCTCTCGGTCGCGGATCACTGTCTGCGCAGCGAGAACTACGTGAACGTGATCGTCGCCGACAAGCAGCGGCACCTGCAGTACCTGTCGATGGACGCCGCCATCGCGCACTGCGCGAAGGGCATCGGCATCTGGGACTGGGCGAGCAGCGACGAGGGCCACGAGCCCGACGCGGTGATGGCGTGCGCCGGGGACGTCGCCACGCTGGAGGCGCTCGCCGCCACGGCGATGCTGCGCGAGGCCTTCCCGGACCTGAGGCTCCGGTTCGTGAACGTCGTCGACCTTTTCAAGCTGCAACCCGACACCGAGCACCCGCACGGCCTCTCCGACCGCGACTTCGACTCGCTGTTCACGGAGCAGGCGCCGATCATCTTCAACTTCCACGGCTACCCATGGCTGGTCCATCGCCTCGCCTACCGGCGCAAGAACCACCCGAACCTGCACGTGCGCGGGTACAAGGAGAAGGGCAGCATCAACACGCCGCTCGAGCTCGCGATCGAGAACCAGATCGACCGGTTCAGCCTCGCGATGGACGTCATCGATCGCGTGCCCCGCCTGCGCAGCGCCGGCGCGCACGCGAAGGAGCGTTTCCGCAACGCGAAGATCGCCGCGATGCTGCACGCGCACGAGTTCGGGATCGACGCGCCGGAGATCGTCGGCTGGCGCTGGCCGCGGCGCTGACGTGCTGCCGCCGGACGGCAGACGGCCAGCGACGGAGAGCAGCTACCGCGCAGGCTGCGGGGCCGGAACCTCGACGCGGGCGGTCGGCGCGTACGTGGGGATCGGCCGCGCCCTGGCGAGCTGCTCGTACGCGTAGCCGCAGCCGAGCAGCTCCGCCTCGGACCACGCCGGCCCGATGAACGACAGGCCGACCGGTAGACCCTTCACCTCGCCCATCGGCACGGAGAGGTGCGGGTACCCGGCGATCGCCGGCAACGCGCTCGAGCTGCCGTCCACCGTCTGGTCGCCGTTCACGAGATCGGTCATCCACGCGGGCCCGGTGGACGGTCCCACGAGCATCGTGACCCGGTTCTCCCGCAGCAGCCGATCGATCCCGTCGGCGCCCGCCATGCGCCGCGCGCGCTCGAGCGCCTTCACGTACTCGGGATCGGAGAGCCCCTTCGCGGCGACCGACTTCTCGAAGAGATCCTGTCCGAACAGCGGCAGCTCCGCGCGCGCGTGCTCCGCGTTGAAGGCGATCACGTCGGCGAGCGTGCGCGTCTTCACCGCCGCGGGCGTGGTCGCGAGGTACGCGTCGAGGTCGGCGTGCAGCTCGGTGAGGAGGATCTGCAGCTCGAGCGCTCCGAGCTCCTCGGGCACGCCCGACTCGGCGACGTCGACGAGCTCCGCGCCGGCGCCGCGCAGCACCCCGAGCGCGCGGTCGAAGAGCGCGTCCACCTCGGGCAGGTCGCCGGTGCGCCAGCGCATGACGCCGATCCGGCGGCCGCGCAGCGCGCCCGGGTCGAGCGCCGCGACGTAGTCGCGCTTGCGCGCGTCGGCCTCGGCGGTCGCGCGGTCGGCGGGATCGGTCCCGGCCATCGCGGCGAGCAGCAGCGCCGCGTCCTCCACCGTCCGGGCCATCGGGCCGGCGGTGTCCTGGCTGTGGCTGATCGGCACGACGTGAGTGCGCGAGACGAGCCCGACCGTGGGCTTCAGCCCGACGACCCCGTTCAGCGACGCCGGACAGGTGATGGAGCCGTCGGTCTCGGTCCCGACGGCGCCCGCCGCGAGGCTCGCCGCGACCGCCACGGCGCTGCCCGTCGACGAGCCGCAGGCGTTCCGATCGAGGGCGTGCGGCGAGCGCGTGAGCCCGCCCACGGCGCTCCACCCGCTCGTCGAGTGCATCGACCGGATGTTCGCCCACTCCGAGAGGGTCGTCTTGCCGAGGACGATGGCGCCCGCGTCGCGCAGGCGAGCGACGAGCGGGGCGTCGCGGCCGGTGACGTTCGCGGCGAGCGCGAGCGAGCCGGCCGTCGTCGGCAGCGGATCCGCCGTCTCGACGTTGTCCTTCACGAGGAGCGGGATCCCGTGCAGCGGCCCGCGGATCCTGCCGGCGGCGCGCTCTTCGTCGAGCGCGCGGGCCTGGTCGCGGGCGGCGGGGTTCACCGCGAGCACGCTCCGCAGCGCCGGTCCCTTCCGGTCGACGCGATCGATCCGCTCCAGGTATGCGTCGACGAGCGCGACGCTCGTCGTCCGGCCGCTCGCGAGCTCGTGGCCGAGGCCCGCGAGCGAGCGCTCCTCGACGGCGGCGTGACCGCCCGGCCGCGTCGTCGCGCAGCCTGCGCTCAGCGTCGCCAGGCAGCCGACGAGCAAGGGAACGGAGGCCGCATGACTCGATCGCATGGGCCGCGAGTGTAGCGTCCGTGCGCATGCTTCAACGAAGTTTCGGTTGGACGTGGCACCGTCCGGCCGTTCCGCACCCGTATTTCGGTTGAGGCGTGGCAGCCCCGCAGGGGCCGCTTTCCGTCGCTTTTGGTTGCATCTGCGCGCGAATCCCGTTCCGGCACGGCTCGTGCGAAGGGGAGCGACCAAGGAGAACGACAATGCACCTCGACCGCACCGCCACCATCGCCAGGATCGTCACCGAGCACGCCGAGGCGGCTCGCGTCTTCCAGAAGCACGGCATCGACTACTGCTGCCACGGCAACGTCACGGTGTCCGTCGCCGCCGAGGGTCGCGGCCTCGATCCGGAAGCGCTCTTCGCCGAGCTCGACGCCGTGCTCGGGAACCGCGGCGACGCCGACGAGGATCTCCGCCAGCTGTCGACGGTCTCGCTCATCGCCCGCATCGTCGACCGCCACCACACGTACCTGCGGCGCGCGCTCCCGTACATCGACCCGATCGCCGCCAAGGTCGCGTCGGTGCACGGCGGCAAGGACGACCGCCTGCGCGAGATCCACGCCACGTTCCGGGAGCTCGCCGACGCCCTGCTGCCGCACCTCGACGACGAGGAGTCGGTCCTCTTCCCGGCGCTCATGGTGCCGCTGCCCGACGCGAGCCGGATCGGCCCCGAGCTCGAGCGCATGCTCGAGGAGCACCTCGCGGTGGGCGATCTCCTGGCGAAGCTGCGAGCGCTGTCGGACGACTACACGACGCCCGAGTGGGGCTGCAACACGTACCGCGTGCTGATGGCCGAGCTCGAGGCGCTCGAGGCGGACACGCTCCGCCACGTCCACGCCGAGAACCACATCCTGGCGCCGCGGGTCACCGGGGCGATCAAGGAAACCGCGGGCGCCGCGACGGCGTAGCCGCCGCTCCGTCGTCCACCCCTCGTGAGGTTCGCGGCTCCGTCAATCTCGCGAGCTTCCTCGGCTGCGCGAACCCTCAGCGAGCCTTCGCGGCTGCGCGCGCGAACGACGGCGCGGAGCGCTCGATCACCTTCTCGTCGACGCAGAACGTGAGGCGGAAATAGCCGGGGTAGCCGAAGCCGCGCCCCGGCACCGCCAGCACGTTCTCCTCGAGCAGGAGGTCGACGAACCGCCGATCGTCGCCGCCAGGCGCCTCCGGGAAGAAGTAGAACGCTCCGGCGGGCATCGAGAACGCGATGCCCGCGCCGCGGAGCGCCGCCGCCATCACGTGCCGCCGGCGATCGTAGATCGCGACGTCCACCGAAGAGTCGATGAGCTGCTCGACGAGCTGCTGGCCGAGGATGGGCGCGTTCACGAACCCGAGCGTGCGGTTCGTCACCGTGACGGCGTCCATGAGCACCTGCACGTCCGGCATTGCCGGGTTCGCGGCGATGTAGCCGATCCGCTCGCCGGCGAGCGACAGGCTCTTCGAGAACGAGCCGATCACGACCGCGAACGGCGACAGCGGCAGCACCGGCGGCACCGTCGCGCCGTCGTACGCGAGCGCCCGGTACGGCTCGTCCGAGACGAGGAAGATCGGGCGATCGCGGCCCGCGTTCCTGCGCGCGAGCACCTCGCCGAGCGCGCGCAGCGTCGCGGCGTCGTAGATGCACCCTGCCGGATTGTTCGGCGAGTTGATGATGACCACGCGGGTGCGCGTGCCGATCGCCTGGTCGAGCGCGTCCACGTCGAGCGCGAAGTCGGGAGCCTTCGCCGGCACCGACCGGAGCACGCCTCCGAAGTGTCCGGCATACGCGCCGTACTCCACGAAGTACGGCGCCGGGCAGAGCACCTCGTCGCCCGGCTCGAGCACCGCGCGGAAGAACGTCACGAGCCCGCCGGCTGCCCCACACGAGAGCAGGACGTGACGCGCCTCGACGGTCGCCTGCTGCTCGGCCGAGATCTTGCGCGCGAGGGTCGCACGCACGGAGGGCAGGCCCGCGTTCGGACAGTAGCCGAGCCCCATCGGCTTCACGGCCCGCTCCGCGAGCGCGCGCAGGACCGTTCCGGCCTCCGCCGGCGGCGGCACGTCCGGGTTTCCGAGGCTGAAGTCGAAGACGTTGTCCGCGCCGACGCGCTGCTTCAGCTCCAGGCCGGCGTCGAACATCCGCCGGATCCACGAGGCGTCCTTCATCTGCTGCCGAACCTGGGGGGTGACGACGTCCATGGGCGTCTCCGTCCTAGCGCGAGGGGGCTCCGTTCTACCGCACGGTCGAGCCGGGACGGAACCGTCCGACGGTGACTAGATTTCGGCGATGGATACCCGCGATCGGGGCTCGCTCGAGCGCTTCGTCCGCGAGCACCACGTCCACTACGACGTGGAGGCGCGCGAGGCCTCGCAGGCGCGCGACCGGCAGGTGGTCGGCTTCGACCTGCGCCTCCTCGCGACGCACGGCGAGTCGAAGCTCGAGGCGCCCGCCTGCCCGAGGTGCGTGGCGCTGCTCACCGACCTCGAGTCGTTCGCGCGCGAGATCGTCTCGTCCGCCGACGCCGCGACCTGGGCGGACGTCGTCCCGGAGCCGGCGGCGCTCTACCAGTCGGCCGAGGTGCAAGGCGCGGACGAGGTGGCGCTCACGATCCACCTGCTGCGCGAGTCGCCGGACGGCGAGGGCGCAGCGGGTCGCGATGCGCGCGCCGCACAGGGCTCCGCCGACCGGGGCGCGCAGCGCGAGGATCCGCACCTCCAGCGCATCCGGGAGGCGCTCGAGAAGCTGGGCGTGCTGCGCCGGCCCTGAGTCACGGCGACGTCGGCGCGAGCGCACGAAGCCCCTCGGCGATCGCGCGACAGACGTTATCGACGAGATCCTCCTTCGCGTTCACGAGGTAGAGGTGAGGCGTGAGCGCCCAGGTCTCGCGCACGACGCGGCGGGGCGTGGGGCCGCCGGCGCCGCCACCCGAGACGGCACGCTCGAACATCGGCACGACCTTGTCCGAGAGCCGGAGCGCGGTGTCGATGACGAACAGCGCGACGTCGGGCCGGAGCGCGCGCAGTCGCCGCAGGAACGCCGCGACCTCGGCGTCCGACAGGTGCTTCGGCGGACCCGACTTGAGCTCCGCGTAGAGCAGCCTTCCCTCGACGGCGCCGACGAGGTCGAGGTCCCCGCCGACGCCGCGCGCGCCGCTTCGAACGCCCGTCACGACCTCGACGCCGAGGCGTGCCCGGAGCTCGCGCGCGATCCACCACTCGAGCGTTCCTCCGAAGGTCCGAGCGCGCGTGAGCAGCCTGTACCGGCCGCGCGGCCTGCGCTCGGCGAGCCCGATCCCGACGCAATCCTCGGCCATCGCCCGAGCCTGCTCCGCCGTGAGATAGCGGGTCGCCTCGGATGGGAGGAAGCCCGCAGGCGCCAGGATCGCGCCGCGCAGGAACAGGCGGAAGCCGTAGTGGCGGAGGCGGCTCGTGATCACCTCGAGGCGATCGTCCGCGAGGCCGGGATCGAACGGGAGGTCGGCCCGCGAGCGGCGCGGATCGAGGCCGCGCCGGATCAGCATCGCGAGCGGCTCGGAAGGTGGAGACGGACCTCTCGCGGGGTGCGCAGCGCCGGCGGCGGCTTCGACCTCGAGCTCGCGAGCGGCGGGGCGCCTGCGCATGATCGTCGGCGCTACCCGGCGACGGCTCGCGCGGCCTCGTCGAGCGCACCGTCCAATTTCGCGACGTCGGGCCCGCTCCCCTGCGCCGCGTCGGGTGCGCCACCACCCTTCCCGCCCAGCGACGCCGCCGCTGCGCGCACGAGCTCGCCGAGGTGCGGGCCAGCTCCCTTCGGGCGCGCGAACGCGACGTGCGCGCGGCCGTCCTCCACCGCCCCGAGGAGCGCGAGCCGCCCTCGCGCGGCGAGCGCGAACGCCACCGCCCTCACGAACCCCGGCGCGCCCGGCGCCGGCGCGGTCACGACGGCCCGGATCGGCCCCGCGCGCGTCGCCGCTTCGAGGCGCGTGGCCTCGG
>DASSQI010000212.1:0-34368 GCA_035702585.1 Anaeromyxobacteraceae bacterium
GCACCGCTTCGGACGCTCGGGCGGGACCGCGCCGGCGTTCGCGCGGCGCCTCCGCGACCTCGCTCGCCGTCCGCCGCGGGAGCCGGAGGCGGAGCTCGACGCCGGAGACGCCGTCGCGATCCTGTCGGTCCACCAGTCGAAAGGACTCGAGTGGCCGATCGTGTTGGTGCCCGACCTCGGCGCGACGCCGCGCCGCGACGGCCGGCGCTCGCTGCTCGACGGCGATGGCCGGCTCTGCGCGTCGCTCTGGGATCCCCGCCGCGAGGAGTTCGTCACGACCGCGTCGGTCGCGGCGGCGAAGTCGGAGGCGGCCCGGGCGGAGGCGGCCGAGTCGCGGCGCCTGCTCTACGTCGCGCTGACGCGCGCGCGCGACCACCTCGTCCTCTCCGGCGATCCGGGCCGGAACGGCGGCGAGACCTGGCGCGGGCTCGTCGAGCCGGCGCTCGCCGCGAACCCCAGCCTCGTGACGCGCGTGCCGAGCGCCGACGCGCGGACGTTCGCGGCCGCGCCGCCGGTGCCCGGCGAGATCGCGGCACCAGCGATCGCCGCCGAGGTCGTCGCGCCACCGCCGCTCCGCTCGCACGGCCCGACCACGTCGCCACGTCGCGGTCTCGAAGCACCTGTCTTCGCGGCGTCGCCACGCCTGCCCGTGACGGCGCTCGCCGAGTACGCCCGCTGCCCGCGCCGTCACGCGCTGCTGCGATCCGGGATGGCGGAGCCGGCGCAGCTCCGCGGCGCGGTGCAGGACGATCCCGGCCGGGCCACCGCGCGCGGGACGCTCGCCCACGCCATGCTGGCCGAGGTGGACTTCACCGCGCCACCGCTCGCGCGACGCGAGCAGCTCGCGGCGACGGCGGCGCGGCGCGGCCACGATCCCTCCTCGCCCGGCGTCCGGCGCATCGCCGCCGACGTGTGGCGCTTCATCGACTCGCCGGCGGGGCGCCGGCTGGCGCAGCTCTCCGCGCGTGGCGCCGTGCGCCGCGAGCTCCCGTTCGTGCTGCGCCTCGACGGCGACGGCGTGGCGCCGTGCTACCTCGTCGGCGCGATCGACGCGCTGGTGGAGGAGCGCGCGGGGCTCACGGTCGTCGACTTCAAGTACGCGATGCCACGGGCGGACGCGGTCGCGCGCTACCGCCATCAGCTGCTCGCGTACGCCGTCGCCGCCGCCCGCGCGCGCCCCCGGGTGGAGATCCGCGCGCGGCTGCAGTTCCTCCGCGGCCCGTGCACCGAGGTCGACGTGACGCCGACGCAGGGCGAGCTGGACGCGTTCGCGAGGGAGGCCCCCTTCCTCGCCGCGCGCATGATGACGCAGCAGGAGGCCCCCTCGGTCGCAGATCTCGCCCGAACCGCGGAGCGCTGCTCGGCGGACGGCTGCGGGTTCGTCTCCGTGTGTCACCGCCGAACGTGATCGGTGACGGCTCGGCTGGGGGGAGGGCGCAGCCCTCCTCTCACGGATGTCGAGTGGGGTTCGCCCCCGTCTCGACCGCTTCCTTGCCGATGTTGCCGCGGTGCCGCACGTCGTTGTCCGAGTTCATGCCGAAGCGCGCCTCGGCCTCCGAGAACTCGCGCTGTACGTCGTGCGGGCTCGTGTAGATCCGGTCTGGCAGCGAGCGCAGGAAGTTGATCACGTTGCGATCCGCTTCAGCCTCGCCGGCCGCCGTCACGAGCTCGTCTCGAGAAATCGGATACTCCACCGTGAAGAGGATGGCGGCCGGGCTCTTTTCCGGACGTTCTCCGATGCCAAACGCCATGTGCACCTTCCTTGTGCGGAGTCCGTCCGAACCCTATACATTCGCGCCCGCAACAGCCCAATTCCAACCAGGCCGCCCCCCGCGGCCCACCAGGGAGACTCGACCATGGAGATGACCGGACGCGTGAAGGAGATCCTGTCCTGGTACCCCTCGGACAATCCGGGCACGCTGACGAACCTCTCGCGGCTGCTGATGCACGGCAAGCTGGCCGGCACCGGCAAGCTCGTCATCCTGCCGGTCGATCAGGGCTTCGAGCACGGGCCCGCGCGCTCGTTCGCGCCGAACCCTGAAGGCTACGATCCGGACTACCACTTCAAGCTCGCGATCGAGGCGGGGTGCAACGCGTACGCGGCGCCGCTCGGGTTCATCGAGGCGGGAGCCGGGAAGTTCGCCGGGCAGATCCCGCTCATCCTGAAGCTCAACAACTCCGACTCGCTCTCGAAGCTCGGCGGCGCGCCCATCTCGGCCGTCACCGCGACGCCCCGCGACGCCGTGCGGCTCGGCTGCGTCGCGATCGGCTACACGATCTACCCGGCCTCCGACGCGCGGAACGAGCAGCTCGAGAACCTCCGCGAGCTGATCCTCGAGGCGAAGGAGTACGGGTTGCCGTCGGTCGTGTGGAGCTACCCGCGCGGCAGCGGCGTCTCGAAGGAGGGCGAGACGGCGGTCGACATCGCCGCCTACGCGGCGCAGATCGCCGCGCAGATGGGCGCCCACGTCATCAAGGTGAAGCCGCCGAAGGAGCTCGTCGAGCACCCTGAGGCGAAGAAGGTCTACGAGAAGTACGCCATCCCGATCAAGACGCTGCCGGACCGCGTCCGCCACGTCGTGCAGAGCGCGTTCAACGGCAAGCGCATCGTGATCTTCTCCGGCGGCGAGGCGAAGGGGACCGAGGACGTCCTCGCGGAGATCCGCGGCATCAAGGAGGGCGGCGGCTTCGGCTCGATCATGGGCCGCAACGCCTTCCAGCGTCCGAAGGCCGAGGCGCTGAAGCTCCTCCAGCAGGTCATCGACATCTACAAGAACTAGCGCCACGAACTGGCGCCAAGAACCAGCGCCGGCTCACGTCGGCCGGTTCGCCGGGCGGCGGTGCCGCGTCGCACCGCGCGGCACGTGGTCGCGACCTCGACGGCACCCGCATGGCGGCCGCCCCATTGGGCAGCCGCCTTTTTTTTGGCCTTCTGCACAGATTCGCCAGTCGAGAAGGGGGCCGTTTTTCCTTGCCCGCGCAGGCGAGCGAGGTTTATACGGTTTCACCTTTTGAATTGCGGCTTTGCGCCGTCGGTCCCGCTCCTCCCCTGAGGCCGGCGTCCCGCCGGGGGCCGAGGAAAGAACATGCGCCTTTACCCGAAGGTCATCCCCACGATCGCGCGAGAGGTCATACAGACCCTCATGCAGGACTCGGACGTGGAGATCGAGACGCTCCGGATCGCGGACGCCGAGATGGACATGGCGGCGATCATGAAGGAGTACCTCGCGGCCGAGGAGCGCGTGAACGCGGCGACGCGAGAGGCGCTCGAGCGGCGCGGCTACGATCACTCCCGGTTCAACCAGGTGAAGCGCGAGATGGCAGACGTCCGCGGCTTCAAGATGGGCGACGAGGGCATCGAGTTCGTCATCGGGCAGATGATCGAGTTCCTCCTCGTGTCGCGGAACGTCGAAGAGGTCTACGCCGACGACCAGACGCTCCGCCGGAAGATCAACGGCATCTTCAAGAAGCACCTCGACGTCGACGACGAGATCGACCGCGAGGCTCGTGCGCGCCTGAAGCACCTGCAGGAAGGGACGCAGGCGTTCGAGATCGAGTACGCGAAGACGATCGAGCTGCTCCGCCGCAGCCGCGGGTTGATCTAGCCGAAAAGTTGACCTCCGATATCGTTCGCTTACGCTCGACCCGGCGACGGGTGTGGAGGGCGTGTGGCGAACGGGGCGCGGTACTACCAGCCGATCCAGGGCAGCGCGCGGCTCGCGACCGCCCCGCTGGAAGCGTCGCCGGAGCTCGCGCGCGCCGAGGCGCTGGCAGCGGGCGACATGCGTCGGGTGCCGTTCGAGGGTGAGCTCGTCGGCGCCGCGCGCGTGCGCGGCCGCTGCGCCGCGATCCCGCTCGATGCCTTCGACTCCGCCGGGGCGCGCCTCGAGCCCGAGGAGCAGGGCGCCTACTTCCAGCTGCTGCGCCTCTCGTACGCCGAGGGCCGAAACTTCTGCCGGCTGCCGAAGCGGGAGCTCGTCGCGCGGCTCGGCACCTCCGAGCGCCGCCTGCACCGCATCGTCGACGGGCTCGTGCGCAAGGGGTTCGTGAAGCTGCTGCACCGGGACAACCGGGGCACCGCGTTCCGCGTCTACCTCCCGCGAGAGGCGGCCGGAGAGCCCGGCGACGACGTCGTGCTCGGCGTCGTCCGCGGCGAGGCGGTCGAACCCGCGCGGGCGACCGTACCTGCGATACCTGCGCGAGCGACCCTGCCTGCGCGGGCGACCGTGCCCGCGCGCGCAGCCGACCCCGCGCGCGCGATCGCGCTCGGTGACGCGCGCACGCGGAGCCTCGCGGCCGCGCTCGCCGACGCTCGCGGCAGCGTGGACGCGGGCGCCATCGCGGCCGCGCTCCGCGAGATCTCCGACCTCGTCGCGGACGGCGCCACGCCGCGGCAGGTGGAGGCAGCGATCCGCGCGGTGGCCCGGCGCCGCGCCGGACGAGGAGCTTCGCCGTGAAGAGATCCGTTGCCGCCGTCGCGACCACCGAGACGCCCGCAGCCCGCCTTCCCGTGCCGGCGCAGCGCGCCGACGACCTCGATCCGCTCCGCCGACGGCTCTCCGGCGCCACCGCCCGCGAGGCGGTGCTCGTCGACTTCCTCGAGGACGACCTGCGCGAGGCCGAGGCCGCGGTCGCCGAGCTCGGCGCGTGGGTCTCTGCCGTGTCGTCGAGCGTGCGCGATCCGCGCGTGAGCCGTCACGAGCTCATGGCGCTCGCGGCGCGAGCGCAGGGCGCCGACGGCGCGGAGTACCTCGGGGCGGTCCTCGGGAGCGTGCGGCGTCGCATCGCCCAGGTCGCGGTCAGCCTGGCGCGCGCCGGCGACTGACGTGCGCCGAACCTCGCCGGTGACTGATACGGGGCGAAGCGCGCCGGCGAGTGATGCGTGGGGTGGCTACGGCGGACGTCACCGGGCCGGCGATCGATGCCCGGAGCGGCCGTCCCCCGGCGCCGCTCGCGAGCCCGCGCCGCGCGAGAGCAGAGCGCGGACGGGACCGAGATCCACCTCGGTCACTCCGGCGACCGGCACGCGCCGCGTGTCGTCGCTGAGCCACAGGTGCAGCGGCCGCGACCGCACCTTCGGATCGTCGGGCGTCGGCTGCCGCGTCAGCATCGTGTCGACGCGGATCGTCTGGAAGGTGCCGGCGGGTGTGTCCACCGGCTCGCGCGTCTCCGCGACGGTCCCCTCGAGTCGCCAGTACCTGCGGTTCGCGACGAGGTCCGCGCAGAAGCGCTGCCCGGGCTTCAGCTCCGCCGCGCGCAGGTAGTAGACGAGCGACACGAGGTCCATCGCCACGCCGGTGCGGTCGACCTCGCGGATCCCGCGCCTGTCGTTGAACGTCCAGGCGAGGCGCAGGTGAGGGCCCCGATCGTCGAACCGGACCTCCGTCGTCCGTCTGCCGTTCTCCTCGACCGTCTCGTCGCGATAGCGACGAGGCAGCAGGGTGGTCGCGTCAATCCACGAGGTCGCGACTCCGCGGATGTGCCTCACCTTGGCGAACACCGAGGTGTTCTTCACGCGCACGCGGACCGGCACCACGCCTGCGGCCGGCGCGTCCACGGTCGTCTCGATCGTGCCGGCGGTGGCGATTCCCATCACGTCCACGTCCCACGCGAGCGACTCGCCCGCCCGCCACGGGCGCGGCCCGGAGCCGAGCGGCGGGAGCGTGCAGGGCGTGGCGGCGAGCGCGAGCGCGGCGATGGCGGCAGAGATCATCGACACCGCCGCGACGTGTCGGTCAGCGGTTCGCGCGCGCCGGCTGCACCGCGAGCCTGCGCTCGAGCAGCTCCCCGAGCTCGCGTCGCGCCGCGAGCCAGGCGTCGGGATCGCGCGAGAAGCCGCGGATGCTGGGCGCGACGCGCTGCGCGATGCGCGCGGCTTCCTCGTGGAGACCGGCGCGATCCGCGAGGCGCAACATCTCCAGATCCTCGAGGCCGTCGCGGATCAGCTTGAGCCGGATGGACTCGACCGGGAAAGGCCGGCTCCCTCCCCAGCGCGAGGTCAGGCCGGGATACAGCAACGTGCCGTCGCCGTTCCCGGCGAACGCCCTCGGATCGCGCCATGGATCTCCGCGCCACGCGTAGATCATATCGAAGTACAGCTCGCCCGCGACCTGCTCGCGCCAGGCGAGCCACGCCATCGCGCGCGCAGCGGCCGACGGGCGGTCGATCTCGTAGCCCGGCCAGCCCTGGAACCGCTGCACCATCTGCTCGCGGATCTTCCCTCGAGGCGGCAGCTCGTCGCATCCGTGGCTGAGGCAGCTCGCGTACCAGAACGGCCGGGCGCCGCGGTCGGGACGGCGCAGCGCGGACCGGAGCGACAGGGCGCCCTCGTCGAAGAACGTCAGGTTCGGCACGAACGTGGTCACCACGTCCTGCAGCGCGGGGATGGGCTCGTGCGTCACGAAGACCCTCACGCCAGCCTCGCGGGCGACGCGGGCGCGGCGCGCGAGCTCCTTCAGCTGTTCGGGCTTCGGTTCGTCGAGCGTGTAGAGCCACAGCCGATCGCCCCAGCCGCGCTCCTCGAAGTGCTTCCGCCAGGCGCGCAGCGTCTGCCGCAAGATCGGCTCGGGCCCGTCCCACACCGTCTTCGGGATCCGGGCCTCCGCCCAGGTTCCGCGCACGCCCGGCACCAGCGTGCCGTCGAGGATCGGCGCCATCTCCGCGTCGTAACCGCTCCAGTCGAGCCGGCAGCCGTCGCCGTCGCATCGCCCCGAGGGCGGATCGTGCGAGAGTCCGTGCGGGGTCACGCGGTGGCGCAGCGCCGCCGCGGCGAGCGATCGCGCAGTGTCCCGGTCCATGAATCGCCCGAGCGCTTCCGTGCCGAGGCGGGTCGACAGGCCGAACGTCACCGGCACGCTGGTCGTCGCCGGGATCTCGAACGCCCAGGAGCGGAGGTGGATCGGCACGCGCGCGATCGCGGTACCGCGCTCCCGCAGGACGACCTCGCCGCGCCAGCTGCGCGCCGGCGCTCGCGCCGGCACACAGACCTCGACCCAGATCGCCTGGACCTCGCGCGGCGCCAGCTTCACGGGGAACGCGCGCCTCGCCTCGCCGAAGTACGGGTCGCGCGCCGGGACGAGCGGGTCGGGCCACGCGCCGGCCTCCCCGTCCGGGCCCGACGGAAGGGGCAGGTCCAGCATCACGACCCGGTAGAGCGTCACCTCGACGGGCGGGTCGCCGCCGAGAGGCGACGCGTCCGCGCTCAGCGCAGCGAGCCCTCCGGGGGCGCGCACCGCGATCTGGGCCGACTCGCACTCGCCGCGCGCGGCGGTCAGCTCGATCGCGCGCGCGCGAGGGAACCCATCCGCCGGACGGAGCTTCTCCATCCCCGACGTGACGCCGATCTCGACGCCACGCGCAGGCTCGGCGCCACGCTGGGGCTCGGCCCCACGCGCGGGCGCGGCGCCACGCTCGGGCCGCGCGTGCGCGGCGGCGCAGCCGGGGAGCCCCCAGCAGAGCAACGCGACGAGAGCGGCGCGGGTCATCGCGCCCAAGGGTTGGAACTCGCGCCGCGCGCGGCAAGGCGCGGGCGTGACTGATTCAGCGGCGGACGGCCACGTCGCCGCCCGGGGCGTAGCTGTTGAGCGTCGCGACGACGCTCCCCACCGCGAAGTCGGCGGCGAGCTTCACCGGGATCTTCGCGAAGTCGGCGGTGAACCAGATCCTCGACGGGCGGCTCGTCTTGAACTCGTCCTTGAAGCCCAGCTGGAGGTCGACGCGGAAAGTGTCGTGCTGGCCGAGCTGCGTCTTCACGCTCTCCTTGCCCGCGACCTCGGCGCGCATCGTGAAGGTGTGCGAGCCGGTGAAGACCGGGATGTCGTAGACGTCGCCGACCGCGAGCGGCTGCAGCCGCAGCCACAGGATGGCGCTCGCGAAGTCGTGGACGTCGTGCGGGATCTCGACCTGCTTCGACTTCAGCTTCCCCTTGCGCGTCCACTCGACGGTGACCTTGCCCTGGTCGCGGTCGAAGCGGGTCTTCTCGACGTGGTAGTCGCCGATCTCGAGCGCCTCGAGGTGCGAGCCGCGGGGGAGCTGGCGCGGCACGTCCCAGTACGAGACGAAGTGCTCGCGGATCTCGAGCAGCTTGGCGATGCCCTCGGTCCTCGCCTGCGCGATGACGGGCCAGATGTCGCCCTCGGCCCTGCCGACCTGCAGCCGCGCGGTGCCGGTGCGGACTCCGAGGTACTCGACGTTCCACTCGATCTGCTCGCCAGGCGCGAACGCGATCCGCGCCGCGGGCGTCTGCGCCGCCGTCACCTCTGCGGCAATCGCCTGCGGCGTCGGGGCCGGCGTCTGCGAGCCCTGCGCTGCGGCGGGCGACGTGGAGCGATCGGTCCCGGCGGTGCCGGCGCGTACCTGCGGCGCGAGCGCGAGCACCGCGGTGACGAGTGCGAGCCTACCGTACATCCATCGACCTCCTGGGCCGCGCCCGATGCGCGCCCATGTTGAACCGTCAGCAACGCTGGTGCCAGCTTGCGACGAACGGAAAACCGCCGTCCCTAGCCCACCGGAGCCGCTCCAGCTCCCCGAGTGACGGTTCACTTACAGGACAGACGGCACACCCGTGATATTCGAACCACGCATGCGCCTGACCGATTCGGGCCAACGAGGTGAGCGGCCTCGTCCTCGATCCGACGCGCCAGGCCCACCGTCCGAGGAGTCGCCCCATGCCGTACGATCCCCGTTCCTTCGGCGATGACGACGAGGAGTCCGAGTTCCAGGAGAACGGCCGTCGCCGACGCTTCCGGGAGTTCGACTGTCCGGAGTGCGCGGCGAACAACCCGCTCGACGACGGGTTCGTGGACGGCGACGAGGTCCTCTGCAACTACTGCGGCCAGGAGCTGCGGGCACAGGTGTCCGAAGAGGGGAAGCTGCGGCTGCGCGTCGTCTGACGCGCCGCTTGCCGGCCCGAGGCCTCGACGCGACCGCGCACGTCGCCGGCCAGCGCGTCAGCGGGTCGGGGGACGCGCGCCGAAGATGGCGGTGCCGATGCGGACGATCGTCGAGCCTTCCTCGATCGCCTCGCGCCAGTCGCCGCTCATACCCATCGACAGGTCGGACAGCGCCAGCTGCTCGCGCAGCGCGCGGAGCGCGGCGAAGTGCGGGCGCGGGTCGCCCTCGGCTGGCGGAATACACATGAGCCCCCGCAGCTCGAGAGCGGGGAGGGCGCGGACCTCGTCGGCGAGGCGCGCCGCGTCCTCGGGGGCACAGCCCGCCTTCTGCGGCTCGCGCGACACGTTCACCTCGAGCAGGACGCGCACCGAGGCGCCTCGCTGCTCGCACCGCTTCGACAGCTCCCGGGCCAGCTCGACACGGTCCACGGTGTGGATCCACCGGACCGCGCCGGCGAGGTACTTCGCCTTGTTCGTCTGCAGGCCGCCGATGAAGTGCCAGACGAGGTCCGGGAGGTCGGCGAGCTCCTCGGCCTTGGTTCGCCACTCCTGCGCGTAGTTCTCGCCGAAGTCGCGCTGGCCCGCAGCGTAGGCCTCGCGGATCGCATTCGCCGGCTGCGTCTTGGACACCGCGACGAGCGTGACGGACGGCGGGATCGCCGCGCGGAACTGCGCGAGGCGCTCGGCGATCGCGGTCATCGGCTCTCCCACGGCAGGCGGACGCCGGCCTTCTCCAGCAGCGCGAGCGTCTCGGCGAGCGGGAGGCCGATGACGTTCGAGACGCTGCCTTCGACCCGTCGGACCACCGCGCCCGCGAGCCCCTGGACCGCGTAGGCGCCGGCCTTGTCGCGAGGCTCGCCGGAGGCCACGTACCACTCGATGAAGGCGTCGCTGAGAGGCGCGAGCACGACTGCGCTCGCGACCGCCTCCGCGAGCTCGACCTCGCCGAAGCGCACGCACACGGCGCTCACGACCTCGTGCGCCCGAGCCGAGAGGGCGCGCAGCATCCGGCGCGCCTCCTCGTCGTCGCGCGGCTTGCCGAGGATCTCGCCGTCGAGGACGACGGTGGTGTCCGCCGCCACCACGGGATCGCCGGCGGCGTCGACGGCGCGCGCCTTCTCGCGCGCCAGCCGGATCACGTAGTCCCGCGGCGGCTCTCCGGGCACGACCGATTCGTCGACGTCGGCCGGGCGCACCTCGAGCGTGAACCCGAGCGCGCCCAGCATCTCGCGGCGACGCGGGCTCTGGCTTGCGAGGACGAGGCGCATCGCCTCTCGGTATTACTGCACCGCCGTCGCGGGGCTACCGACGAGCTGCTCGTTCACGGAGACCTTGGCCTTCTCGCGCAGCGCGGCGACCCACGCCTGCTCGAGCTGACCCTCGCGGCGCGTGCGGAGCCGCTCGGCGATCTCGCCGCTCTTCGCGGCGAACTGCGTGTCGTCGGGGCGCTGGCGCTCCTTCACGCGAGCGACGACCGGACCCTGGGCGGAGTCGTACACCTGCGGCAGGACTCCGGGCCCCTTCGCGCCGACGGCCGCTGCGGCGAGCTCCGGCGCCGCGCCGACCCGCGGAACACTGCCGGCGGCGACCGGGCTGAAGAGGCCGGTCTCGACCGGCTGCAGCACCCTGCCGCCGAGCGTCACCGTGTTGCCCTTGCCCTCCGCCGGGAAGACCTCCGCGAAGGACTTGCCCGACTTGAGCGCCGCGAGCGCCGACTCGGCCTTCTTGTGCGCGATCGCGGTGGCGCGCTCCTGCTCGAGGAGCTGCCGCGCGATCATGGGGCGAGCCTCGTCGAGCGAGCCACCGCCGATCTCCTTCACGTCCTCGACCTTGACGACGTGCCACCCGAACTGCGTCCTCACCGGGCCGCCGATCTCGCCGGCCTTGAGGCCGAACGCGAGGTCCTCGAACGGCTTCGCCATGACGCCGGGGCCGAACTCGCCGAGATCGCCGCCCTGCGCCTTGCTCCGCTCGTCCTGCGACGTCTCGCGCGCCAGCTTCGCGAAGTCCTCGCCCTTGCGCGCGCGCTCGAGGATCTGCTGCGCCTTCTGCTGCGCCGCCGCGTCCTGCGAGGGCGAGTCGGACTTGACGAGGATGTGGCGAGCCTTGACCCGCTTCTGCTTCTGGAACGCCGCGGGGTTCGCCTTGTAGAAATCTTCGATCTTCTTCGCGTTCGCGGCGGCGTACGCCTGCACCTCGGCGTCGGTCGGCTTCACCTCGGCCTTCGCGGCTTCGACCGGGAACACGACCAGCTCGAGGCCGACGCGATCCGCCTCGGCGAGCCACGCGTCCTTGATCTCGTCGGGCGAAACCTTGGCGCCCTGGCGCACGAGGGTCGCCATCTTCTGGACGAGGAGGTCCTCGCGCATCTTCGCCTCGAAGCGGGCCGGCGAGCCGTACGCGCTGCTGGTGGCGCGCGTGTAGTAGTCGTGATCGAAGTGGCCGCCGGACTGGAACGACGGGCTCTCCTTGATCGACCGCTCCAGCTCCTCGTCGGTGACGAGCAGCCCCTGCCGCTTCGCCTCCTGGAGGATCAGCTCGCGGACGACGAGCTGCTCCAGCGCGCTGTGGCGGAGGCCCAGCTTGTCGGCGAGCTCCTGCGTGAAGGCTTCGCCGGCCTGCTGCTGGTACATCCGGTAGAGCTGGGCGTACTGCTGCTCGAAGTCGCCGGCGGTGATGCTCTGGCCGTTCACCGTCGCAACTTGTTCGTTGGCGCCGACTCCGCCGCCGTTCCGGCTGCCTTGGCAACCCTGGGAGCCCGGACCGAAGCTCACCACGAAAACGAAGATGATGATGCCGAACAGGAGGGCGGTCAGGATGTTCCGCCGGTTCGCCCTCATGGTGTCGAGCATGGAATGCGAGCTCCGCGTGTTATGGAGCGATCCTCGACGCTGGACGATCGCTCCCGAAGGGGTGGAGAAAGTAGCCGACAGGCGCTAAAATGCAAGAGTTCCCAGTATTCAGGCGCGGGGCGGCGTTGCCGGAGCGGGCGTGTTCTCACTGTTGAAGCGGTTCCGCGATCTGGCGCTCGTCGCGGCGCTGCTGCTCGTGCCGCTCGGCGTGTACTTCGCGCACGCGCGGCGCCCGAGCGAGCGGTCGCGCCTCGACAGGTTCTTCATCGTCCTCACGGCTCCCGTCGAGCGCGGCGTCGCTTTCGTGATCGGCGGCGCCCTCGACGGCTGGCGCGGATACGTCGGGCTGCGCGGCGCGCACGAGCGCGCGCAGCAGCTCTCGCGTCGCGTGAACGAGCTCGAGCTCGAGCAGCGCGACAAGGTCAGGCTCGAGGCCGAGAACGAGCGGCTGCGGGTGCTGCTCGGGTTCGCCGAGTCGGAGCCCGGCTTCGAGGTCGTCGGCGCCCGCGTCATCGGAGTCCGGCTCGACGCGAAGGGCCTGCAGCTCGTCCGGATCGATCGCGGCGCTGACGACGGCGTGGAGAAGCTGATGCCGGTCGTCGTGGCGCGCGGGGTCGTCGGCCGCGTGCACGCCGTGACGAGCTCCACCGCGGACGTGCTGCTGCTCACGGATCTGAACAGCTCCATCGCGGTGCGCGTGGCCCGCTCCCGGGCGCGCGCGAACGTGCGCGGAACCGGCGATCCCGACGTGTGCAGGCTCGACTACGCGCTCCGCTCCGACGATCTGCAGGACGCCGACGAGCTCGTCACCTCGGGCACCGACGGCATCTTCCCGCGCGGCCTCGCGGTCGGCCGCGTCGAGAACCTCAAGAAGGCGGGGCAGGGCCTGTATCAGAAGGCGGACGTCATCCCCGCGGTCGACGTGACGAAGCTCGAGGAGGTGCTCGTGCTGCGGTCGCGCGCCGCGGGTGGCCGCGACGAGTCCGCCGCCGTCGCGCAGTCCGGTCCGGCCGTGGAGCGATCAGCCCCGGCGCGTCCGCCCGCCGGAAGCGCCGCTGCGCCGGCCGCCGCATCCGCGACGCCGAGCGGGTCGCACGCCGCTACGAACGGTGCGACGGCCCCGAATCCGCGCGCTGTGACGAGCGCGCCGCACCCCGCGGCGACCCCGAGTCCGCGCGCTACGACGAGCGCACCGCACGACACGAGGACGGCGGCCCAGCCGCGGCGCGAGGCGGGGAGCCGCGTGCCGTGAAGCCGGTCCTGTACTTCGCGCTTGCGCTCGCGCTGTCGGCGCTCCAGGCGGCCCTGCTGCGATGGCTCGGCGGAGGCGCGATCCCCGTCATGATCGTGCTGCCGATGGTGCTCTGGCTGGGCCTGCACGCGAACACCGTGGAGGGCGCAGTCAGCGCGACCGCGATCGGCTACGTGCTCGACCTCGCGAACGGCGGCCCGAAGGGCCTCATGACGTTCCTCTCCGTCGCGCTGTTCCTGTTCGCGCGCGGCGCCGGCGCCGCGGTCGACATCCCGGGCCGCGTCGGCTTCGCCGTGCTCACGTTGGTCGGCACCTTCCTCGCCGGCTGCGCCGCCCTCGGTCTCATCGACCTCGTGACCCCGCAGGTCGCCGCGCCCGGCTGGGAGCTCGCCGGCAGGATCGGCCTGGAGGCGCTCGTCACGGCGCTCGCCTCCCCGCTCGTCCTCTCGCTGATGAACGCGACGGATCGCCTGTTCGCACGCGACGATCCGACGCTGCTGCGGTGACTCCCGGCGCTCCGCGCGATGAAGGTCCGACCCTCCTGCGATGATCGCGAATCCCCGATGAGGCTCCGCTGTTCCGAGTGCGGGCGGGCGAGCGGGCCCAGCCAGGAAGCGTGATGGTCGGCATTCCACCACCGAGCGCGCCGGGAGCGGCGCAGCGTGAGTTCAGGCCGCGAACCTACTGGTTCGCCGGCATCGCCTCGCTCGCGTTCCTGTCGCTCCTGTTCCGGCTGTACCAGCTGCAGGTGCTCCGCGGTGACGAGTACAAGGAGCGCGCCGACGAGAACTTCGTGAAGGAGCTGCGCGTCCCGGCCGACCGCGGCTTCATCCTCGACCGCAACGAGCGCATCCTCGTCGACTCCCGCCCCAGCTACGACGTCACGCTGACGCCGTACTTCTGCGGCGCTCAGTGCACCGAGATCCTGGACCGGCTCTCGCAGCTCCTCACGCTCACGCCGGAGGAGGACCAGCGCGCTCGCGAGCGCCTCGCGAAGTCACGCGGGCTGGAGGCCTTCCGCCCGTTCACGGTGAAGGTCGACATTGCGCGCGAGGAGCTCGACGTCGTCGAGGCGAATCGCATCCCCGGCGCGCTCGCCGGCGTCGACGTGATCCCGGCGCCGCATCGCAACTACCGCTACGGCGCCTGGGCCGCCCATCTGTTCGGGTACATGAACGAGATCGGCGGCGAAGAGCTGAAGCGGATGAACGAGGCGATCGAGACGTCCGGCTCCGGTCAGCTGGCGTACCGGCTCGGCGACTACGTCGGGCGACGCGGGCTCGAGCGCCGATGGGAGTCGATGCTGCGCGGCCGCGACGGCGTGCGCCGCGTCGTCGTGGACGCGAAGGGCAACGCGACGAAGGGCGACGATCTCGGGGAAGGGCTCATCCCGGAGGAGCAGCGCTTCGAGGCTTCGCAGCCGGGCAACAACCTCGTCCTGTCGATCGACTGGCGGCTGCAGGAGTTCGCGGAGCAGTTCTTCCCGGCGACCGCGGGTGCCGTGCTCGCGATGGACGCGAAGACCGGCTTCATCCTCGCGCTCGTGTCGCGCCCGGCGCCCGATCCGAACAAGCTGTCCGGCCGCATCACGCGCGCGGAGCTCGAGGCGATCAGCAAGGATCCCCTGAAGCCGCAGCTCTTCCGCGCGATCCAGGAGAACTACTTCCCGGGGTCGACGTTCAAGGTCGTCACCTCGATCGCCGCGCTCGAGGAGGGCGCGTTTCACAAGGGCGGTGGCGTGAGCTGCCCGGGCTGGTACCAGCTCGGCGGCCATCGCTGGCGCTGCGACAAGGAGCCCCCGGGCCACGGCCACGTGGGCCTCGAGCAGGCGCTCGGGGCGTCTTGCAACGTCTTCTACTACACGCTCGGCGACCGGCTCGGGACCGACAAGATCCACAAGTGGGCGACGAAGCTCGGCCTCGGCAAGCCGACCGGCTTCGACGTGGGCGGCGAGATCTCCGGCCTCATGCCGGACGAGGCGTGGCACGACAAGCACATCCCCGGCGGCTACCAGCACGGCATGTCCCTCAACATCGCGATCGGCCAGGGCGACGTGAAGGTCACGCCGATGCAGCAGCTCGTGCTCTACGGCGCGATCGCCTCGGGCGTCGTCTGGAAACCGCAGGTGGTGATGCGGATCGAGGATCCGCGCGGCGCCACGATCCAGGAGTTTCCGCCGGTGAAGAACGGCGAGATCCCGTTCAAGCAGGAGACGCGCGACGCGATCCTCGAGGGCCTCAACGCGGCGGTGAACAAGCCGTTCGGCACGGCGTGGTGGTCGCGTCTCAAGGACGTGACGATGGTCGGCAAGACCGGCACCGCGCAGGTCGTGAAGCTCGGCGCGCGCCGCATCAAGGCCGCCCAGCTGCCGTACTTCGAGCGCGACCACGCCTGGTTCGCGTCCTTCGCGCCGATGGAGGATCCCGAGATCGTCGTCGTCGTGCTGAACGAGCACTCCGGGTTCGGATCGAGCAACGCGGCCCCGACCGCCGCCGCGCTCATCAAGAAGTACTTCGAGTTGAAGCAGCAGGATGCCGGCATCGCGACGTCCACGACGACGGTCGTCGAGCCCGGGAAAGCGATCACGACGCCTCCGCCGGTCGCGACGGCGAGCGTGGACGGCGCCGCCGCCGTGCCCGCTTCCGCGAAGCCGGACGTCAAGGTCGTGCCTGCCGCGAACGCGCCGGCCCGCGCGCCCGCGGATGCGCCCGCGACCGCGAAACCCGCCCTCAACCTCGTCCCGCCGCTCGACGCGCCGGTGCCCACGGCTGCGGCGGCGAAGCCCGCCGTGAACCTCGTCCCGCCGGTCGGCGGGCCGCTGCCCGCGGATGCGGCGGCGAAGCCCGCCGTGAACCTCGTCCCGCCCGTAGGCGGGCCGGCCC
The DNA here is from genome assembly GCA_035702585.1 of Anaeromyxobacteraceae bacterium. GTDB lineage: Bacteria > Myxococcota > Myxococcia > Myxococcales > Anaeromyxobacteraceae > DASSQI01. The sequence goes on from DASSQI010000212.1 coordinate 15,878, forward strand.
CAGCGCGCGCTGCAGCGGCGGCGCCTGCGTCCGCCAAGCCGGACGTGAAGCTCGTTCCGCCGACGACCGCGCCGGTGCCCGCGCCGACACACGCGCCAGCGCCCGCGCCGACAAACGCTCCGGCGGCCTCGAAGCCGGACGTCCAGCTCGTGCCGCGCTCCGGCCCGCCCGTATCGGCGCTGCCGATCGCAGCCAGACTGGAAGCGAAGGTGATCCCGCTCGGCGCCGCGACGCCTGCCGTCGCGAAGGTCGCGACCGTGAAGTCCGCCGCGAAGCCGCGCCCCAGGCTGACGGCGACGAGATCTGCCGGGACGAAGCCTGCCGCGCCGAAGCCCGGCGACGGCAAGCCCGCGGGCGCCGCGCCCTCCGGAGCCAACCATGCCCCTTGAAGTATCCGTCGAGCGCGGCGAAGGGAGCCGCCGGGTCTTCGCACGGTTCCCGTGGCACGTCGCGTTCATCGTGATGGCGATCTGCGCGATCGGCGTCTGGAACCTCGCGTCGGCGTCCCGCAGCGCGCACGCGCCGGTCTGGATCGATCAGGCCGTCATGATGGGCGTCGGCGCGGTGCTGGTGCTCGCGATGTGCTTCATCGATTACCGGCGGTTCATGGGCATCGCGTGGGCGTACTACGCGTTCGTGATCGTGCTGTTGCTGATGGTGTTCGCGCAGGGCCGCACCATCATGGGCGCGCGGCGCTGGATCCACATCGGCCCCGTGAACCTGCAGCCGTCGGAGCTCGCGAAGATCGCCGTCATCCTCGCGCTCGCGCGCTACTTCCACATGGCCGACAACCGGCGCGGTCCGATGGGGCTGCGGCAGCTCATCGTCCCGGCGCTCATCACGCTCGTGCCGGCGGTGCTGACGCTGAAGCAGCCCGACCTCGGCACGGCGCTCATGATCACCGCGACCGGCGGCACGATCATCCTGTTCGCGGGCGTGCGCTGGAAGACGGTGGCGGTCGTCGTCGCGGCGGTCGTCTCGCTCGCGTTCGGCGCCTATCCGCACCTGAAGCCGTACCAGAAGAAGCGCGTCGAGACGTTCCTCAACCCGGAAGCCGACGTGCTCGGCGCGGGCTATCACGCGACGCAGTCGATGATCGCGGTCGGCTCGGGGCAGGCGACGGGGAAGGGCTGGGGCCAGGGCACGCAGACGCTGCTGTCGTTCCTGCCCGAGCAGCACACCGACTTCATCTTCTCGGTGTGGGCGGAGGAGCACGGCTTCGTCGGCTGCGCGGTGCTCCTGTTCCTGTTCTACATGCTCGTCACGGCGGGCCTGACGATCACGGGGAACGCACGCGATCGCTTCGGCCACTTCCTCGCCGTCGGCGTGACGGGGATGATCTTCTGGCAGGCGTTCGTGAACATCGGGATGGTCACGGGCACGCTGCCGGTCGTCGGCGTGACGCTGCCGCTCATGAGCTACGGACGATCGTCCGTCCTCGCCGTCATGCTCGGTATCGGGCTGCTCGTGAACGTCGGGATGCGACGCTTCGTGAATTGACCACGCGCGCGGGAAGGCAGCTCGCTGCTTTCCCGCGTGACTGCGTCACTCGCCCGCTCGCGGGCGAGCGCGTCACGCCGCCTTGTTGAGAGCGTCGACCAGCTTGGCCTTCGACACGACGCCGATGAGCGTGTCGACGACGCGACCGTTCTTGAACAGGAGCAGGGTGGGGATCGAGCGGATGCCGAACTTCTGGGCGACCTGCTGGTTGTGGTCGACGTCGAGCTTGCCGACCTTGACCTTGCCCTTGTTCTCGCGAGCGAACTCGTCGATGGTCGGCGCGATGGCCTTGCAGGGGCCGCACCACGTGGCCCAGAAGTCCACGAGCACCGGCACGTTGCTCTTCAGCACCTCGTCGTCGAAGGTGCTGTCCGCAAGGGTCACCACGTCATTGGAGGCCATGTGGGCGTGTCTAATCCCTCGCCCGCTCGCTGGCAAGCGGGCAGTGGCGCGTGCTACGTTCGCGGCGCGTCTGAATTTGCTCGTGTTTCCGGCCGTCCGGAGCTACGCGTGAGCACGCTCTACTTCCTTCCTCAAGCTGCCGTCGAAGGCTGGACCGCGCGCGGCGCGGTCGAGGTCGCGGCGGACGTCCTCACGGTGCAGTCGGGGACGGCGCGCGGTCAGCGCCTCGAACTGCAGCCCGCGGTACGGTTCCTGGGCGTCGCGGGCGGCGGCTTCGATCCGAACGCGCTCACCGGCAAGGTGAAGGGTGCGGCCGAGCTGAAGACGTCCGGGGCCGAGCTGCTGGGGGACTCGGTGCTCCTGGGGGACGTCGCGTACGACGTCCAGCACGGGTTCACGGCTTTGCCGCAGCGCGCCGTCGCGATCGCCCCGTCGACGTCCGCGGCCGCCTCGGCCGCGACCGCCTCGGTGGCGACTTCACCGGTGGCCTCGCCGCGCGAAAAGGCGCGGAATGACGCAGCAGAGCTGGCGCGTTTCCTGCTTAACAGGCTGCCGTGACGCCCATCAGGAACGCGTATCCGCGTTGCACCGCCCGGTGCGCGCCCTTGCTCGGCCCTGACCGCCGCACCGGTTGCAGGACGACCGCAACGGTTGCGCGGGCGAGGAGGGGTGGCCGGATGGTGGGGGCATCGATTTCATGAGCGTCTGGATCCTCAGATTCGCCGCGGCGCTGTACCTCGCGGCGGCTGCTGCGTACGTCTTCTACTTCGCGCGCCCACGCCACACCCGGGCTGCCTCCGCGGGCTACACGCTCGTCGGCGCCGGGTTCCTCGTCCACGCGATCTCGATCGGCTTCGCCTGCAGCGAGTTCCGCGGCGCCGAGTTCTTCACGCTGCGCGGCGGCCTCGTCATGATCGCCTGGCTCGCCGCGGGCGGCTTCCTGCTGCTCATCCGTGCGTACAGGCTGCCAGCGATCGGCGCGTTCATCACGCCGCTGCTGCTCATGGCGCTCGTGCCCGGCCTCTTCGCGCAGCCCGGCCAGAGCCACGGGATCGTGCCCGAGGTGGTGCGGCTCCCCGTCCTCAAGCTGCACGTCATCGCGGCGACCGGCGCGGTCGGGCTGTTCGCGATCGCGTTCGGCGTCGCGCTCATGTACCTGCTGCAGGAGCGCGAGCTGAAGGGGAAGCGCTTCGGCGCGCTGTTCTCGCGGCTGCCGTCGCTGACCGCGCTCGACCGCCTCAACCAGCGCATGGTCCGTTCGGGCTTCGTCATCTACACCATCGCGCTCGTCTCCGGGACGCTCACGGCGAAGACGGCGTGGGGTCGGTTCTTCGGGTGGGATCTGCAGCAGGTGATCTCGCTCGGCATCTGGCTGCTGTTCGCGCTGATGGTGCAGCTCCGGCACAGCGGCATCCACGGACGCAAGTACGCGGTCCTGACGGTGGTCGGCTTCGTGCTCGTCATGGGCACGATGGTCGGCCTGCGTCAGGCACCCGGGCTGACGCGGCACGAAGGCTCGTACGCCGCGGACCGAGGGAGCTCGTCATGAACGACGTCTCGATGGTGGGCCTCTCGCACAAGAGCGCCCCGATCGGCGTTCGCGAACGGGTCGCGCTCTGCGGAGACGCGTTGCGGGACGCCCTGACGGCGCTCCGTGCGCGGCCCGACGTCGACGAGGCGATGGTCATCTCGACCTGCAATCGCGTCGAGGTGTACGTCGCCGGCCCGGTGTCGGCGGCGCGGAGCTTCTTCGTCGATCGCTGCGCGGAGTCCGTCGACCACCTGTACGTCCGCGAGAGCAGGGAGGCCGTCCGTCACCTGTTCCGCGTCGCCGCGAGCCTCGACTCGATGGTGCTCGGGGAGCAGCAGATCCTCGGGCAGGTGAAGGAGGCGTACGGTGTCGCGAGCGCCTCGGGCGCCGCCGGCGCGTTCGTCTCGCGCCTGTGCAACCGCGCGTTCGCGACCGCGAAGCGCGTGCGCAACGAGACCCAGATCGGCTGCGGCGCCTCGAGCATGTCGCAGGTCGCGGTCGAGCTCGTGGAGAAGATCTTCAGCGACCTGAAGGGCCGCGAGATCGTCCTCGTCGGCGCCGGCAAGATGGGCGCCCTCTCGGCGAAGGCGCTCGCGTCCCTCGGCGCCGACCGCATCCTCGTGACGAACCGCTCGCCCGAGCGCGCGCGCGCCCTCGCGGAGCAGGTGGGCGGGTTCTCGCGGGACTGGGCAGAGCTCGACGCGCTGCTCGTCGCGGCCGACGTCGCGATCGTGTCGACGGGCGCGCCGAACTACGTCATCACGGCCGAGATGGTGCAGCGCCTGATGAAGGCGCGCCGCCACCGGTCGATGTGCTTCATCGACCTCTCGGTGCCCCGCAACGTCGACCCGAAGTGCGCCGACCTGCCGGACGTCTACGCGTACGACGTCGACGACCTCGAGAAGGTGGTCCAGACGACGAAGGAGGCGCGCGCGGGGGAGGCGATCCGCGCGGAGGCCATCGTCGAGGCCGAGGTGATGGCGTTCGTCGCGGAGCGCGATCAGCGCGCGGCGCTGCCGGTCCTCGCCGGGCTCCGGCGCAAGGCCGAGCAGATCGCGCGCACCGAGGCGGAGCGCACTCTCGCGCAGATCGGCGCGAGCCTCGACGACAAGCAGCGGAAGAGCGTCGAGGCGATGGCCCGCGCAATCGTGAACAAGCTCCTCCACGTCCCGACCGCCCGCCTCAAGGAGGCGGCAGCGTCCGGTGACACCGCGCTCCCGGGCGCGGCCGCGGAGCTGTTCGACGTGGACAACAACGACCAACACTCCCAGCGACCCGCCGCCGACTCCGGGCATTCGGCGCAGGTGCTTTCGATGTCGGAGAAGAGATGATTCGAATCGCGACCCGCCGCAGCCCCCTCGCCAAGTGGCAGGCCAACCACGTCGCCGGGCTGCTCCGTGACCGCGAGCCAGGTCTCGACGTGCGGCTGCACGAGCTCGTCACGAAGGGCGACAAGATCCTCGACGTCGCGCTCGCGCGGGTTGGCGGCAAGGGCCTGTTCGTGAAGGAGATCGAGGACGCGCTGCTGTCGCGCGACGCCGAGATCGCCGTCCACTCGATGAAGGATCTCCCGGCCGTCGTCGCCGACGGGCTCGTCATCGGCGCGGTGCCGGTCCGCGAGGATCCGCGCGACGCGCTCTGCTCGCCGCGCGCGAAGACGCTCGCCGACCTGAAGCACGGCGCGCGAGTCGGCACGTCGTCGCTGCGCCGCGGGGCTCAGCTGAAGGCGCTGCGGCCCGACCTGCAGATCGAGGTCATCCGCGGCAACGTCGAGACGCGCCTCAAGAAGACGGAGCAGGGGCTCGACGCGGTCGTGCTGGCGTACGCCGGCCTGCGGCGCCTCGGACTCGCGCAGCACGCCACCTACGTGTTCGACCCGTCCGAGATGCTGCCCGCCGTCGCCCAGGGCGCGCTCGCGCTCGAGTGCCGCGCGGACGACGCCGCGACTCTCGCGCGTCTCGCGCCGCTCGACGACCCGGACACCCGCCACCGCGTCGAGGCGGAGCGCGGCCTGCTGCGCCGGCTCGAGGGCGGCTGCCAGGTGCCGATCGCGGCGCACGCGACGGTCGCGGGGGGCCGCGTGTCGCTCCGCGCGCTCGTCGCTTCGCTCGACGGCACCCGCGTCGTCCGCGGCGAGCGGGTCGGACCCGTCGCCGAGGCGCGCGCGCTGGGCGAGGCGCTCGGAGACGAGCTGCTCTCGAAGGGCGCTGCGGAGATCCTGAAGGAGTGCGAGGCGCTCCAGGTCGTCGCGCCCCAGCAGTGATCACGCACGCGCGCCGCCGCTCCCGGCGGCGCGTGTGAGCAGTTCAGGATCAGCTTTCGGCCAGGCCGCCTCGCTCCTTTGCTTCGGCGCGGGTGGGCGAGGTCTGGTCGTCGGCCGGAGGACGTCATGACGGAGCTGCCGCTCTCGGGGAGAACCATCGCGGTAACCCGGGGCGAGAAGCGGAACGACCCGCTCGCCGTGCGCCTGCGCGAACTCGGCGCTCGCGTGCTCGAGGTCCCCTCGATCGCGTTCGCCCCGCCCGAGTCGTACGACGCGCTCGATCAGGCGCTCCGCGTCCTGCCGCGCTTCGCCTGGGCCGTGTTCGCGAGCGCGAACGGCGTCGAGCGGACCCTCGAGCGGGCGTCCGCGCTCGGGATCACCGCCGAAGACTGGGACGCGGTGAAGCTCGCCGCGGTCGGCCCGGCGACGGCCGAGCGGCTCGCGCTCGGAGTGCGCGTCCCGGACCTCGTCCCTGCAGAGGCGCGAGGCACCGCGCTCGCGGAAGCGCTGGCGCCGCTCGTCGCCGGACGCGCCGTGCTGGTCCCGCGCGCCGCCGAAGGGCGTCGGGAGCTCATGGAAGGACTCGTGCGGGCGGGCGCCGACGTCTGCGCTCCCGTGGCTTACCGGACTCTGCCGGTCGACAAGGAGGCGATGCAGCCGCTCGCCGACGCGCTCGCGCGAGCGGAGGTGGACGCCATCGCGTTCGCGTCCCCCTCCGCGGTGCGCAGCGTCGTCTCCGCGCTCGGCGCGGATTCGCCAGTGATTCTCGGACCCGTCGCCCTCGCGGCGATCGGCCCCACGACCTCCGGTGCGCTGCGCGAGGCCGGGCTCAGCCCGTCCGTCGAGCCCGCCACGTACACGGTCCCCGCGCTGGCGACGGCGCTCGCCGAGCTCTTCGCCCAGCGCCCCCGTCGCTGAGGGCGGTCGGGCCGCGACCGCGTGCCCCTTCACCCCCGTCGCTGAGGGCGATCGGGCCGCGACCGCGTGTCGCCTTCCCCCCCTCACGAGCATGTCGCGCCACCTGTCCCGATGTACCGCCGGCGTGGTACGCGAAGATGTGTGGCGTTGCGGTAGGGGGACCGCCGGTGCAAGCGCCTATTCCACCTCGTCTCCGCGGCGAGCCCGTAGCGGCTCCGTGGATCCTGAACGTGGTCGCGTCGACGCCGCGGCGGTTCGCGCTCGCCGTGGCGCTGTCAATCGGCGCTTACCTGCTCACGGCGATGCTGCTGACGCCGCTCGCCGGCGCGTCGGAGATCTTCCTGCTCGCGGCGATCACCCTCGCGGCGGCCGCGGGCGGCACCGGCCCGGGGCTCCTCGCGCTCGGGGTGTCCTTCGTCGCATACCTCCACCTGCAACGGACCGATGTCCCGTCGTTCTGGTCGGACGAGGAGTATCAGGCGTCGCGGGTCATGCTGTTCCTGCTCACCGGCGCGGTCGACGCGCTCGGCGTCGGTGCGCTGCGGCGCGCGTGGTTCGAGTCGCGGCGGGTCCGCAGGGAGTCGGAGCTCGTCGCGGCGGAGCACTCGCTCGCGGCGCGGATCGGCCTCGAGGCGCTGCAGGCGCGGGACGTCTCCACGCTCACGTCGGAGACGGTGCACGTCGTCCGCCGCGCGCTCCGGTGCGATGCCGCCGCGGTGCTGGTGCGGGAGGGCGAGTTCCTCGTGCTCCGCCCTGCGGCGGGGAAGGCGCGCGCGCTCGAGGGAGCGCGTTTCTCGGCGGACGCGCCGTGCTTCCAGGCGGCGCTCGGCCTCGGTGATCCGGTGACGCGCGCCTCTCGTGACGAGGACGGCGATCCGTTGCTCGGCGAGCTCAGGCTCGCGGCGAGCGCGATGGTCGCGATCCCCGGCGCCAGCGACGGCGCACCCTACGGCCTCCTGTGCGCGCACGCGTCCAGCGCGCACGCGTTCGGTCCGGCCGAGCTGCGGGTCCTCCGGACGGCCGCGCAGGTCCTCGGGATCGCTCGGGTGCGGCTCGATCTCGAGCAGCGAGTCCGAGAGAACCTGGAGCTGCTGCGCGCGATCACCGGCAACCTCGCCGAGGGCGTGCTCGCGGTCGACGTCGAGGGTCGGCTCACCTTCATGAACCCCGCGGCGGAGCGGATGCTGGGGTGGACCGAGGCGGAGCTCAGGGGGGAGAAGCTCCACGAGGTCGTCCACGCCGGCCACGGCGGCACGCCGGTCCCGGAGGAGCAATGCAAGCTCCTCCGCGTCATCCGCTCCGGCGGGACGGTGCAGGGGCAGGATGAGACGTTCTCGCGCCGCGACGGGTCGTGGTTCCCGATCTCGTTCACCTCGGGAGCGATCAAGGAGGGGGAGGGCAGCACCGGCGCGGTGCTCGCGTTCCAGGACTTCACGGAGCACGAGCGCGCCGAGCGCGGCGAGCGGTTCCTGGCGCTCGCGAGCCAGCAGCTCGCGGTGTCGCTCGAGTGGGAGGAGACGGTCGAGCGGGTGACCCAGCTGGCGCTGCCGATCCTCGGCGACTGGTGCGCCGTCGTCCAGGTGGGACGCGACGGTCGGCCGCGGGCGGTCGCGACCCAGTCCGTGGACGCAGGGCGAAACGCCGCGGCGCGCGACATCATGGAGCGGTATCCCGTCGACCTCGCGGCGGAGCACGGCATCGGTCGCGTGCTGCGCACCGGCGAGGCCGAGCTCATCGCGCACGCGACCCCCGAGATCCTCGCGGGAGGGAGCACCGACGAGAGCGCGAAGCTCCGGGCCGAGATCATCCGGCGCGCGGGGATCCACTCGTACATGGCGGTCCCGATGACGCACGCGGGCCGGATCCTGGGCGCGATGGCGTTCGGCATCTCCGAGTCCGATCGGCACTTCACCGAGGACGACGTGGCGCTCGCGACGGAGCTCGCGCGACGCTGCGCCCTCGCGCTCGAGAACGCACGCCTCTACACCGAGGCGCGCGAGGCGACGCGGACTCGCGAGGAGGTCCTGTCGATCATCTCGCACGACCTCCAGACGCCGCTCGGGGCGATCCGGCTCGGCGTCGGCCTCATGCGACGCCTGCTCAGGCGAGGCGCTCGCGAGGAGGAGACCGCGAGGACCGCCGACACGATCGAGCGCGCCACCGACCGGCTCAGCCGTCTCGTGCAGGACCTCGTCGACTTCGCGCGGATGGAACGCGGAAAGCTGACGATGAGCCTCCAGCCGGAGGACCCGGTCGCGATCGTCACGGACGCGCTCGACATCGCGAGGCCGCTGGCGGAGGAGGGCGGCGTCGAGCTCACGCTCGAGGTCTCTCCCGGGCTCCGTCACGTCGCCTGCGACAGGCACCGCGTCATCCAGGTGCTGCAGAACATCCTCGGGAACGCGCTGAAGATGGTCGCGGCGGGGCGCGCCGTCCGGGTCGTCGCGACGGTGCAGGGCGACGAGCTCGTCGTCTCGGTCGCCGACGAGGGGCCGGGCATTCCCCCCGAGGACCTGCCCCACGTGTTCGAGCGGTACTGGCGCGGGAAGCGCGCGAGTTACGAGGGGACGGGACTGGGTCTCGCCATCGCGCGCGGGATCATCGAGGCGCACGGCGGGCGCATCTGGGTCGAGAGCGAGGCCGGGAAGGGCGCTACGTTCTCGTTTTCGTTGCCGTTTGCGCGTTGATCGAGCCGCTGCCAAGCAGCGGCGCCGACAGCAAGCCGCTGTGTAGCAGCGGCGCCTACAGCAAGCCGCTGCGAAGCAACGGCGCCTACAGCAAGTCGCTGTGTAGCAGCGGCGCGCAGCAGGAGTTCCGCGGGAGCTCCGCGCCGAGACTCTCGACACTCAGGAAGAGGCACTCACGACGGGGGGTCCGCCGCCTATCCGGGGCGCATCCCTGGCGCGTCGCTGCTTCGCAGCGGCTTGCAGTGGTGCGGGCGACTCGACCGAGCTACGAGAAGGCAGGGACGCATCGCCCGGCGTGCGGGGCGGCGTGCGAGGGCCCATGCCATGGACGAGGCGCAGCGCGAGGCTGGATACGTCCGGATCGTCGTACCCCTGGATCGGGACCCCGGTGACGACGGCCCAGACGACGAGTGGGTCTGGGCGGAACCGCTCGGCGCCGGCCGCTACCGCATCGAGAGCACGCCGTTCTTCGCCTACGGGCTGTCGCACGGAGACGTGGTGTGCGCGTCCGACACGACCGACCTGCCGCGGATGAGCGACGTCGAGCGCAAGGGCGGCCACCGGACGCTCCGCGTCGCTGTCGACCCGCAATGGACCATCGAGCATCCCGACATCAGGGAGCTGCTGGCCGGCTTCGCGGACGCAGGCTGCTCCTGGGAATCGATGCCTCCGCAGATCATCGCCCTCGACATCCCGCCGGACCTCGACGTGGAGCGCGTCGTCGAGGTGCTGCAGGGGCCCTTCGACGAGGGAATCCTGATCTGGGAGTGGGCGGATCCGAGGCCGTGCTGACACGGCGCTGCTTCAGCGCGCTGGTTCGGTAGAGAGAACTCGACGCCTTGGCGCGACGCTGCCGGCGCGCCGTAGTCAACGCGCTGAAGCGCGTCGTGTCCGCGATTCACTTCTTCGCAGCCCGCGCGGCCTTCCGGGCGCGCTTCTTCGCGAGGAAGCCGGTCTGCTTGCGCTGCTCGTGCATCTGCTCCGGCGTCGGACGCGGCGGCTTCGTCTCGACCGCACGCGTGCGGCCGGGCTGGAGCGTCCACCAGAACAGCCGCTTGAGCACCAGCGTCGCGTACGCGCCGGGCGGCAGCGTGAACGCGACGTTCACGCGCAGCCTGCCGTCGTTCAGCTCGTCGGGCTTCGCCTCGCCGACGCGCAGCTTGCCGGGGTGCGAGAACAGCGGTCGCTCCTCGGCGTCGAAGTGGATCTGCGGCACGCCGGGGACGCGCAGCGAGTCGAGCGTCATGCCGTCGCGGCGGAGGACCGACAGCGCAGCCTTCTCGATCCGACCGTCCTCGAACCTCGTGTCCGGGGCGAGCAGCGGGAACGTCTTCGCCCGGAGCTCGCGCGCCTCGGCCGCGTCGAGCGACTGCGGGAAGAGCAGGGTGCCTGCCTGGTAGCGGATCGCCACGAGGCGCGTCATCCCGACGAGCTCGCGGAGGTAGAGCTTCACGCCCTCGTTCCAGAGCCAGCTCTGGTACGTGAACACCTGCAGCGCGCGCCAGCGAGGCTCGGTCCACAGGAACGCGCCCATGTAGTCGTCCGGGTGCTTGCGCAGCCAGCGGATCACCGGCGCATAGCGCTCGGCGCCCGGATACGGGTTCTTGAGCTGCCACTCACCCCAGTGCTCGGACCAGAACTTCTTCACGCGCGCGTCGTGAGTGAGGTCGAGCTCGCTCGGGCGCGCGAGGTGGTTGCGGAGCGCGGCCTCGGCGTCGCCGCGCATGAGGTCCTTCACGAGGAAGCCCTGGCCGTGCTTCAGCGACCCGAAGCGCTGGGAGTCGAAGTAGTTCACGACGCCGATGCGCTGCACCTCCGCGACCGAACCAGAGAGGCGCGCCAGGTCAGCCTCGTCGAGGTCGCGCACCGTCACGGCGAAGCGATTCGACGTGGTGTTGGCGGCGGACAGCGGCTCGGCCGTGCGGCCGAGCGGCTTCAGGCGCAGGTCTGCGTCCTGGATCTCGACCGGCTTGTTGTGGACGGCGACGAGCTGCGTCGTGCGCCCTTGCTTGTCCTTGAGCCCGCAGTAGCTGACGTCCGCAGGCTGCACGCCGGCGCGCAGGCAGATGCGCTCCACCGCCTCGAACGTGGAGAGCTTCTGCTTGTCCATCAGGTAGACGAACCAGGCTCCCCGCGGATCGGGGTCGAAACGCCAGGATTCGGTGACGGCGAAATCTTCAGGTCGCTGCTTGAGCCTCATGAGTCGCCGTCAGGCGCTACCCTTCTCCCGGTAGAACAGCACGATGGTCAGGCAGTGAAACTCGTTGTCCGAGGACTGCCGCACGATGGTGTCGACGACCTCGAGGTCGGCGTTGGAGCGTAGCCAGCGAGTGACGCTTTCGCCGATCTCCTCGCGCTCCTTGGCCTTCGTCGCCGAGAACACCTTCACCCCGGTGAAGTGCATGCCTTCCCCACTCCCGCTCACGCTCACCCCCAGGGGCTGTCGTCCGAAAAAGGATGGCATGCCGGATTTCCGCTGTCAAAAGAAGGATCTCCAACGCGAGGTGCAAGTTCTGACGAGCGTGACGGCGCGTGTTGGGCGCGGGCGCGGCCCGACGGCGCACGGGGAGGGCTCCGGCGCACGGACAGGTTTGGTGCATGGGGAGGTTTGGTGCACGGGCAGGTTCGGTGCACGAGGGTTGCGCGCGAAGGGTTCGGCGCACGGGGAGGGTTCCGGGGACGACGGGGACTCACTACGTTGCCGTTGAACGCGGAGAGTGCATGACGGACGACAAGAAGGCGTTCGCGATCGAGTTCATCAACCGCATCAGGGCGATGGACCCGATGGTGCTTCACGCGATGATCTCTCGAGAAGCGGGTGAGGAGCTGGCGCAGTTCTTCCTCACCTACAGCGCGAACCTCATCTCGAAGGACCCCGAGCGCGTCCTCGAGAACACGTCGAGCCTCATGCTGATGGGGTACCTGATCCGCGCCGCCGAGGAACGCTCCGAGGCGACCAGCGAGATCGCCGCGATGGCGTGAACGGCGCGGTGGGTGTTTCGCTTTCGCGACTCCAGCCTGCGTGGTAATCGGCCGGCATGTTGATCGACCTCCACGTGCACAGCAACCACTCGCCAGGAGGTTCGCTGGCCGTCCGGGACGTGGTGCACCGCGCGCGGGCCGTCGGGCTCGATGGCGTCGTGTTCACGGACCTCAACACGCTCGAGGGCCTGGAGGAGATCCGGGAGGTCGCGCGAGAGGAACGGTTCGTCGCCCTCTGCGCGGTCGAGATCGCGACCGATCGCGGGCACTACCTCTGCTACTTCCCGGACCCGTCGAAGGTGCCGGCGCCGCCGCAGGTGTTCGGGACGACGCCGTGGCCGGTCCGGGAGGTGCTCCGTACCGTCGTCGAGCGGGGCGGGGTCGTCGTCGCCGCTCACCCGTACGACAAGGGCATCGACCGCCCCAGCGGCGACTTCATCTTCACCGTCGAGGGGCTCTCCGGGATCGAGGGGCTCAACGCCCGGTGCTCGAGGGCTGCGAACGACCTCGCCGTCGAGGCCGCGGACCACCTGAACCTGCCGTGCGTCGCGGGCTCGGGAGCACTCGGCAGCCTCGACGACGTCGGGCGCGTCGCGACGCTCGTCCGCGAGCCGGTCACCGACGAGGCGGGCCTCGTCGCGCAGATCCGGTCGGGTGGCGTGTACTGCGTGACCATCGGCGGCGTCGCGCATCCGGCGACGGTCGACGCCCGCGGCGGGTCCGACCGCGCGCCGCGCGGTCCGCGCCGCGATCGCGACCGCGACGAGCAGCGCAGGCCGCGTGGCGGAGATCGCCGCGGGCCGAGAACACGGCGCTGACCTTCGGTCAGCGCTGCTGCGTTTCCGGCGAACTCGCAATCCTTCCCGCGAACACGGCGCTGGCCGAGCACCGCTCGCCCCAACGCGAGCGCTGCGTTTCCGGTGAACGTCACGGCCCTGGCCTGTAGGGCCAGGGACGCGCGATCAGCGCCCGCGCTCGGACCATCGCACCAGCCGGCCGTCCTCGAACCAGACGCGGCGGCTTTCACCGACCCACACCCACTCTTCTTTCTTCGCCGGGACATCCAGGACCCGTTTCCAGGGCTGTCCCCACGCCATCTCGACGGCGCGCGGCGGCATCCCCTCGACCACCGACTTGCGGCCGATCGCGGCGCGCTGCTCGGCGGTCAGCGCGCGGAGGACGGGCGCGGGGTCGGTGCCGGTGAGCACCGAGTCGAGCTCCGCGTGGATGTCGTCGAACGACGAGGCGTCCTGCCGCAGCACGAGGATGAGGGGGCGCGGCTCGCCTGGGACCTCGAGGAAGGCCCACGGGTGGTAACGCGGGGTCATCACCACGCGGCGCGCGATGATCCAGCCGGTCGGGAGCTCGACGCGCGTGATGCGCACCGGCGTGCCTGCGGCGATGACGCGCTCGGCGGGAGCCGGCTCGATGGGCCGCCCGTCCACGTCCTCGAGCAGCTCCAGCTCCCTGAACGGCTGGGGAGCGACGAGCAGCTTCGAGGTGTCGCCGTAGAACGGGCCGGCGTTCAGGGAGACCGCGAGCCAGCGCTGCTGGCCATCGAGCTCCCTGGAGATGCGCTGGCGATCCGCGTCGGGGACCGATGCACGCGGGAAGCAGGCAGCACAGCAGAGCAATACGACCCAGGGAGCCAGGCGACGCGAGAGCATTCGCGACGTATCGCACCGGCTGGCTGCGCGAACAAGATCCGCGCCCGCCCGCGCCGCGCGCAGAGCGCGCGGAAACCTCGCACGCTGAGCGGCGCCTCACGCCTGCGGCGCTGCGACCGGCGTCACTCCTCGTCGCGTTCGGGCGGTCGGCGCTCGCCGGCGTGCTTCCCCTCTTCGATCAGCTCGCGCACCCGCTGGCCGCCCTTGTGGCCGAGCTCCGAGTACCCGTCGTGTCCGAGCTGCTGCTTGCGGGCCTCTCCCCCGAGGCGACCCGCCTCGCGTACCGTCATGCTTCCGCCGCTCTTTCGTTCCCTGTGAGGCATGGTGTGTGCTCCTCCGCCGCCTTCTCCCTCGTCAGGGTGAAAACCTGTGGCACGGTGCCGCTCGTAGCAAGGGCGCGGGCGCCCCCGCCGGTGGACCGAGCGGACGAGCGAGCGTCGCCATGGGCTCGTGTGAGCCGCCTGGTTAAGCATTCCCTCGTGACATCTTTGACCGAAAACGCGCGCGCGGTGCTCGCGCGGAGGTACCTGCTGCGGGACGACGCGGGGGACGTCGTCGAGACTCCAGAGCAGCTGTTCCACCGCGTCGCGGTGGCAGTGGCGCAGGCGGAGCCGGACGTGCACCGCGGTCGCTGGGCAGAGCGGTTCGAGGCGCGGATGGCGGCGCTGCAGCTGCTCCCCAACTCACCGACCCTCATGAACGCCGGGCGCGGAGCGGCGCAGCTCGCCGCCTGCTTCGTGCTGCCGATCGACGACGACCTCGCGTCCATCTTCGACGCGCTGAAGTGGGCCGCGCTCATCCATCAGTCCGGCGGCGGCACCGGCTTCTCGTTCTCCCGCCTGAGGCCGAAGGGTGATCTCGTCCGCACGACGCACGGGGTGGCGAGCGGGCCCGTGTCGTTCATCCGGGTGTTCGACGCCGCGACGGAGACGATCAAGCAGGGTGGCGTGCGGCGCGGCGCGAATATGGCCGTGCTGCGCGTCGATCACCCCGACGTGCTCGAGTTCGTGGACGCGAAGCGCCAGCCGGGGCTCGAGAACTTCAACGTGTCGGTCGCGGTGACCGACGCGTTCATGCGCGCGGCCGCCGCCGGCGAGGCGTTCGACCTGCGCCACCCGCGCGGCGGTCACGCCGTGGCGCGCGCCGACGCTCGCGAGCTGCTCGACCGGATCGCGACGGCGGCGTGGGAGTCGGGCGAGCCGGGCATCCTGTTCCTCGACCGCGTCGAGGCGGCGAACCCGACGCCGGACGCCGGGGGCTTCGAGGCGGTGAATCCGTGCGGCGAGCAGCCGCTGCTGCCGTTCGAGGCGTGCACGCTCGCGTCGGTGAACCTGGCGCAGTTCGCTCGGGGCGGAGGCGTCGACTGGGACGGGCTCCGCGAGTGCGTGCGCGACGGCGTCCGCTTCCTCGACGACGTGCTGTCGGTCAACGTCTGGCCGCTCCCGCAGATCGCGGCGATCTCCGAACGGAACCGCAAGATCGGCCTCGGTGTGATGGGCTGGGCGGACCTGCTCGTGAAGGCGCGCGTGCCGTACGACTCGCCCGCCGCGACGGCGCTCGCGACGGAGCTCGCCCGGTTCGTGCAGTCCGAGGCTCACGCGGCGAGCGAGGCGCTCGCGGCCGAGCGCGGGCCGTTCCCGGGCTGGCCGACGAGCGCGCCGGCCGGGGCGGGCGAACGCGCGCGCCGGAACGCGACGGTGACCACGATCGCGCCCACCGGCACCCTGTCCGTCATCGCCGGCTGCTCGTCCGGCGTCGAGCCGCTGTTCGCCGTGGCGTACGTCCGCCACGCGCTCGGCGACGTCGCGCTCGAGGAGGAGCACCCGGAGCTGCTCGCGGCGCTGCGCGACGCGGGGGCGCTGGACGCGCTTCCGCGCATCCTCGCGAACGGGCGTTGCCGTGGGGTACCGGGCGTGCCCGAGTCGATCCAGGCGGTGTTCGCGACGGCGCACGACGTCGCGCCTGAGGCGCACGTGCGCATGCAGGCTGCCTTCCAGCGGCACGTGGACAACGGCGTCTCGAAGACGATCAACCTGCCGCGCGACGCGAGCGTCGACTCGGTACAGCAGGCGTACCGGCTCGCGCACGAGCTCGGCTGCAAGGGCATAACCGTGTACCGCGACGGTTCGCGCCGCGAGCAGGTGCTCCGCGGCGGCGTGTCGTCGGGCTCGGCGTGCCCGCAGTGCGGCGCGAAGCTGGCGCGCACCGGCGGCTGCTCCACGTGCCGGGCGTGCGGCTACGCGACCTGCGAGACGACCCAATGACACGCACGGCGCGCTTCAGCGCGCTGACCACACGGCGCGCTTCAGCGCGCTGAGAACCTTCGAACGAGCTGAACGGCGGCCTTCTACGGTCGACGTATTCGGGTCGACCTGACGGTCGACCTGCTGGGGTCGACCTGACCGTCGACCTGTTCCGGGCCGGCGCGAGCGCCGGCCTATTCGTCATGCTCCAGGAACTTCTCGCCGAGCTCCTTCGAGCGCTTCGTCGCGGCCTCGACCGCGTCCATGAGCGTCGTGCGCAGCCCGCCAGCCTCGAGCGTGTGCAGCCCCGCGATCGCGGTGCCTCCCGGTGACGTCACCTGGTCCTTGAGGCGGCCCGGGTGCTCGCCCGTGTCGATGAGGAGCCGCGCCGATCCGAGGACGGTCTGCGCCGCGAGCTCGAGCGCCGTGTAGCGAGGCAGCCCGACCTTCACGCCAGCGTCCGAGAGCGCCTCGATGATGAGGAACACGTACGCGGGGCCGCTGCCCGAGAGGCCCGTCACGGCGTCGAGCAGCGGCTCGTCCACGATGACGGCCTTGCCGATGGCGTCGAACATCGACTTCGCCTGCTCCAGGTCCGCCTCGGTCGCGTGCTTGCCGGGCGAGAGCGCCGTCGCGCCGGCGCCGACGAGCGCGGGCGTGTTCGGCATCGTGCGCACGATGCGGACGCCGTGGCCGACCTTCCGCTCGATGGCCTCGATCGGCACTCCCGCGGCGATCGAGATGACGAGCTTCGACGGATTCAGCGCCGGAGCGATCTCCTCGAGGAGGTGGTTCATCACCTGCGGCTTCACCGAGAGCACGACGATGTCCGCGAGCTCCGCGGCGGACCGGTTGGCGGTGTCGAAGCGCACGCCGTAGCGGGCCGTCAGCTCGATGCCGCGCTCCTTGCGGCGGTCGGTGCAGATGATCTCCTGCGGCTCCGCGACCTGGGCTCGCAGCAGTCCCTTGACGAGCGCCTCGGCCATGTTCCCGGCGCCGAGGAAGGCGATGGTCTTCCCGAGTGGCATCCAGCGATGAAACCACAATTCAGCCCGTCGCGCCGCCGGGAGCGCAGTCCAAGCTCACCCTCGAGCGGTCGAGGTGCCGCGAGCGGTCGCTCGCGCACCCGTTCGGCACGCGTCATCGGAGCACGGCGTTCGACGCTGCGCGCGTCCGCTGCGTCCTCGGCGTCGTACGCATCCGACGCAACGACACAGCAGGCGTCCGCCGGCGCTGCTTCGATGCCAGGCGCATCCGCGGCACCGGCGCGGCACGCATCCGCGGCACCGGCGCGGCACGCATCCGCGGCGGCGAGGCAGCGACGATCCGCACTCGCGGGGCCGTACGCTTCGACAGGCTCGCCGACGCTCGGGTCGCGGTCGCGCTTTCCGGTGAAGCGATTCATCCATTCGTCCCCGAACGATCTGCGCGCGGCGAGGTCGTTGTGATCCCTGCACAGCAACCGGATGTTCGCGGTCGTAGACGGGCCGCCCTTCGCGCGAGGGACGATGTGATCGAACTGGACCCGCACGGTAGAACCGCACACGCGACCGGACTCCAGCGGCCACTGGCAGCAGCCCTCGTCGCGGTTCCACACTTCGCGCTTCACGCTCGCGGGGATGTGGTCTGCCTTGGGAAGGTGATCTGCCTTCGGCGGCCGCGCCGACCTTCGCGGCCTGTCCGTGAGGCCCTTCTTCTTCGCGTGATTCTCGAGCAGGAGGTCGAGCGCGGCTTCGAGGACGTCTTCGGTCCGCGCCTTCGGGAACGCGTGCGAGAGCGCGTCGCGAGCAGCGTCCAGCTTGTCGACGAACCGGCGTGACACGGTGAAGTGGAGGCGACACAGGTCGGCCGTGAGCGGCTGAACGACGTCCGGCTTCGGTCCGGGCGCCGATGGGCAGCCATGAGACGATTCACTGCCGTGGCCGCCTCGACCCGGGCTGCGCGCGGTAGCCCCGTGGTCACCGCCCTCGCCCCCACGACCAGTGCCGCCGAATCCGCTGGCGCGTTCAACCGGTTGAACGCGAATTTGATCTTCGTCACGCGTTTCGAGATCGAGACGGAGCGTTCCCGACACTGCTCCCGCCGGAGCGCTTGGCGACGTGCTCGATAGGCCGTTGCTGGAAGAGTGCGCGCCATTCGACGGGGAGCCGTCGCTGGACGGCTGCGCGTCCGCCGTTGCGCGTCGCGGCGTGAGCGCGGAACCGAGCGCCGGCGTGAGCGCGGAACCGAGCGCCGGCGTGAGCGCGGAACCGAGCGCCGGCGTGAGCACGCCGGCGACACGAGCCTGGATGCGGTCCG
>DASSQI010000213.1:0-6021 GCA_035702585.1 Anaeromyxobacteraceae bacterium
GGCGACGACCAGCAGCTCGCGCCGTCCGTCGCGCTCCACAGGCAGTGCGACGTAGGCCAGCTCGGGGTTCGCGACGATCGCCAGGTTCGCGGGGAGCGTCCACGGCGTGGTCGTCCAGATCACCAGCGACGCCGGCTGCCCCTCGAGCCTCGCGTCGGCCGCGCCGAGATCGCCTTCGACCGGGAAGCGCACGTAGATCGACGGCGACGCGTGCTCCTCGTACTCGACCTCGGCCTCGGCGAGCGCGGTGCGGTCGGTGGTGCACCAGTAGACCGGCTTCTTGCCGCGGTACAGGAAGCCCTTCTCGGCGGCGGCCGCGAGCGTCCGCACGATCTCGGCCTCGTAGCCGTGGCTCATCGTGAGGTACGGCTCTTCCCATCGCCCGAAGACGCCGAGCCGCTTGAACGCGTCGCGCTGGCGGCCGACCCACTTCAGCGCGTAGCGCCGGCACGCGAGGATCACGTCCGCGCGCGACATCTCGCGCTTCTTCGAGCCGAGCTCCTCGTCCACCTTCCGCTCGATGGGGAGCCCGTGGCAGTCCCACCCCGGGACGTACTCGGCGGCCTCGCCGAGCATGTTCCGGTACTTCACGACCACGTCCTTCAGGATCTTGTTCAGCGCGTGGCCGATGTGGATGTCGCCGTTCGCGTACGGCGGACCGTCGTGCAGCACGAAGCGACGCGCGCCCTCGCGCGCGAAGTTCGCGGCGACGAGCCGCTCGAAGACGGAGGCCTTCTCCCACGCGGCGATCACCTCCGGCTCGCGCGCCGGCAGGTTCGCCTTCATCGGGAAGTCGGTCTTCGGGAGATTGACGGTGTCCTTGTAGTCCACTGGCTCGCTCACCTTGGGGAAAGACTCGGATTTTTAGCAGCGCAGGGTGGGCCGAGCAACGAACCGGAGGGCGTGACCCCTCGGCAGCGGTTAAGCTCCGGGCCCCATGGCGAAGCGCACCGAGCAGGCATCGCCCCGCGCGAAGGCGGGAAAGCGCCGCTCGACGCGCACGCGCGACGAGCGCGTCCACATCGCGATCCTCTCGCGCAACCGCAAGCTCTACTCGACGCGGCGGCTCGTCGAGGCGTCGCGCGCGCACGGGCACCGAACGCGCGTGCTCGACACGCTGCACTGCAGCCTCGTCCTCGCTCGCGACACGCCGCAGGTGTTCTACGAGGGCGCGCCGGTCGAGCACGTCGACGTGGTGGTGCCGCGCATCGGCGCTTCGATCACCGGCTACGGCCTCTCGGTCGTGAACCAGTTCGACATGATGGGCGTGCCCATCCTCAACAACTCGGTCCCGATCGCGCGGTCTCGCGACAAGCTCCGCGCGCTGCAGCTCCTCTCCCGCTTCGGCATCGACATCCCGCGCACGGTGATGTGCCGGTTCAAGGAGGAGGTGGCGCTCGCGGTCGAGCAGGTCGGCGGCCTGCCGTGCATCGTGAAGCTCCTGCAGGGAACGCAGGGCGTCGGCGTCCTCATCGCCTCCTCGATGGACGAGGTGCAGGGGATGCTCGACACGCTCTGGACGCTCGGCCAGGAGATCCTCTTGCAGGAGTTCGTCGCCGAGTCGCGCGGCAAGGACGTGCGAGCGCTCGTCGTCGGCGATCGGGTGGTTGCGGCAATGCGCCGCACCGCGCGGCAGGGGGAGTTCCGCTCGAACCTGCACCGCGGCGGCGAGGCCGAGCGCCTCGATCTGCCGGCGGACTACGCGGACGCGGCGGTGAAGGCGGCGCGGGTCATCGGCCTCGAGGTGGCCGGCGTCGACATGCTGGAGTCGCGAACCGGCCCGAAAATCATGGAGGTGAACTCCTCGCCGGGCTTCGAGGGGCTCGAGTCGGCGACCGGCGTGGACTGCGCGAGCGCCGTCGTCGAGCACGCGGCCGGGTTCGCACAGGCGCACGCCGCCGGGTTCGCGAAGAAGCGCTGGATCTGAGTCGCCGCGGGCGCGGCGCCGCGCGGCCATTGACGTCCATCAAACCGCGGCGGGAATAAACGGGCTTCGCCCGCTTGCTCGGTCCTTTCCAACGCGCCGACCTCAGCACAAGATGCGCGCCGGTGGCCCCCTCGCGCTTCGAACCAATCCGCGTCTCGATCGTGCTCCACGGAGACGTCCTCGACCCATGGTCATGGATCGCCGAGCGCCGCGTCGCGCTCGCCGCCGAGCCGTTCGACGGCCGCTTCGCGCCCATCGAGCATTCGCCGTTCCCGCGGCGCTGGGAGGTGCGCGCCCCGTCGACGGCCGAGCGGCGCGCCCGCGCCCGCGCCGTCGTGCGCGCCGCGAGAGAGAAGGACGCCCCGGCGCTCTCGCCCGAGCTCTGGGTGTCCTCGTCGCCGCCCACGTCTTCGGCGCCGCCGCTCCTCGCGCTCGCCGCCGCGCGCCTGCAGGGCGCCGCGAAGGAGGCCGCGCTCCGGGCAGCGCTGCGCGAGGCGGCGCTCGTCCGCGGCCTCGACGTGTCCCGCGCCGACGTCATCGCCGAGGTGGCGAGCCGCACGACGGGCCTCGACCTGTCCCGCTTCCTCTCGGCGCTGCGCGCGCCGGCGACCGAGCGCAGCGTGCGCGCCGCGTTCAACGCAGCGCTCGACCGCGGCGTCGAGACCGCGCCCTCGCTCGTCATCGGCGAGGAGTGGCTCATCCCGGGGCCGCGCACGACCGACGAGTACCGCGAGATCCTGCAGCGCTTCCTCGCGCGCAGCGTCGGCGTGCCGCTCGAGCGCATCGTTCACTGACTACGCCGCGCGCTTCAGCGCGCGGAACAGGCCCAGCGGCACATTCCGTCGAGAAGATCGTCAACAGTGTCACCCCGCGACGCCTCGTCGCGGCGGCGCTCGAACGGCTCGCTCCGCACTGCCGAAAAGTTCGCGGCCGCTCCGTCTCCGGAGCGGCCGCGTTCGCTTCACGTGTAACCCAGCGTCGCGCTACCGCCGCCCGAGCTCGGGCAGGTTGTAGGTGATGCCGAGCGAGGCGATGTACGCGCGGGTCTTGTACGAGCCCGGGAACGAGCCGTCGGGGTTCGTCACCGTCGTGTCGGTCGCCTCCACGCGGTCGCGATCGGCGTAGTAGAAGGCGCCGTTCACCGCGAAGTTCTGCCGCACGCGGTAGCTCGCGCCGGCCGCGACGACCCACGAGTCCGAGTCGGGGAGCGTCGGCGAGTACGTGCGCGTGCGCAGGCCGGAGATGTCGCGGAAGAACCCGCCGCGGACCGTCCACGCCTTGCTGAGGTCGTACTCGGCGCCGAGCCGGAGGCCGTAGCCGTTCCGGTAGTCGCGCGGGACCGCGATCTCGAGGCCGGTCGAGCCGACGAAGAGGTCCTCCTTGTAGACGACGAACCGGACGAGCGACCACCCCGCGGTGATGAGCAGCGGCTTCACCGGGCGGAACCCGACGCCGACGTGGAGCAGGTTCGGCATGACGAGCGACGACTTCACGTCCTGGTCGCGGATCGTGGCGCTGAGCAGCGCCGGCGGGACGTCGAAGTTCGCCTCGCCCTCCTGGTCGGTGTGCGCCTTGTGCTTGTAGTCGATGCCGAGCGTGAGCGGCACGTCGCGCAGCGGCTTGAACTCCGCGGCGGCCTCGTACGAGAACGCGCCGCCCTTCGTCTCGAGCTCGGCGAAGGCGCCCGGGACCGGCTGCACGCCCTGCTTCAGGTACTGCGTCGCGTAGTAGTAGATCGCGCCGCCGCCGAGGCGGAGCATGTCGGGGATCACCTCGACCCCGCCGTTCAGGTAGAAGCCGTAGAAGCGCCGCTGCACCGTCTCGATGCGGCCTCGGCCCTGCCAGTTGTCGTCCCAGAACATGTTGCCGCCGGCGGGGTTGCCCATGCCGAAGCCGAGGCCGACGCCGCGGTCGGCGAGCTTGGTGCCGTACGCGACGAACAGCGCCACCGGCGGCACCGGGTGGAAGTTCGTGCTCTCGGAGCCGGTGAGGCCCTGTGGCGCCGCGGCGGCCGGGGCGGTCCAGGTGGTGTGGAGCGACAGTATCGAGCCGGAGAGCGAGAGCGCGAGGCCCTCGATCTTCGACAGCGCCGCGGGGTTCACGTTGGTGGCCGCGGCCTCGGCGGGCTGGGCGGCGACGGTGGACGACACCATCGCGAGCTCGCGCGGGTTGACGTTCGGGACTTCGTACCCGCTCGCGAGCGCGAGCGCGGGGACGAGGAGGACGGCTGCGATGAGAGTCTTGCGCATGGTCGTGGTCCTCACGGTTACGGGATGGTCCGCGTCGGCGGCGGGGCCGCCGCCGTCTCGAGGAACGAGGCGAGATCGCCGCGGATGACGTCGCCGACCGGCTTCGCCGCCGACGTGAAGTTCGCGAGCAGGAGCCCGTGGCGCGACTCCGCCGGGATGGCCGTCGGGTCGTACACCGTCGTCGGGATGCCGGTGAGCCGCAGCAGCAGGCTGTTGTAGGGGTTCATGATGACCTGGTCGTTCACGACCATCTGCCCGTACGCCTGGGTGGTCGTCGCGGCGACGCCGCCGGCGGTGAGGGCGGCGAACAGCCCCTGGATCGTCGCATCGGTCGGCGCGACCTTCGTCGCGACGTTCGCGGCGTAGTTCACCGGGTCGGCCGGATCGAGGACCCACTTCGCGATCGCGAGCGTCTGCCCGTACCTCGCGGCCTGCGCCGCGTCGAAGTTCGGGTTCGCGCCGCCGCCGGGCAGCGTCGGGCTCACCTTCGTCACGTCGACGCCGAGCCCGGCGAAGATCGGCGCGAGGCGCGACTGGAACGCGGGTGAGTTCGTGAAGACGTCCACGAGCGTGCCGCCGGGCACGTTCAGGACCGCGCGCTTGATGCGCGGGTTCGTCGCGACGACGCTCGTGCCGACGATGCCGCCGAGCGAGATGCCGGTGTAGCGCACCTCGCGCGGATCGACGGCGATACCCGCCGTCGTCGCGATCTCGGTGACGAGGTCCGGCGTCGCGCTGGGCTGCCGGACCGGCGCCGCCGGCGGACGCGCGAGCGCGTGCACGAGCACCGCGTGGTCGAGCTGGTCCTGGCGGATGCCGTCGCGGATGCGGAAGAAGTTGGCGGTGATGAAGTAGTTGCCCGAGGCGACCGTCGAGAGCGAGTCGTTCCGCTTGAGCGAGCCGGTCGTGCAGGTGCCCGGAGGCGTGGTGTCGATGGGCGTCGCGAGCGCGGGGTTCGGCGTGCAGACGCCGTCCGTGGTCGGGCCGACCGCGCAGTCGGAGTTCTGCGCGCAGAAGGCGCGCTCGCCGTGGTACGGCGCGTCGATCGCCGCCACGACGAAGCCCTTCGCCGCGAGCGCGTCGGCCGCCGCGATCATCTGGTAACGCGCGCCGTTCAGGCCGTGGTGGAAGATGACGAGCGGCACGCAGCGGATCGTCGTCGAGCCGGGGCAGAACGGCGCGGCCGCGATCGCGGGGCCAGAGGCCGGGCCGGTGGCGGAGGGGATCGCCACGAGCGCCTTCACGGGGTTGATGTTCGCCGGGTTGCCGAGGAAGGCCGGCGTGGCGAGTGCCGGATCGAAGGCGCCGGTGGAGCCCTGGATCGCGTTCAGCATCGGGATGGTCGTCTCGACGAACTTCGCGACGTTCGGGAACGCCGCCGCCGGGATGCCGAACTGAACCTGCGTGTTGAACGGCACCGTGCCGGACGGAACGAACACGGCCGCGGACGCCTCGACCGAGAACGGCAGCGCCGCGAGCTGCACCGACACGTCCTTCACGCTCTGCGTCTTCACGGTGTACGCGAGGACCGCGCAGGGCGCGCTGCCGCTGCAGTCGGCGAGGCCGAGGCCCTGGAGCGCCGGCTTCACGCTGGCGCGGAGCCGCTGCAGCCCGGCGGCGTCGGCGTTCGAGACGCCCGGGATGCGCGAGGTGCAGTTCGCGAGGTCGTTCGCCGGCGCGCAGAGGTCGCCCGCGAACGTGAAGACGAGGTCCATCAGCGTGGAGCGGCGCATCGGCCGGTCCTGCGCGTCCTTCACGTCGCTCGTCACGACGACGAGGTACTGCGTCTTCTCCTTGAGCGGCGGCAGGTAGACGCCCGCTGCGTCGATCGGCACCGCGGGCGCG
>DASSQI010000214.1:0-12035 GCA_035702585.1 Anaeromyxobacteraceae bacterium
CACCCGCGGAAGCGTCCGGAATCGCCGCCGCCCCGACCAGCACGGGAGCGATCGACATCGCCGCCGCCCCGACCAGCACGGGAGCGATCGACATCGCCACCGCCCCGACCAGCACGGGTACGACCGACATGGCCGCGACGTGGGCCGGAACGGCGGCAGCCGACGCTCGCACGCCAGCGGATCTTCTCGCCGAAGCGGCGCGGTCGAGGCTCGGGGGCGTAGCTGTGGAACGAGAGCCATCGGATCGCAGCGCGCGACCCGTTCCGGGCGACACCGCCACTGCCCGCCTGAGCAGCAGCGCGCCGGCCGCGGCGGGGAGCGCCGTCACGATGCGGGACAGCGCAGCACCGAACCGAGGGCGAGTTGGAACGTCACGGGACATTCCCGCCGACGTCCGACGCAAGGTGTGGCAGCGAGATCAGGGACGATGCACCTGGACCGCGAAGAACGGCCAGCGATGCGGTAGCCGGTGGAAGCTGGAGATCGATCACATCACGCCGGCCGCGCTCGGAGGGCCGCCGACGATCGACAACCTCCGGCTTCTCTGCCGACCACACAACATCCTCTACGCCCAGCAGGTCTTCGGCCGTCGCCACATGGCCAAGTTCACCGGCGATCGGAGCGCCAGCGGGAGTAAGCGCGTTCCGGAGCACGCCGGCCGAAAACGCGCGCTCGGATCGTCGTGGACGTTCGGCCCGGGCGGCAGTTCCCCGCGACCTCGCAAGGGGTGAGCCGCGGGGCAGGCAGGCCAGGTAGCGCCCCGCGAACGGCATTCAACTCCCGGCGCGACGGAAGAGATCCACGATCGCGCCCTCGCGCCCCGCGACGCGGGCGCGTCCGCGAGCCCACTCGCGCAGGGCCTTGATCTGCTCCTCGTACGTCCGGAACAGCGGCACGAGGTCCTGGGCGACGCGGCGGAGATCCTGCGTCTCGAGGTCGCGCTTCAGCGCGAACGCGCGGTGCAGCGCGCCGACGACGACCTGCTCGAGCTCGGCGCCCGAGTAATCGGCGCACAGCTGTGCGATGGCGCCGACGTCGTAGCGGGCGGCGTCGCGGCCGCGCTTCCGCAGGTGCAGCTCGACGATCGCGCGGCGCGCCTCCACGTCCGGGAGGTCGACGAAGAACAGCTCGTCGAAGCGTCCGCGCCGCAGCAGCTCCGGCGGGAGCCGCGTCACGTCGTTCGCGGTCGCGACCACGAACACCGCGCCCTTCCGCTCCTGTAGCCACGTCGAGAACGCGCCGAGGAACCGCGACGCGCGCGCGTCGCTCCCCTGCCCGGGCGCGCTTCCCGCGAAGCCCTTCTCGATCTCGTCGACCCAGAGCGCGACCGGCGCGATCGCCTCGGCCGCCTCGAGCGCTCGAGCGAGGTTCTCCTCGGCGCCCTCGCCGGCCCCGAGCACGCGTGGAAGGTCGAGCCGCACGAGCGGCACTCCGAGCTGCGCGGCCGCGGCCTTGGCCGCGAGTGACTTGCCGCAGCCCTGCACGCCGACGAGCAGGACGCCGCGCGGGGGCGGCAGCCCGTAGCGTCGCGCCTCCGGCTGAAACGCCAGCGCGCGCTCGGCCATCCATGCCTTGAACGCGTCGAGCCCGCCCAGATCCTGGAGCTTCTCGCCGGACTCGACGAGCTCGAGCCCGAGGTCGCGCGCCAGGATCCGCTTCTTCTCGCCGAGGATCGCATCGACCGCGAGCGCGCCCAGCGCCGCATCCAGCCGCACCGCGCGGGTGAACGCCCGACGCGCCTGCGTCTCCGACAGACCCCGGGCAGCCGTGACGGCCGCGTGGGCGGCAGCCGCGTCCGGGATGACGGGCGGGACCCTCAGCGTCTTCACCACGCGGTCGAGCACCGGGTTGAGCTCCGCCTCGAGCGGCAGCGGCAGGCGAACGACGGCGGCGTCGTGCGCGAGGCCTTCCGGCAGCGCGAGCCGCGGCGCGACGACGACGAGGCAGCGCCCCTCTGCAGAGAGCCGGGGCACCGCGTCGCGCACCGCGCGGGCGACGAGCGGATCCGACAGCGCCTCGTGGAAATCGAGCAGGACCGCGAGCACCGGCGCCGGAGCCTGCAAGATCGCGTTCAGGAGCGCGATCGGATCGCGCGCGCTCGGCGCGATCGGGTCGAGCCCGCGGTGCGGCGACCAGACCGCCAGCGTCGCGTCGAACGACTGTGCCGCCGACTCGCAGAGCGCGATCGCGCGCTCCTCCTCGCCGGTGACGAGGTACACGAGCGGCGTTCCCGAGCCCCAGAGCTCGGCGATCTCGCGCGCCATGTTGCGCCCCGGGGTCATCGCGCCTCCCCTTCGGCGTCCGCCGTGCTGCGGATCGCCTCCTCGAACGAGGTCACGCCCGACGCGACCTTGCGGACCGCGTGTTCCCGCAGCGAGCGGAGGCCGTCCTGGCGCGCCGTGCGATAGAGCTGCTCGGGGGTCGCGCCCTGCGCGATGAGGTGCCGCAGCCGCGAGTTCACCGGGAGGACCTCGAAGATGCCGGTCCGCCCGTAGTACCCGGTGTGGCGGCACTTCGGACAGCCCTGGCCCCGCCGCGCGATGAGCTGTCCGGCCCAGTCCTCCGGGTGCTTGACGCCGAGCTCTGCGACCTCGTCGGCGGTGAGCGGCACGTCCTCGGTGCACGCCGGGCACACCTGCCGCACGAGCCGCTGCGCTGCGACGCCCGCGACCGTCGCCGCCACCAGGAACGGCGGCACGCCGAGGTCGCACAGGCGCGCGACGGCGCCGACCGTGTCGCTGGTGTGAAGCGTGGTGAGGACGAGGTGACCGGTGAGCGCGGCCTGGACCGCCTGCGAGGCGGTCTCCGCGTCGCGGACCTCGCCGACCATGACGACGTCGGGATCCTGGCGCAGCACGTGCCGCAGCGCCTCGGCGAAGCTCGTCCCGGTGCGCGGATTGGCCGCGATCTGGTTGAAGCCCTCGTGCACCATCTCGATCGGATCCTCGATGGTGACGACGTTCACCTCCGGAGACGCGAGCGCCTGGAGCGCCGAGTAGAGCGTCGTCGTCTTGCCGCTGCCGGTCGGGCCGGTCACGACGACGAGCCCGTGGGGGCGCAGCAGCCACCGCTCGAACTGATCCCGCTCGTCCGAGAGGAAGCCGAGCTCCGAGAGGTCGCGCACGAGCACCGTCGGATCGAGGACGCGGATGACGATCTTGTCGCCGAACGTCGTCGGGACGGTGGAGACGCGTAGCTCCATCTCGGCGTCGCCGCGCGCGGTGCGGATGCGCCCGTCCTGCGGCTTCCGCAGCGCGATGTCGAGCCGGCTCATGATCTTGAGCCGGTTCGCGAGCGCTCCGTGCACCGACTTGGGCACGCGGTAGACGGGGTGGAGCACGCCGTCGATCCGCATCCGGATGATCGACTCCTCGCGGTGCGGCTCGACGTGGATGTCGCTGGCGCGCTGCTCGAACGCGTAGTGCAGCAGGTACTCGACCGCCGCGACGACGGGCTCGCTCGACGCCTCGAGCCCTTCGAGCCCGGTCAGGTTGACGAACTGCTCCAGGTTGCCGACGTCGGGAGCGCCGCCGGAGAGCTGCGTCTGCGCCTCGCGGATCTGCTCGCGGAAGCCGTAGATCTCCGAGATCGCGCGGTGGATGTCCGAGGGCGACGCGAGCACCGGCTCGATGTCGCTGCCGGTCAGGCCTCGCAGGCTCTCGAACAGCTCCGCGTCGAACGGGTTCGTGGCGGCGACGACGAGCGTGCCGTTGCGGCGCTCCACGGGCAGGACGCCGTGGCGGCGCGCGAAGGGCCGCGACAGCGTCCGGGTGATGAGCTGGGCATCGAGCTTCAGCGGGTCGAGCTTGCGATACGCCACCCCGACGGCGGCGGCGACGGCCTGGGTCGCCTTGTCCTCGTCGACCTTCTCGCTGTCACGGCGCGCGTCTCCGAAGCCGAACGAGGCGATGATCTCGATCGGGGTGAGCTCGGCCCGACGCAGCGTGCGGCCGCCGCTCCTGCTCGCCTGGTCGCGCAGCAGACGCGCCCGCTGCGTGTTCTCACGTGCGACGGCCGTGCGCTTCGCGTCGTCGGACAGAAGCCCGCCGCGCGCGAGCAGATCGGCGACGAACTCGACCGTGTAGTCGGTGGAACGGACCGTTTTCACGCGCGGAGTGTAGCGCGCCCCGGGGGGTGTCCCAAGCAAGGGTCCGGCCGCACGGTGGCGCTGTCGGGGCGATGCGGACGCACGCACGCGCACGTCCGCGCACACGGCCGTTCAGCGTCATCGCGCATCGCCTTCCCGCGCGCCGCCCGCACAGCGACAACGCGTCCCTCCTGAGGCCCTCCCTTCTACCGCCCGCGTCGTGCGACGCTGCGGTCGTGGCTTCCCCCCGAGTGCTGAAGGACCCTGGCGTCCTTCGGTTGCGGCGTAGCATCTCCGAAAACCTGACGAACCCCCGGCACGCGGGCTCGCCCGAGGGCGCCGACCGCGTCGGCAGGGCCGACGGCGGCGCCCGCGGGAAGGTATCGATCGCTATCTGGTTCGATCGGATGGGCCGCGTACAGCAGGCGCGCTGGACCGCGACGCCGTCGGAGTCGGACGCGCTGGCCGCGTACGCCGAGGTCGCGTGCGCGCTGCTCGAGTCGGGCGTCGCGCCCTCCACGGTCGATGCGAGTGCGCTGCGAAGGACCCTCGATGGACTTGGTCCCCCTCGCCAGGGCGAGGCGGACGTCGTCGCGGACGCCATCAACTCCGCGCTCGGCCGCGTCCTGTAGCGCAGCGCGCCGTTACTCAGCGCGCGCTGCGCTTCGCCTTCGCGCGCGGGGGCTTCCGGCGAAGCTTCGGCGCCTCGCGACGCTTCGTCGAGCCGCTGCGCACCGCTGCGATGGTGAGGTTCCCGAGCAGGCGGACCTTCTCGCGCTCGTACAGCTTCATGGCGTCGCGCAGCACCTGGAGCGCCTCGCTGCGCCCCTGCGGCTCGCTGACGAGCACCTTCTTGTTCTCGAGCACCTTGTAGTCCTCGAAGAAGCGCTTCAGCTGCCGCATGTGGTGCGCCGGGATCTCGGAGATGTCCGCGAAGTCCGACCAGGCGGGATCGTCGGCGTGGACGGCGATGAGCTTGTCGTCCTCGCCCTTGTCGTCGCGCATCTTCATCACGCCGACGAGCTTCGCGCGCATGATCGCGAGGCTCTGGATCTGCTCCTGGCAGAACACCAAGATGTCGAGCGGATCGCCGTCGTCGCAGTAGGTGCGCGGCACGAACCCGTAGTTCGCCGGATAGTGCACCGCGGAGAACAGGACGCGGTCGACGATCAGGAGCCCGGACGACTTGTCGAGCTCGTACTTCACCTTCGAGCCCGTGGGGATCTCGATGATCGCGGGGATCGGCTCTTCGATGTAGCGGGGTAGCTCGACGTCGTGCCAGGGATGCAAGGCGATCCTCTCACCGGGCAAGAGACCCCGGAGCGTGCTCCAATCGCAACTCGCGCGTTCCGGGCGATCAGATCCCGGAGCGTGCTCCAACGGCAACTCGCGCGTTCCGGGCGATCAGATCCCGGAGCCGTACTCGAACCGCAACTCTCGCGCCTCCGCCTGCGTCACGCGGCTGCCGGGCGGCACGCCGTTCGTGAGCCACACGTTGCCGCCGACCGACGAGCCGCGACCGATGACGTTCCGGCCGAGGATCGTCGCTCCCGCGTAGATCACCACGTCGTCCTCCACGATGGGGTGACGATCGATGCCCTTGATCGGGTTCCCCTTCTCGTCCTTGGGGAAGCTCTTCGCGCCGAGCGTGACGCCCTGGTAGAGCGTGACGTGATTGCCGATGACGGCGGTCTCGCCGATGACGACGCCAGTCCCGTGGTCGATGAAGAACCGCTCGCCGATCCGGGCGCCCGGGTGGATGTCGATCCCGGTGTCCGCGTGAGCCTGCTCGGTGATCATCCGCGGGATGAGCGGGACGCCCAGCACGTGGAGCTCGTGGGCGATCCGCTGGCTCGTGACGGCGAAGACGCCGGGATAGCTGAAGATCGCCTCCGCCTTGATCTTGAGCGCGGGGTCGCCCTCGTAGGCGGCCTCGACGTCGGTCGCGACGAGGCGGCGCACCTCGGGGAGGCGGCCCATGAACGCGCGCGTGATCTCCATCGCCCTCTTGCCGCAGTGGTCGCACGTCTCGAAGTCGTGCTGCTCGGCGAACGCGATGCCGCGCCGGATCTGCTCCTCGAGGTTCCGCAGCACGCGGTCGAGCGTCGAGCCGATGTAGTAGTGCAGCGACTCGTCGTGCAGGTCGGGCGTCCCGAAGTAGCCGGGGAAGAACACCGAGCGCAGGCGCTCGACGCAGTCGATGACGACGTCGCGCGAGGGCAGCACGATACGCCCCCGGCCGTTGCCGCCGCGGCCGAGCTCGCAAGCGGCGCTGCACAGCTGATCGACCACCGGAGCCAGCGCGGGCTGAGGGCCGTCGTTCTTCCCGTTCATGCGACCTCCTGAGTACGACCTCTGGATACCACCGCGGGCCTGCCGCGCAACCGATCACTTGCCGGCGACGCCCGCGACCCCGACGGCGTCCGCGACCGCCTCCTCCTCGGCGAGCGCGGCGTCGATCTCCGCCTCCGACACCTCGAGGCCAGCCGGCGGAACCGGCTCCGCCGCGCCCGCGGCCGTCCCCTCCGGGAGCTCCGCCCCGAGCTCGGCGTCGACGCCTTCGGGCTCGATCGCCAGCGAGGCAGCGGGATCCGCGGCGCCCGGCTGATGGAAGAAGTCCCACACCGTCTGCGCCTGCTTGGGGCCGAAGCCCTCCACCGACTGCAGCTCCTCGAGCGTCGCCGTCTTCACGCGCCTCAGCGACCCGAGCGTCCGCAGCAGCGCTCGGCGGCGGCCCGCGCCGATCCCGGGGATCTCCTCCAGGACGCTCTGGAGGTTCTGCGACCGGCGCAGCTTGCGATGGAAGGTGATCGCGAACCGGTGCGCCTCGTCCCGCAGCCGCGCGAGCAGGAACAGCTCGGCGGAGTTCTGCCTCAGGACGACGGGGTCCTTCCTCCCCGGCAGGAACACCCGCTCCGGCGAACGCGCCAGCTCCGAGACGAACCCCTTGCCCGCCTCCTCCGCGGCGTCCGTCACGCCGCCTCGCGACCCCCGCCGGCGACGGCCCGAGACGACGCGGCGCGTGCCGAAGTCGACGAGCCTGCTCTTCGCGAGGCCGACCATCTGCACGAACGGCGCGGCCTCGTTGCCGGGCACCGGCTTCACCGGGATGCCCACGTCCTTCGCCGCCGCGAGCGCCGCGTTGAGCTGCCCTTTCCCGCCGTCGATCACGAGCAGGTCCGGGAACGCGTTCTCCGCCATCGCGCGGCGCAGCCGGCGCGTGATCACCTCGTGCAGCATGGCGAAGTCGTCCTGGCCCGCGACGCCCTTCACCTTGTACCGGCGGTAGTTCGCCTTGTCCGGCTCGCCGTCCTTCATCGACACGCCGGATCCCACCGCGAGCGCGCCCTGGAACGTCGAGATGTCGTAGCACTCCATCCAGCGCGGAGCCGTCGCGAGGTCGAGCGCGCGCACGAGCGCGGTCATCGACGCCTCGCGCTGCTCGTCCTTCTCGTGCCACGCCTTGAAGCTCTGCGCCGCGTTCCGCGCGGCGACGTCGAGCAGGTCCGCCTTGGCGCCCCGCTGCGGCGTGAGCAGCCGCACCCGGCGGCCGCGGCGATCGCCGAGGACCTCCGCGAGCGCCGCGGAGTTCGTCGGCTCGAACGGGAGCAGCACCTCGTCGGGCGGCGGCGTCTGCTCGTAGTAGAGCGACAGGAACGACGAGAGGATCTCGTCGTCGGGGAACTCCTGGCGCGAGAACGGGAAAGCGCGCGAGTCCTGCAGCTTGCCGTTCCGCATCGCCAGCACCTGGACGACGAGGCTCGGCCCCTCGCGGTGGATCCCGACGACGTCGCGGTCCCCCTGGTCCGTCATGAGCACGCGCTGCTTCTCGAGGCTGCGCTCGACCGCCACGAGCTGATCGCGCAGCCGCGCCGCGTCCTCGAAGCGCAGCGCCGCGGCCGCCGCGCGCATGCGGTCGCGCAGCCGCTCGGACAGCTCCGTCTCGCGCCCTTCGAGGAACTCGATCGCGTCCTCGACGCCTTGCCGGTACTCCTCGGCCGCGATGTCGTAGACGCAGGGCGCCGGGCAGCGCTTGATCTGGTACAGGATGCAGGGCCGCTTCCGGTGCGCGAGCACGTAGTCCGTGCAGGTCCGCAGCTGGAAGAAGCGGTTCACGATCCGCAGCGTCTCGCGGATGCTGCTCGCGCTCGAGTACGGACCGAACCAGCGCGCGCCGTCGTCCTTGCGCAGCCGCGCGCGCCACACCTCGAGCCGAGGGTACGGGTGCGACTCGTCGAGGCGCAGGACGATGAAGTCCTTGTCGTCGCGCAGCCGCACGTTGAACTTCGGCCTGTACTTCTTGATGAGCTCGTTCTCGAGGAGGACGGCCTCCTTCTCCGAGCGCGTGACGATGACCTCGATGTCGCCGAGCAGCGTGTCGAGGAGCGGGATGAAGAGCCGATCGTCGCCACGCGACGCGTCGAAGTAGCTCCGCACGCGCGACCGCAGGTTCCCCGCCTTGCCGACGTAGATGACCTCGCCGGCGCGGTCCTTCATGAGGTAGCAGCCGGGCTCCTGCGGGAGCTCGTCGAGCCGCTTCTGGATCAGCTCATCCATCGAACGGGGGCGATCTTAAGCGGAAAACGCTCGCCCCGCCCGGGGCAGAGGCTCCGGCCGCAAGCACCGATCGTCGCCCGGCGCGGCGCGACCGGGCGGGCTTTGACCGCAGTACGGGGCCTCGCCCGCGTCCCGACGACGGATTCCGAGCGCAGTACATCGCCCCGCGTCCCGACGACGGATTCCGAGCACAGCACATCGCCCCGCGGTCCGACGACGGATTCCGGCGCCGCGCTGATCGTCGACTGCCGCTACAGGCGAACCGAGCTCTCCGTCCAGCCGGTGATCACGGCCTGCAAACGTCCGTGTGCGGCACGCCGGATCTGCTGCAGACGTCGGTGATGCCGGCGACGGCGCAAGGCGCGCCCGCGAACGTGCCCGTGATCCTGCCGCCGGTGATCGAGACGTCGAGGCTGCCGCTCACGGTGCCGTTCGAGATCGAGCTGATCGTCACGGTGCCGGAATCGCCCGACTCGTCCGTCTCGTTGCAGCTGGCGTCGTTCCGCGACACGAAGGCGGACACGGACTGGGTCGCGGTGGTGCCGAGCGCGTACGTGCCCGCCGTGATCGGCGCCGGCGATCCCGTCGCGCTGAACGTCACGACGGCGATGCTCACGATGGTCGCGTTCCCCTTCTCGTCGCCGGTCTGGGAAAGGCTGCAGAGCTCCGGGTACGTGGATGCCCCGATGAGGATGTAGTTCGCGGCGAGGCCGGAGCAGGCCGCGGTGCCCATCGCGGCGGAGGCGTTGTTCGCCTGCGTCGCGAGCGGGCCGGTCACCGTCACGGCCGTGGTGCCACCGCCGCCGCCTCCGCCGCCGTCACCACCGCCGCCGCAGGCCGCGAGCGCACCCGCCACGCAAACCAGGAGAAGTCGACGCATGCGTCCTCCGAGGCAACGCTACGCGCGTTCTCCTGCTTGCCCGCCCTCCTCCTCGCCGCATCTGGAAGGGGCGCCAGCTCTCGCGGGAACCGCCTCGGTCGACACACGATGTGCGCGCAACGGGACGAAGGCCGGGCTGCCCGCGACGGCCTGAACGGCGGCCCGCGAGGTCAGCGATGTGGGCTCGGGCGTCCTCGATCCGAGGCCACCCACCGGCTCACCGCCCCGAGGCCACCCACCGGCTCACCGCCGCCGGCGGCGCGCCATGGACCGCTTCGGTCCGCGGGCGCGCCCGACCGCGTCCGCCATCGCCATGTTGGCGCCGCTCCCGAGGAGGCCCTTCGTTCCGGTCGTGCTGCGCTTCACGCCGAGCTGCAGGTCCTTCAGCGACAGGATCCGGTCCCGGAGCTGCGCCGCCTTCTCGAACTCCAGCTCCTCGGCGGCGCGCTGCATGTCCCTCTCGAGCTCGGCGATCATCGTGGGGATCTGCTCGGGCTGGAACTCCGCGCCGTCGGCGGCGATCGGCACCGTCAGGTAGTCCGCCTCGACGATCGCCATCCCGAGGTCGCTGATGTTCCGCTTCACGGTCTGCGGCGTGATCCCGTGCTCCTCGTTGTACGCGCGCTGCACGGCGCGCCGCCGGTTCGTCTCTTCGAGCGCCTTGCGCATCGACTCCGTGACGGTGTCCGCGTAGAGGATCACGCGCCCGTTCACGTTGCGGGCGGCGCGGCCGATCGTCTGGACGAGCGAGACCTCCGATCGGAGGAAGCCCTCCTTGTCGGCGTCGAGCACCGCCACGAGCGAGCACTCCGGGATGTCGAGCCCCTCGCGGAGCAGGTTGATGCCGATGAGCACGTCGAACTCGCCGCGGCGCAGGTCGCGGATGAGCGCGCTCCGCTCGAGCGTGTCGATGTCGGCGTGCAGGTAGCGGCACCTGACGCCGACGTCCGTGTAGTACTCGGTGAGATCCTCGGCCATGCGCTTCGTGAGCGTCGTCACCAGCACGCGCTCGTTGGCCTTCTCTCGCAGGCGCACCTCCGCGAGCAGGTCGTCCACCTGCGTGCCGACGGGCCTCACCTCGACCTCGGGATCGATGAGGCCGGTCGGGCGGATGATCTGCTCGACGACCACGCCGCCGGCCTTTTCGAGCTCGTATCGGGCGGGAGTCGCCGAGACGTAGATCGCCTGGTTCACGACGCGCTCGAACTCCTCGAACTTGAGCGGCCGGTTGTCGAGCGCCGAGGGCAGCCGGAACCCGTACTCGACGAGCGTCTCCTTGCGCGAGCGATCGCCGCGGTACATCGCGCCGATCTGCGGGATCGTCTGGTGCGACTCGTCGATGACGAGGAGGAAGTCGTCCGGGAAGTAGTCGATGAGGCAGGGCGGTGGATCGCCCGCCTTCCGCCCGCTGAGCCAGCGCGAGTAGTTCTCGATCCCGGGACAGAAGCCCATCTGCTCGAGCATCTCGAGGTCGAACATCGTGCGCTGCTCGAGCCGCTGGGCCTCGACGAGCTTGTTCTCCGACTGGAGCTGCTGCAGCCGCTCGCGCAGCTCCTCGCGGACGCCCTGGATCGCGCGGTGGCGCGTCTCCGGCGCCGACACGTAGTGGCTGTTCGGGAAGATCGCGACCTTGTCGAGCTCTCCGACGACGGCGCCGCGCAGCGGGTCGAACTCCGTGATGCGCTCCACGACGTCGCCGAAGAACTCGATGCGGACCGCGCGCTCCTCCTCGTACGGGGGGAACACCTCGATCGTGTCTCCGCGCACGCGGAACGTCCCGCGGTGGAAGTCCACGTCGTTCCGCTCGTACTGGATGTCGATGAGCGACCGGATGAAGCGGTCGCGCATGAACTCCTGGCCGCGCTCGATCTGCTGCAGGAGGCCGTAGTAGGCCTCGGCGGTACCGAGGCCGTAGATGCAGGACACCGAGGCGACGATGAGCACGTCGTTCCGGGTGAGCAGCGCGTGCGTCGCCGCGTGCCGCATCCGGTCGATCTCGTCGTTGATGGACGAGTCCTTCTCGATGTACGTGTCGCTCGACGGCACGTACGCCTCGGGCTGGTAGTAGTCGTAGTAGCTGACGAAGTAGTGGACGGCGGCGTCGGGGAACAGCCCCTTGAACTCGCCGTAGAGCTGCGCCGCCAGCGTCTTGTTGTGCGCGATGACGAGCGTCGGCCGCTTCACCTGCGCGACGACGTTCGCGACCGTGAACGTCTTCCCGGAGCCCGTCACCCCGAGCAGCACCTGGTGCTCGTCGCCGCGCCGCAGCCCCTCCGTGAGCTCGCGGATCGCGCGCGGCTGGTCGCCCGTCGGCTCGAACTCGGACTTGAAGTCGAATGCCACGGCCTTTGTATAGCGCGGGCCGGTCGTACCGGCCCCTGCCGCGACCTCGCCAGCCCGTTCACGGGCCGGGCAGCCGCGCCGGGTCGCCGGGCAGCCGCGCCGGGTCGCCGGGCAGCCGCGCCGGGTCGCCGGGCAGCCGCGCCGGGTCGCCGGGCAGCCGCGCCGGCT
>DASSQI010000215.1:0-12794 GCA_035702585.1 Anaeromyxobacteraceae bacterium
CTCGTCGAGCGTGACGCCCCAGAGCGACGCGACCGTCTCCGCCGTCCTCGCGACGTGAGCCGGCTCGTTGCGCTTCCCGCGGAACGGCACGGGCGCGAGGAACGGACAGTCGGTCTCGACGAGCAGCCGCTCGCGAGGGACCTGCCGGATCGCGTCGCGGAGGTCGTCCGCGGCCTTGAACGTGACGACCCCGGCGACCGAGATGTAGAGGCCGAGGTCGAGGTAGCGGCGCGCGCGCGGCCAGTCGCCCGTGAAGCAGTGGATGACGCCGCCCGCCGGGGGGACGCCCTCGGCCTCGAGCACGTCGGCGCAGGCGTCGTCCGCCTCGCGCACGTGGACCACGACCGGCTTCCCGGCCTCCCTCGCGATCCGGATCGATCGGCGAAACGACGCGATCTGCACGTCGCGCGGCGAGTAGTCGTAGTGGAAGTCGAGCCCGGTCTCGCCCACGGCGACGACGCGCGGATCGCGCGCGAGCCGCTCCGACAGCGCCCAGTCCTCCTCCGGCACCTGCACGCACTCGTGCGGGTGGATGCCGATGGCAGCCGCGAACGTCGCAGGGTCGCGATCGACGAGCTCGAGCGCGTCGCCGAAGTCGCCCGGTCCCCGCCAGAGCCCCACCACCACGATCCGCCCGACCCCCGCGTCGCGGGCGCGGCCGACCACCGCGTCGAGGTCGGCCGCGTACTCGCGGCGGTCGAGGTGGGCGTGCGAGTCGACGAGGCGGGCCACGAGACCGCCTACTTCACGCGCGTGCCGGGCGCGATCGACTCGCCGACCGTCACCACCTGGAGGTTCGGCGGCTCGCCGGCCGCGAGGAGCATGCCCTGGGAGGTGATGCCGCGCAGCGGGCGGGGCGCGAGGTTCGCGACCACGACGATGCGCTTGCCGACGAGGGCCTGCGGATCCGGATACGCCTGGGCGATGCCCGCCACGATCGTCCTCGGCTCGGGATCCCCGGCGTCGACCGTGAGCTGCAGCAGCTTGTCCGCCTTCGGCACCGGCACCGCCGCCTGCACGACCGCGACGCGGAGCTCCACCTTCGCGAAGTCGTCGTACTGGATGACGCCGACCGGCGCGGGCGCCGCGCGCGCCTGCGCCGCCGACGTGGCGCGCGCCTTCGTCGCGGACTCCGCGGGGCTCGCGGCGCGGCTCACCTGCTGCGGCGCCTCGGGCGCGCCGTTCGTCACGATGAGCTTCTGCACCTGCTTCGCGTCGAGGCGCGCGATCTGCGGCGGCTTGTCGGCCGCGGCGACCGTGGCGCCGGTGAACGGATCCAGGTCGGGTATCCACGCGGGCAGCGACTCCTGCCCGAACGCGCGGGCGAGACCGACCGCGAACCCCGGCATCACCGGCGCGAGGCCGGTCGCGATACCCACGATCGCGCGCGAGACCGAGTAGAGCAGGAGCCGCGTCCCGTGCGCGCCGGGGGCCTCCCACGGCTTCCGGTCCTGCAGCTCCTTGTTGCAGATGCTGGCGAGCTCGGCGAGCGCGCGGACCGCGTCGCGGTACTC
This sequence comes from Anaeromyxobacteraceae bacterium, assembly GCA_035702585.1. Taxonomy (GTDB): domain Bacteria; phylum Myxococcota; class Myxococcia; order Myxococcales; family Anaeromyxobacteraceae; genus DASSQI01. The sequence continues at coordinate 1,515 of DASSQI010000215.1, forward strand.
GAGCTTTCCGAACGCCTCGCGGGCCGTCCGAAGCGCCGCGACGGTCGCCTCGCGGATCATCGGGTCCACCTCCGGCGCGATCGTGCCGCCGCTCTCCTTGCGGACGAGCGCGTGCACGCGCGAGGCGAGGTTCGCGATGTTGTTCGCGAGGTCGGCGTTCACGCGGTTGCGGAACTCCTCGAGCGCGAGGTCCAGGTCGGACACGCCCGGCCCGAGGTTCGCGGCGTAGAAGTAGCGCAGGAGCTCCGGATCGAGCCCGGAGTCGAGGTACGTCCGGCCGGTGATGAAGGTCCCGCGCGACTTCGACATCTTCTCGCCGTTCACGGTCAGGTGCCCGTGCACCGCGAGGCGATCGGGCGTCTTGAGGCCCGCGGCGCGCAGCATCGCCGGCCAGAACACCGCGTGGAACCGCAGGATGTCCTTGCCGATGAAGTGCTCGAGCCGCGACGGCGCGCCCGGCGCGAGGTAGAGCGCCTCGAACTCGGCGGGCGAGCGCCGACTCGCGAGGGGAGCCTCTTCCGCGAAGTAGTGCTCGGCGGACGAGAGGTAACCGATCGGCGCGTCCATCCACACGTAGAGGAACTTCCCCGGGTACTCGGGGTCGTCGACCGGGAAGCCGAAGTACGGCGCGTCGCGCGTGATGCACCAGTCCTGGAGGTCGGCGAGCCACCCCTTCACCTGCTCGCGCACGGCCGGTTCGAGGTGCCCCTCCCCCTCCACCCACTCGCGGATCTCCGGCTCGACCTTGCGCAGGTTCACGTAGGCGTGATCGCTCGCGCGGACGACCGGCGTCGCGCCGCAGATCGCGCAGCGCGGCTCCTTCAGCTCGCGGGGATCGTACGCGGCCCCGCACCGCTCGCAGCCGTCGCCGTACTGATCCGGCGCGCCGCAGCGCGGACAGGTCCCCTTCACGAACCGGTCGGGCAGGAAGCGCGCGTCGCGCTCGCAATAGAGCTGCTCCACGGTCCGCTTGTAGACGAGACCCTTCGCCTTGAGCGCGCGGTAGATGCGCTGCGCCCAGCGCGCGTTCTCCGGCGAGTCGGTCGTGTAGAACGTCGAGAACTCGACGCCGAAGCCCTTGAAGTCCTCGTGCTGCTCCCGGCGGTACTTCTCGACGAAGTCCTTGGGGCTCATGCCGGCCTTGGCCGCGTTCACCTCGATGGGCGTCCCGTGCGAGTCGGCCGCGCAGACGTACGCGACGTGGTCGCCGCAGGCCCGCCGGAACCGCACGTACACGTCGGTCTGCACGTACTCGACCAGGTGGCCGAGGTGGATGGAGCCGTTCGCGTACGGCAGGGCGCTTGTCACGAGCAGTCGCTCGGTCACACTTCACTCCCGGTCTTCGTTGTAACGGTCGTCATGAGGAAGCGCTCGAGCAGCACGCGCTCGTCGCCGCTCGACTTGAGGCCGAGGTCCACGTCGGCGAGGGCGCAGAGCGCCCCGAGCAGCTCCCGGCGCGTGTACCGGCGCGCGGCCTCGTACTTCTTCCAGAAGCCGAAGGGATGCCTCGGCTTGCCCGACTTGTCGAGCCGTTCCTCGTCGGGGATCGTCGGGTACACGACGCTCTCCCACTCGCGGGGGGAGCGGATGGGACGGTCGCCGGCCACCGCGCGCGCCCGCTCCTGCTCGACGACGAGCCGCCGGAACGTGCTCGCGAGGTTCGAGAGGATCATGAACGGGCTCGCCCCGTCGGCGAGGCTGCGATCGAGGACGCCGAGCGCGCCGCGGAGGTCGCGCGCCTCGACGGCGTTCCCGAGCGCGAAGAACGGGTCGGACGCGACGCGCGTCACCATCTCGTCCACGTCCTCGACGCGGATCGTCTTCCGGTCGCCGACGTACGCCGTGAGCTTCTCGAGCTCGCGCGCGAGGGCGCGGGCGTCGTCGCCGAGGAGCTCCGCGAGGCGCTCGCGCGCCGCGGGCTCCACCACCTTGCCGGTGCCCGCGAGCAGCGTCGCGACGACGGGCCCGAGCTCGATGCGTTGATCCTGCCAGGTGCCGGTCCGCTCCACCGCGCACGTCACGCGGCGCCCGGCGGCGGCGAGCTTCTTCACGAGCGGGAGCTTGCCGTCGACCTTGCCCGCGGCGACGACGAGCACGTGGCCGCGCGGGATCCCTCTCGCGAGCAGCGCGTCGAGCGCGCTCGAGTCGTCCTTCGCCGCCTTCATGTCGCGCTCGAGCGCGAACCGCGCCGCGTCGCGCACGAACGCGTCGTCGCCCGACTTCCACTCGACGCCCAGCTCGCGCGACCACTCCGCCTGGCCCGGCGGATCGCCGTCCTCCGGCGCGAGGTCCTTCACGCTCCAGCCCGCCTTCGCGGCGAGGGCGAGCAGCCGTCGCGCGGCCTCGCGCTGGCGGCCATCGGTCCACATCTCGCGTGCCCGCTCGAACGCGTCGGCGCCGTCCTCCTTCGAGGTGAGGAACGCCGGCTCGTGCACGAGCACGACCTTGCCGCCGCCGAAGAGCCCGGTCGTCCCGAGCTCGGTGGCGACCTCCGCCGGGCTCGCCGCGGCGTCGAGCTCGGCGAGGTTCAGCGACCGCTGCGACTCCGGGACCAGCGCCGTCGCGAGCTCGCGCGCCGCGCGTCCGGAGAGGAACGCGTCGCCGTCGAGCAGGTACACCGGCGCGGGCTTGCCGGCGCGCACCTCCGCGAGGCAGGTCTCGAGCGTCGCCGCGTCGCTCTTCCTAGAACCGCGGGGACTCGGCACGGCCGCCGCCCTCCGTCGGTGCGAACCACTCGATGAGCATCCGCTCGAGCGCGAGCGTCGCGACCGCGTTCTGCCGGAGCGCAGCGATCGTCCGGCGCACGGCCTCCCTGCGGCGCAGCACCTCCGCCGGCGAGATCGCCGCCGCGGCGCGCGCCGTCTCCGGCGCGAGCCCCCCGAGGGCGAGCGGCGCGTCGTCAGCCGCCGCCTGCACCGCGACGACGTCCCGCAGCCACACGAGCAGGAGCTCGCACAGCTCTCGCGCGCGCTCGCGATCCTTTCCGTGCTCCGCCGCGAAGCCGAGCCACGCGCGGGCGTCGCGGGCGTCGAGCGCAGCCGCGGCCGTGAGCGCCTCCCTCACCGCGCCCAGCTCCTTCGTGTCGAGCTCGAGCGCGCGCCCCAGCGACCCCGCCGCGAGCGCGGCCGCGAGCCGCGCCTCCTCGGCGCCGCGCCCTTCCTTCTGCAGGCGCTCCGCGACGAGCGCGTCCGGCAGCGGCGCGAACGTCACGCGCGCGCAGCGCGAGCGGATCGTGGGCAGGAGCGCGTCGGGGCTCGACGCGACGAGCACGTCCGTCGTGACCTCGGGCGGCTCCTCCAGCGTCTTGAGGAGCGCGTTCTGCGCCTGCACGTTCATCGCGTCGGCGGGATCGATCACGACGAAGCGCCGCCGCCCCTCGACGCGCTTCATCGCGAGGCGGTGATCGACGAGGTCGCGCACCTGATCGACCACGATGTCCTTCGACGGCGAGCGGCCGCCGCGAGCCTCCCAGCGGCCGGCCTTCACCATCGACCGCTCGTCGGACAGCACGAAGACGTCGGGGTGCACGCCGCGCGCGATCTTCCGGCAGGGGCCGCACTCGCCGCAGGGCTCGTCCACGCGATCGCCGCGGTCGCAGTTCGCGGCCTGCGCGAGCACGCGCGCCGCGCTGCCCTTGCCGGTGCCGGCGGGGCCGCCGAACAGGTACGCGTGGTGGAGCGCGCCCCGGCGCAGCGCTGCGCGGAGCGATCCGAGTGCCCTTTCCTGTCCGAGGATGTCGTCGAAGGCCATGCGAACGGGGCGCGAAAGATAGCACGGGGCCAGGTCAGCCGGCCGCGCGGCGCGCGAGCTTCGCGACCGCCTCGGTCAGCTCCGCGGGCTCGACGGGCTTCGTGAGGAACAGCTGGTATCCGGCGAGGAGCGCCTCCTGTCGATGCTCGGTCTGCGCGAACGCGGTGAGGGCGGCCGCGGGCAAGAGGCCGCCGCGCTCCGGCGAGAGCTGACGCACGCGCCGGATGAGCGCGTAGCCGTCCTGTCCCGGCATCGCGATGTCGGAGACGAGCACGTCCGGCAGCTCGCGCTCGAGCTGCGCGAGCGCCGCCTCGGCGCCGTCCACCGCGGTGACGACGGCGCCGGCCTGCTCGAGGAGCTGCCTCATCACGTCGAGCGTGTCCGCGTCGTCGTCGACCACGAGCACCCGCAGCCCGCCGAGCACCGCGACCGGCTTCGTCACCGACCGGGGCTGCGGCGCCGGCGTGCCGCGCTCGTCGAGCCGCGGGCGCTGCTTCGGGACGGTGACGGGCAGGCTCACGGTGAACGTGGAGCCGAGGCCGGGCCCGGGGCTGTCGGCCAGCACGGTCCCGCCGTGGGCCTCGACGAGGTGGCGCACGATCGCGAGGCCGATCCCGAGTCCACCGTGGGTCCGCGTCGTGCTCGAATCTGCCTGGCTGAAGCGCTCGAACACGTGCGGCAGGAACTCGCGCGGGATGCCGCTGCCGTTGTCGCGCACGCGGATCTCGACGCGGCCGCCGTTCTGCTCGAGGCGCACCTCGACGAGTCCTCCGTCGGGCGTGAACTTGATCGCGTTCGCGAGGAGGTTCCAGACCACCTGCTGCATCCTGCCGGCGTCGCCCGAGACCTGCGCGACGCGCGGCGCGAGCACGACCGCGATGTCGATCTCGCGAGCCGCCGCCGCGGGGCGGACCGTGTCCACCGCGGCGTCGATCACTGCGACGAGGTCGAGCGGGCGCACGTCGAGCTTCAGCTCGCCGCGCACGATGCGTGAGATGTCGAGCAGGTCGTCCACGATCTGCGCCTGGGTGGTGGCGCCCCGCTCGATGGCCTCCACCGCGCGCCGCACGCCGGACGCGTCGAGCTTCCCGAGGCGCAGCAGGCGAGCCCAGCCGAGCACCGAGTTGAGCGGCGTCCGCAGCTCGTGCGAGAGCGTCGCGATGAACTCGTCCTTCGCGCGGCTCGCCCGCTCCGCCGCGGCCCGCGCCACCTGCTCGCGCTCGAGCAGCCCGACCCGCTCGACCTCGACGGCGTGCCGCTCCTGGCTGCGCGCGCGCTCGAGGCCACGGATCTCGCCGGCGCTCCACCAGAGCACCGCCACGCCGCTCGCGATCGCCCCCACGACCGCCAGCGCCGCCGCGAAGAACGGCTCCTTGAGGCCGAACATCGGCCCGAGCACCGCGAACAGGGCGGCGATCGAGACGCCGACCGCGGTCGAGAGCACCAGGGCTCTCGGAAAGAGCCGGGGCGCCTCGGTAGGGGTCTCTTGCTGCCGCTCCATGAAGATTCCGATCCCTACCCCGCAGCTGGGGTACATGCCGCCGGCGCTGCTGCCAGACACGAAAATGTGAACGGCGCGGTCCGGCCACGAACGGAGCCGCATCCGTTGCCCGTCGGCCGGCGGGGACGACTTGCTCTCGAGCTCAGGGCTCCGGCGGGGGCTGCCCGGCCTCACCCGGATCGCGACCCCTGCTCTCGCCGCGATCGTGCTCCGGCGTACCCGAGAACGACACGGCGCCGATGAACGCTCCCATCAGCCCGGCGACCGCCGGGTTGCACGCGATGCTTCAGGTGGACCCGAACGCCTGCGAGACGAAGCTGTAGCCGAGCCCGAGCGCGGCGCCGGCGGCGACCCCGAGCGCGAATCGAGCCTTGCCGGTGGGAGCACGCATCTCCGTGAGATACCCGGTCGCCCCGAAGGATTCAGCCGCGGCGCCCGCGACAGCTCGCCGCGGCGAGTCCTCGCCGCCGGAGCGACGCGGACCGCGAAGGATTCGCCCCCTCGCGGCCCGGCTCGGGATCGGAGCGGCGCGTTCAGGCTCAGTGCACCGTCGCGGGCGCCTCGTGGTGCTGCGGCACGGCGCTCGGCGCCTCGACGCGGACGGCGCCCGATCCGAGGTCGTACACGGCGGTCACGACCTTGAGCTTGTTCTCGTGGATGAGGTGCTGGAGGACCTCGCTCCGCTCGACCACCGTGGCGGCGACGAGCTTCGCGTTCTCGTGCACCGCGGCGTCGACCTCGTCCTTCGCGCCGCTCTTCCGCGCGGTCGCGACCGCTGGCTCGATGTCGGCCAGGATGCACCCGAGGTTCGACTGGGCGTCGATCGTGGCAGCTGTCGCGGCTGCCGCCACGGCGCCGCACTTCGAGTGGCCGAGGACGACGAGCAGCTGGCTGCCGAGGTGCTCGGCGGCGTACTCGATGCTACCGATCGCCGCCTTCGCGGGCACGTTCCCGGCGAGGCGGATCACGAACACCTCGCCGACGCCCTGATCGAAGAGGAGCTCGGGCGGCACGCGCGAGTCGGAGCACGTCAGCACGATCGCCTTCGGGTGCTGCCCCTTCGCCAGCTCCGCGAAGCGGGCCGGGGTCATGCGGTGCGCCTGCGGCTTGCCCTTGCGGAAGCGCTGATTGCCGGCGACGAGGTCGGCCCAGGCTGCGTCCGGGTTCACCGCGCTCGGTGCGGCGTGCGTCGCCGGCGCTCCGTGGGCCCCCCGCGTCGCGGGGGCAGCTCCGTGGGGCGCCGGCGTTCCCGGCGCAGCTCCGTGGGCCTCGGGCGTCTGCGCGCTCGCGACGGCCGGGAGCGTGAGCGCGACGGCCAGCGCCACGCACAGTGCCTTGATGTTCCTGATCATCGGTCGTTCCCCTGGGCGATCCGCGACGTGTGATCCGACGCCGTCGCGACCGCGCTCTTGCCCCCTCCGGGGCGTATTGAAGGCCGGCGAGCTTACGCCCGTGCCATGCGGGTGGCGCGGGAAAACGCGTGTGTCGGGGCTGAGAACGCCCACCGTTCTCGTACGCCGCTCCCCGCTCTGGCGTGCCGCAGGCTACCGCCTTGGCGCACCGCGCCCGCGCTCGCGCACCACAGACCCCGCCGTTCGCGCGCCGCGCGTTCGCGTCCCCCTACCTTCGCGCACTGCGGCCCCGCGCGCACTGCGGCCCCGCCTCTCGCGCAGTGCGGGCCCGCTACCTGCGCGCACCGCGCGCGAGGTTCACACGGTCACGGCATCGACCGGGTTCGCCCGCTCGGGTATCATTGATGGGGGGAGCCTCCCGATGAAGATCACTGCACTCGACATCACCCACCGCCGGTTCGCGCGGAAGATGCGCGGCTACGATCCGGAGGAGGTCCACGCGTTCCTCGGGGACGTCGCCGAGGCGTTCGAGGCGCTCACGACCGAGCTGCAGGGTCTCCAGGACGAGGTCTCGCGCAAGGACGAGGAGATGGCGGAGCTCCGCTCCCGTGAGCGCGTCCTGCAGGACACGCTCATCACCGCGCAGAAGACGTGCGAGGAGCTTCGCGACAACGCCCGCAAGGAGGCGGACCTGCTCGTCGCGGAGGCCGAGCTGCAGGCCGACCGCATCGTCCAGGGCGCGCACGCGCGGTTCCAGCGGATCGTCGACGACATCGGAGAGCTGAAGCGTCAGCGGATCCAGCTGGCGGCGCAGCTGCGCTCGGTGCTGCGCGCGCACGACAAGCTGGTCGAGGCGTTCGGCGACGGCGAGCGCGAGGATCGCGTCGAGTTCCTCCCCGCCCGGAAGAAGACGGCGGACGAAGCCGCGGAGTAGCCCCCGAGGCCCCCCCTCGCGGAACGCCGCCGCGGCGCTCACCCCGCCGCGGAGGCAAGCCGCACGAGCGCCCCGCGGATCACCGCCGAGGCATCAGCGCGAAGCCATGCCGCAGAGGCACCGCCGCAGTATCACTGCGGAGGCGCGCCGCAGAGCATCACCGCCGACCCGGGCTCACGGTGAGCCCGAACGCCAACGCGACCGACAGGAGGCCCAAGTGGCGCTGCTCGACGAGATCCTCGACGCGAACCAGAAGGCGGTGCACGCGCCAGGCGACAAGGGAACGTTCGTCGCCAACCGTCACCTGTGCATCGTGACCTGCGTCGACCCGCGGCTGACGCGGTTCTTCGGCTTCGCGCTCGGAGTCGAGCGTGGCCACGCGGTGGCGGTCCGCGTCCCCGGTGCGCACGTCGCGGCCGGCTCCGACGTGCTCCGCGCGCTCGCGGCGAGCATCTACGTGAACGACTGCCAGGAGGTGCTGGTGCTCGCGCACACGGACTGCGGCGCGGCCAGGCTCCGGGGACCGGACGTGGAGGCGGCGATGGCGCGGCGCGGGGTCCCGCGGGAGAGCGTGCCGGCTCCGATCGACGAGTTCTTCGGGCTCCTGACGGATCTCCGGGAGGCGACGAACGACACGGTGCGCGCCATCCGCGACGCGCCCTACCTCCCGCGCATGCCCGTCCACTCCGGCATCATCGACGTCGCGACGGGCGCGCTGACGCTGTGGGAGAGAGGCTACTGACGGCGCGGGTCGAGGACGCGGCTCGGGGCTCCCCGGCCGCGTGGATGTCCCCGGCAGCCGAGCGCCACCGGGGGCGCCGCTCGATCCACGGGTCCGAGGCGCGACGTTGCATCCACGCTTCTGACGAATGTGCCTTGCGGGCCTGTTCCGCGCGCTGAAGCGCGCGGGAGTGGGCGCGCGCTAGTGAGCATCCGCCCAGCTGCGGCCGCGCCCGGCCTCGACGATGAGCGGCACCTTCAGCTCGGCGGCGTGCTCCATCTCCTCCGTGACGAGCGCCGTCAGCGCGTCGGCGTCGCCCTCCGACACCTCGAGCACGAGCTCGTCGTGCACCTGCAGCAGCATCTGCGCGTCGAGCCGCTCGCGCTGCAGCCGCGCGTCGACGCGCAGCATCGCGAGCTTCACGACGTCGGCGGCGGTGCCCTGGATAGGGGTGTTCACCGCCATCCGCTCGGCGCCCTGACGCAGCGCCGGGTTTCGCGAGGTGATCTCGGGCAGCGCCCGCTTGCGGCCGTACAGCGTCCGCACCTCGCCCGTCTTGCGCGCCTCCTCGATGGTCGACTGCAGCCAGCGCTTCACGGCAGCGTAGCGCGCGAAGTAGCGGTCGATGATCGCCTGCGCCTCGGCCGCGGGCAGATCGAGCCGCTGCGAGAGCCCGAACGCCGAGAGCCCGTACGCGATGCCGAAGTTGAGCACCTTCGCGATGCGCCGCTGGTCCGGGGAGACGTCGCTCGCGGTCACGCCGAACGTCTCGGCCGCGGTCCGCGCGTGCACGTCCTCTCCGGTGCGGAACGACTCGATGAGCGACGGGTCGTCGGCGAAGTGCGCCAGGATGCGGAGCTCGATCTGCGAGTAGTCCGCCGAGACGAGCAGCCGCCCCGGCGGGGCGACGAACGCGGAGCGGATCCTGCGCGACAGGTCGGTCCGGACCGGGATGTTCTGGAGGTTGGGATCCGACGACGACAGCCGGCCCGTCGCGGCGCCGCCCTGGTGGAACGTCGTGTGGATGCGGCCGTCCTTCGGGTCGACGAGCTGCGGCAGCGCGTCCACGTACGTGCCCTTCAGCTTCGAGAGCGAGCGGTGCTCGAGGACGAGCCGCGGCAACGGGTGCTGCTCGGCGAGCTTCTCGAGGACGTCCTGATCGGTGGACGGTCCCGTCTTGAGGCGCTTCAGCACCGGCAGGCTCAGCTCCTCGAACAGCACCTGGCCCAGCTCGCGCGTGGACGCGACGTTGAACGCGTGACCGGCGGCGTCGTGGATGCGGGCCTCGAGCTCGCGCATGGCCTTGCCGAACTCGACGCTCATCGCCTCCATCGCCGCCGCGTCGACCGCGATCCCGGCGCGCTCCATCGCCGCCAGCACCGGCACGAGGGGCCGCTCGATCTCGTCGTGGAGGCGCGTGAGCCCCTCCTCGTCCAGCGCGCGCCGCAGCGCAGCCGCGAGCTCCGGGAGCACCGCCGCGCACGGCGCGGCATGCGCCGCGACGCTTTCCACCGGCAGGTCGGCCGCGGTCGCCCTCGCCTTCCCGCGCACGGGCTCACCGCCCTCCATCCCGGGCAGCTCGCACGAGACGCGCTCGCGCGCGACGTCGACGAGGGCGTGCTCGCGGCGGGTCGGCAGCAGCAGCCGGCTCGCCAGCTCGGTGTCCATCCCCGGCCCGCGCAGCTCGAGGCCGAGGCCCAGCATCGCGTGGACCTCCGCCTTGAGGTCGTGCGCGTGCTTGCGGACGCGGTCGCTCTCGACGACCTGGCGCAGCACCTCGCGCGCGCTCGCGACTGGCACCTGGCCGGGGGCCCCGAGGTAGTGGTGCTCGAGCGGCAGGTAGAAGGCGCGACCGCCGGCGGCGAACGCGATGCCGGCGACCCGCGACGTGCGGGGGTCGTCCCCGGCGAAGAGCGACCGGAGCCCCATCTCGCCCGCAGGCTCCACCTCGGCGATCGCCGCCTTCAGCGCGTCCTCGGTCAGCAGCACCTCCGGCTTCTCGGCCCGCACCGTCGGCGGCGGCGCCGGGAGCTCCTTCACCAGCCTCGAGAACTCGAGCTCGCTGAAGAGCGCGCGCGCCGCGTCCGTGTCCGCCGCCTGCCGCGCGAAGTCGTCGGGACCGAACGCGAGGTCGAGGTCGCAGCGCAGCTCCACGAGCTTGCGATTCAGGCGGATGCGCTCGGCGCCCGCGACGATCTTCTCCTTCAGCTTCTCCCCGCCGCGCTGCACCGCGAGCGGGATCTCGTCGGCGCGCGCGAGCATCGCCTCCACGGTCCCGAACCGGCGCACCAGCGCGCTGGCCGTCACCTCGCCGACGCCGGGGATGCCCGGCACGTTGTCGATCTTGTCGCCGAGGATCGCCTGGTACTCGACGACGGACTCCGGCTTCACGCCGAGCTTCTTCTCGACCTCGGCGGGGCCGGTGTGCCCTCCCCGCCCGCTCGCCTCGGCCATCGGGTCGTACAGGGTCACCGAGCCGTCGACGAGCTGGGCGAAGTCCTTGTCGCCGGTGACGACGACGACCTCCCACCCCTTCTCGCGCGCACGGCAGGCCAGCGTGGCGATCACGTCGTCCGCCTCGACACCGGCCTCCTCGACGACCGGCACGCGCAGCACGCGCGCGACCTGCCTCACGAGCGGGAACTGGGTCGCGAGGTCGTCGGGCGCCTCCGGACGGTTCGCCTTGTAGGTGGCGTCGAGCTCGTTCCGGAAGCTCTTGCGTCCGGCGTCGAAGACCAGCGCGACGTGCGTCGGGGCGCGCTCGCGCAGCGCCTTGAGCAGCATCGTCGTGAAGCCGTAGACGGCGTTCGTCGGCACGCCCTTGGTCGTCGAGAGGTGAGGCAGCGCGTGGTAGGCGCGGAAGATGAACCCCGAGCCGTCGATCAGCGTCAGTGTCGGCACCGCGAGAAGATACCCGTCCGGTGTGACCGGGGCAGCCTCGAATCAGCGCGTGTCAACGCGACTGCGGACGTGCGCCGCGATCAGCGCAACCAGAACCGCACCGGCTCGCCGCCGAAGCGGA
>DASSQI010000216.1:0-14661 GCA_035702585.1 Anaeromyxobacteraceae bacterium
CGTCGCGTCACGCGTCCGCGAGCTCACAGGCGGCCGCGGCGCCGACGTCGTCTTCGAGCTCGTCGCGACCCGCGAGACGATGGCCGCCAGCCTGGACGCGCTCGCGAAGCGCGGGCGGCTGGTCTTCGTGGGCTACTCGCAGGACGAGCTGCAGGTGCACCCGATCCGGCTCGTCATCGGCGAGCAGATCGTCACCGCGTCCGTCGGGAACACACTCGCCGAGCTCGAGCAGGCGGTGCAGCTCGTCGCCGACGGGCGCGTCGAGACCGTCGTCGATCGAACCTTCCCGCTCGACCGGTTCCAGGAAGGCCTCGACGCCCTCGCGGCCGGCGAGCTCGTCGGGCGCGCGGTGCTGACGCCGTAGCGTGGTCCAGCGCGGCGAAGCCGCGCCCGGCGGATAGCTCGGGAGCCCGCAGCGGAGCGGAGGGCGAACCGAGCTCGGCTCCGCCGCAGCCATGGGTGGGGCACCGATGTCGCCGGCCGCACACCGACGGCTCTGCCGGCGGGGCGGGAACGCAGTTCCCGTCTAAAGACTCGCCATGTCGATGACGAAGCGGTAGCGCACGTCGGAGCGCAGCATCCGCTCGTACGCCTCGTTGACCTTGTCGATCGGGATCACCTCGACGTCGGAGGTGATCCGGTGGTCGGCGCAGTAGTCGAGCATCTCCTGCGTCTCGGCGATGCCGCCGATGAGCGAACCGGCGAGGCTCTTCCGCCCCCCGATGAGCGAGAACGCGTTCACCGGCGCGGCCTCGGGAGGGACGCCGAGCAGCACCATCGCGCCGTCGACGCGCAGCATGCCGAGGTAGGCGTTCAGGTCGTGCGGCGCGGAGATCGTGTCGACGATGATGTCGAACGCGTTCGCGAGCTTCTTGAACGTGGCGCGGTCCGACGTGTTCGCGAACTGACTCGCGCCGAGCCTGCGCGCGTCCTGCTCCTTGCGCGGCGAGGTGCTCAGCATCGTGACCTCGGCACCCATCGACGCCGCGAGCTTCACCGCCATGTGCCCGAGCCCGCCGAGGCCGACGACCCCGACGCGCTTCCCCGGCCCCGCCTTCCAGTGGCGCAGGGGCGAGTACGTCGTGATCCCGGCGCACAGGAGCGGCGCGACGCCGGCGAGCTCCTGGTCGGGCCGGACCTTCAGCGTGAAGCGCTCGGCCACGACGAGACGGTTCGAGTAGCCGCCGTACGTCGGCGTCTCCCGGTCCATCTCGGTGCCGTTGTACGTCATGGCCGCGCCCTTCTGGCAGAACTGCTCCAGATCCCGGCGGCAGTTCTCGCAGACGCGGCACGAGTCGACCATGCAGCCGACGCCCGCGAGGTCGCCCTCCCGGAAGCGCTCGACGCGCGCGCCCACCTTGACGACGCGGCCGACGATCTCGTGACCGGGCACCATCGGGAACAGCGACCCGCCCCACTCGTCGCGCGCCTGATGGACGTCCGAGTGGCAGATCCCGCAGTACGCGACGTCGATGAGCACGTCGTGCTCGCCGACCTCGCGGCGCGAGAACTCGAACGGCGCGAGCGGTGCGCGCGCCGATGGGGCAGCCCAGCCTTTGGTCGAGATCATCGTCGCTTCTTACGGCGGGATCCGCCGCGGCGCCAACGACTCTCGCCGGCGGCATCCTGCGCTCTTTGCCGCAGGCCAGCGCCCGGGAGCGTCGCAGCCGACCATCAGGGCGAAGCCGCGTCCGGCTCGGCCTGGGGCGCCGAGGGCTCCGTCGCCAGTGCTTCCGCGAGCGCCTCGAGCACGTGCCGCATCGCGGCGACGTCCGACCGATCGAGTCGCGAAAGCGCCGCGCTCATGACGGCGTCGATGCGGGTGGCGCAGATGTCGTCGATGCGCTTGCCGCGGCGACTGAGGCGCAGCACGGCCCGCCGCCGATCGGCCGGATCCGGCGCCCGCCCGAGGAGCCCACTCTCGACCAGGCGATGGAGCACCGGAGTGAGCGTGCTCGGATGGACGTGGAGGATGCGCGACAGGTCGCCGGCCGAGACGCCCGGACGCTGACCCACGATCCGCAGCACGACGCGCTGCGACCGCGTGATACCGAAGCGTCCGGCCGCGCTCCGCTCCCGCTCCTGGAGCGCATGGTCGAGCGCCCAGAGCGCCTCCATCACCTCGAGCGCGGGCTCCAGCCGGCGGCGGGGCTGGCTCGACCGGCGTGCATCTCCGCGGACCCGCCGCTCGCCGCCACCGTGGTCCGACCTCCCTCCTCGCATCGCGCCCCTCGGCAAACCTAATTCCCCCCGAGGGGAAAAAAAGCGACCAGTACCCTCCACCCGTTTGCCAGGCGGCACGCCCGCCCTTAAGGACCGCGAAACCCTCTTTCACCCGGGAACGACAGATGGCGGCCTCAGACCTCGATCCGCAGGAAACACGCGAATGGTTGGACGCGCTGGACGCGGTGGTTGAGCGCGAGAGCCCCGAGCGCGCGCACTTCCTCATCGAGCAGCTCATCGAACGGGCGCGGAACTCGGGCGCGTACCTGCCCTTCTCGGCGAACACCGGGTACGTGAACACGATCCCCGTCTCGCAGCAGGCGCGCTTCCCGGGCGACTTCGCGATCGAGCGGACGATCCGGCACTACGTGCGCTGGAACGCGATGGCGATGGTGGTCCGCGCGAACCTGCACACGAACGTCGGCGGACACATCGCGAGCTTCGCGTCGGCCGCGACGCTGTACGACGTCGGCTACAACCACTTCTGGCGCGCGTCGACGGAGGAGCGGCCCGGCGACGTCGTGCTCATCCAGGGCCACTCCGCGCCCGGCATCTACTCGCGCGCGTTCCTCCTGGGCCTCCTCACGGAGGAGCAGCTCAGGAATTACCGGCAGGAGGTGGACGGCAAGGGTCTCTCGTCCTACCCGCACCCGTGGCTCATGCCGGACTTCTGGCAGTTCGCGACGGTGTCGATGGGCCTCGGGCCGCTCATGTCGATCTACCAGGCCCGGTTCATGCGCTACCTGCACGACCGCGGCATCGCCGACACGGAGGGGCGCAAGGTCTGGGCGTTCCTCGGCGACGGCGAGATGGACGAGCCCGAGTCGATGGGCGCGATCGGCATGGCCGGCCGCGAGAAGCTCGATCACCTCATCTACGTCGTGAACTGCAACCTGCAGCGCCTCGACGGGCCGGTGCGCGGCAACGGCAAGATCATCCAGGAGCTCGAGAGCACGTTCCGCGGTGCCGGGTGGAACGTCATCAAGGTGATCTGGGGCCGCTACTGGGACCCCCTCCTCGCGCGCGACAAGAACGGCGCCCTGCAGCGCCGCATGATGGAGGTCGTCGACGGCGAGTACCAGCTCTACAAGAGCCGCAACGGCGCGTTCGTGCGCGAGCACTTCTTCAACTCGCCCGAGCTGAAGGATCTCGTGTCGGAGCTGTCGGACGACGACGTCTGGCGCCTGAACCGGGGCGGCCACGATCCGTTCAAGGTGTACGCCGCGTACCACCAGGCTGCGAACCACCGCGGCCAGCCGACGGTCATCCTCGCGAAGACGATCAAGGGCTACGGCATGGGTGAGGCCGGCGAGGCGATGAACGTCGCGCACCAGGCGAAGAAGATCCCGACCGAGTCGATCCGGCGCTTCCGCGACCGCTTCAACCTCCCGGTCCCCGACGACAAGCTCGAGGAGATCCCGTTCCTCACGCTGCCGGAGAAGGAGCTCGAGTACCTGCGCGCGCGCCGCCACGAGCTGGGCGGCGATCGGCCGAAGCGGCGCCGCAAGTCACGCTCGCTCGAGATCCCGCCGCTCTCCACCTTCGAGCGGCTGCTGAAGTCGAGCGAGGAGCGGCAGCTCTCGACGACGATGGCCGTCGTCCAGTTCATGCAGATCCTGGCCCGCGACA
The DNA here is from genome assembly GCA_035702585.1 of Anaeromyxobacteraceae bacterium. GTDB lineage: Bacteria > Myxococcota > Myxococcia > Myxococcales > Anaeromyxobacteraceae > DASSQI01. Next base: position 3,853 of record DASSQI010000216.1, read on the forward strand.
AGAAGGTCGGCGCCCGGCTCGTCCCGATCGTGCCCGACGAGGGGCGGACGTTCGGGATGGAGGGCATGTACCGGCAGCTCGGCATCTGGAGCCACGTCGGGCAGCTCTACACGCCGGAGGACGCCGCGCAGCTCGCGTTCTACCGGGAGGACAAGCAGGGGCAGGTGATCCAGGAGGGCATCACCGAGGCCGGCGCGATGTGCGAGTGGATCGCGGCTGCGACCGCGTACTCGGTGCACAACGAGCCGATGATCCCGTTCTACCTCTTCTACTCGATGTTCGGCTTCCAGCGCGTCGGCGACTTCGCCTGGGCGTCGGGCGACATGCGGGCGCGCGGGTTCCTCATCGGCGGGACCTCCGGGCGCACGACGCTGAACGGAGAGGGCCTCCAGCACGAGGACGGACACTCGCACGTGCTCTCGTCGGTGATCCCGAACTGCGTCTCGTTCGATCCCACGTTCTCGTACGAGGTCGCGGTCATCCTGCACGACGGCCTGCGCCGCATGCACGCCGAGCAGCAGGACGTCTACTTCTACGTCACCGCCCTCAACGAGAACTACGCGCACCCGGCGATGCCGGACGGCGCCGAGCCCGGGATCGTGAAGGGCATGTACCTCTTCAAGGCCGGCCCGAAGGGCGGGAAGGCGCCGCGCGTGCAGCTCCTCGGCTCGGGCGCGATCTTCCGCGAGGTGATCGCGGCGGCCGACCTGCTGAAGAACCACTGGGGCGTCGACTCGGACCTCTGGTCGTGCCCGAGCTTCACCGAGCTCGCACGCGAGGGGCTCCTCGTCGCGCGCCACAACATCCGTCATCCGGAGGCGCCGCGGAAGCGCTCGTACGTCGAGACGTGCCTCGCGGAGGCGCAGGGCCCGGCGATCGCCGCGACCGACTACATCCGGACGTTCCCGGAGCAGATCCGGCCGTACCTCGTGAACCGCCGCTACGTCACGCTCGGCACCGACGGCTTCGGCCGATCCGACACCCGCGAGAAGCTGCGCCGCTTCTTCGAGGTGGATCGGTATCACGTGACCGCGGCCGCGCTGAAGGCGCTGGCCGACGACGGCACCATCCCGGCGTCGAAGGCGAGCGAGGCGATCCGGAAGTACGGGCTCGATCAGGAGAAGCCCGCCCCCTGGACGGTCTGAGGCGAGACACGAGAAATGGCCACCATCGACGTCAAGGTTCCCGCGATCGGCGACTACAAGGACGTCCCCGTCATCGACGTGCTCGTCAAGCCGGGCGAGCGCGTCTCGGTCGACGCGCCGCTCGTCACGCTGGAGTCGGACAAGGCGACCATGGACGTTCCGTCGCCGGCGGCCGGAACGGTGCGCGAGCTCAAGGTGAAGATCGGCGATCGCGTGGCGGAAGGGACGGTCGTCCTCACGCTGGAGCAGGACGGCGCGGGCGCGCAGCCGCAGAAGCGATCCGACGCCGGGCGCGAGCAGGAGTCGGAGTCGGACGCGGCGAAGGCGTCGCGCCTGGAGCCCGTCGAGGGGAAGGACGCGGCGCCCGCGCGAGGCATGAAGGAGACGCCGCCTCCGCCGAAGGGCGCAGTCGAGGCTGCCGTTCCGAAGCGAGAAGAGGCCGCGAAGCCGGAGCCGGCGAAGCGCCGAGAGGCCGCGCCCGCGGGCGGCGCGCGCGCGGCGACCGCCGCCGCAGGCGGCGCGGCCGCCGGGGGTGGCGAGACGATCGAGGTGAAGGTGCCGGTCATCGGCAACTACGCCGACGTCCCGATCATCGACGTGCTCGTGAAGCCCGGCGACACCGTGACCGCGAACGCGCCGCTCGTCACGCTCGAGTCCGACAAGGCCACGATGGACGTGCCTGCGCCGGTCGGGGGGACGGTGCGCGAGCTGAAGGTGAAGACCGGCGATCACGTCAGCGAGGGCAGCGTGCTCCTCCTCCTCGCGACGTCGGAGGCGCCGCCGCAGGAGTCGGACGCCGCGCGCGGAGTCCGGCTCGACGTCATCGAAGGGCGCGAGCCGGGCGCGGCTGCGCAGGCGAGCGCTGCCGCCACGCTCCGCCCGGAGCCCGGTACGCGCAGCGAGGCACGGGCGGAACCGGCGCGCGCCGAGCGGGCCCCGACGGGCGCCGCCCGCGGGGACGAAGCCGCCGTGCGCCCCGTCCGCGCCGCGCCCGAGGCCGGCGGAGGCGCACCCGCGCACGCGTCGCCGTCGGTGCGGAAGCTCGCGCGCGAGCTCGGCGTGGATCTCACCGAGGTGAACGGCTCGGGGCCGAAGGGCCGCGTGCTGCACGACGACGTGCAGCACTTCGTGAAGGAGGCGATGACGGCGCGCCCGTCGGGCGGCGGCGGCCTCGGGCTCGACCTGCCGGCCTGGCCGAAGGTCGACTTCGCGAAGTTCGGCCCCGTCGAGGCGAAGCCGCTCTCGCGGATCCGCAAGCTGTCGAAGGGCAACCTGGGCAGGAACTGGGTCACGATCCCGCACGTCACGCAGTACGACGAGGCGGACATCACCGACCTCGAGCGCTTCCGGAAGGAGCTGAACGCCGAGGCCGGCAAGGACGGCGTCAAGGTCACGCTGCTCGCGTTCCTCGTGAAGGCCTGCGTCGCGACGCTGAAGAAGTTCCCCGAGGTGAACGCCTCGCTCGACGGCGACCAGCTCGTGCTGAAGCACTACTTCCACATCGGCTTCGCCGCGGACACGCCGAACGGCCTCGTCGTCCCGGTGCTGCGCGACGCCGACAAGAAGGGGATCGTCGACATCGCGCGCGAGCTCGCCGAGCTCGCGGCGAAGGCGCGCGAGGGAAAGCTGTCGCTCTCCGACATCCAGGGCGGCAGCTTCTCGATCTCCAGCCTCGGCGGGATCGGCGGGACCGCGTTCACGCAGATCGTGAACGCGCCGGAGGTCGCGATCCTGGGCGTGTCTCGCAGCGCGATGAAGCCGGTCTGGAACGGCGAGTCGTTCGAGCCGCGCCTGATGCTGCCGATCTCGCTCTCGTACGACCACCGCGTCGTCGACGGCGCGCTCGGGGCGCGCTTCATCACGCACCTCTCCGGGATCCTCGGCGACATGCGGCGCGCGATGCTGTGATTCAGCGCCTGCGCGGCGGCCACGCGACGATCGCGCCGCCCACGCCGACCGCCAGCGCCGCCGCGAGCACGGCCGGCCTCGGATCGCCTGCGCGCCTGGAGATCGCGCCCGCGACGATCGGGCCGATGACCTGCCCTACCCCGTAGAGGACCGTGAGCGAGGCGATGAGCCGCGCCACCGCGGCGGGCGCGATCTCGCGGGCCGCGGTCATCGTCAGCGCGGTGATGCCCATGAACGTGCCGCCGAAGAGCACTGCGCCCGCGATCGCCGCGGCGGCGGACGCGGAGATGGACGGGAGCGCCATGCCTGCGGCCTGGACCGCGAACGCGATCGCGAGCGCCGCGCGGAGGCCCGTGCGGCCGCCCAGCCACGTCCACGCGAGCGCGGACGGGATCGCCGCGAGGCCGGCCAGCGCCCAGGTCCACGCCGCGAGGCCCTCGAGGCCCGGGGTGCGCTGCACCGCGACCACCGCGAACGTGCCGCTCACGATGTAGCCGAGGCCCTCGAGGAAGTACGCAGACGCGAGGCGCGGCAGCGCGATCGACGCGCGCGCTCCGCCCTCGCGCGGCGCGGCTCCAGGACCCGCCACGCCGCCACGCGCCGAGGTGACGGCGAGGATCCGCCACGCGGGCGCGCCGAGCGCCGCCGCGGCGACAGCGAGCACGAGCCATGCTACCCGCCAGTCCGAGCGCGACAGCGCGGCCGCCATGACCCCGGAGAGCGCGATGCCCGCTCCGACGCCCGCGAAGAGGAGCCCGGGGCGCGGCGGGGCGCCGTCGTCTCCCGGTTCGAGCGCGGCGGCGGACCCGAGCACGAACACGAGGCCGCTCGCCACGCCCGACGCGGTGCGCAGGACACCCCACCCCAGCAGGCCCGTCGTCCACGCGAGGAGCGCCGTCGCGACGGCGGTCGCCGCGAGCCCGGCGCGCAGCGCGAACACCCGCTGCGCGGGCGGTCGCAGCACGCGGGCGACGAGCGCCCCGGCGAGGTAGCCGAGCAGGTTCAGCGACGCGATGGCGCCGGCGGCACGGTCGTCGAACCCCAGCGCCGCCTGCGTCGGCGGCAGCAGCGCCGTGTACGCGAATCGACCGATGCCCATCGCCGCCGCGAGCGCCAGGGCTCCGGCTGCGGCGCGGGTGGTCGAACGCATGCCGCTACTTGGAGCCGCGGGCGCGTCCGGGCCACCGAAAGCGCGCCAGGGGCAGACGTCGGCGCAACCCGGCGAGTCGTTCTGGCCGTCGCGCCCGGGTTGCCGCTCGCGCGGCGCGGCGTTACCGCACGCGCATGGACCTCAACCCGCAACATCGGCAGATGGCGGACGAGTCGATGGTCCGCACCCTGAGCGCGCAGGCGCGCGCGATCTGGCCCCAGGAGCTGCCGCTCATCCGCCGTTACGCGCTCCCCGCGGCGCCCGCGATCCTCGACGCCGGCTGCGGCACGGGAGAGGCTTCGCGCAGGCTCGCCGAGGCGTTCCCCCGCGCCACGGTCCTCGGCGTCGACATCCTGGATCATCACCTCGAGCGCGCGCGATCGCTGTCCACCCACGTCGGCGATCGCCTCCGCTTCGAGCACCGGACGCTCTTCGGCCTCGGCGTCCCGGACGCGTCGTTCGATCTCGTCGTCTGCCGGCACGTGCTGCAGTCGATCCCGCACGCCGAGCGCGCGATCGCGGAGCTCGTCCGCGTGACGCGTCCGGGCGGCTGGGTCCACCTCATCCCGGAGGACTACGGGCTCATCCAGATGCCGCGGCGGGAGCTCGATCCGCTTCGCATGTGGCCCGCGGTCGCCGCGCGCTTCGGCGCGGCCGTCGGCACCGACATGTTCATCGGGCGGCGGGCACCCGCGATCCTCCACGCGCTCGGGCTCGACGACATCTCCGTCGATCTCGTGCTGGTGGACACGCTGCGCGTGCCGCGCGACACCTTCGCCGAGATCTGGGAGGCGTGGCGCGATGGGTTCAGCGACGCCATCGCGGAGCACGCCGAGGTGCCCCTCGCCGAGGTCATCGCGAACTTCGACGACCAGATCGCGGCGATCCGCGACCCGGCGGAGTACGCCTCCTGGATCGTGCCGGTCGTCGCCGGTCGGCGCCCTGACGACGTGTGACAGCGGAGCGCCGCAACAGCGATCAGGCCAACTGCTTTTGCTATGCGGCCGCTCGAGCGGGCCGGAGCCGCACGCGGGGCTCCGACCCGCGCCGCGACGGTTACCGGCCGGTGCCGCCCGACTGAGGCGACGTCCCGCCCGTGGCGCCGCTGCCCGGCAGGTGGCCGGTGTCGGAGCCCGTCTTCCCGGTCGTGCCTGGCGAGGTGCCAGTGCCCGGCGCGGTGGACTCGCTCGACCCGGAGCCCGAGCCGGAGGGCGACGTCGTCGAGCCCGTGCCGGACATGGACCCGGCGCCGGTGCTGCTCGTGTCGGAGCTCGTGCCCGTCCCGGTCGCGGTGTCCGAGCTCGTCCCCGTCGATGACGGTGAAGAGCCGCTCATCGAGCCGCTCCGCCCCTGACGCATTCGCGCCGGTCCGGTCTTCGAGGCGTGCGCCTGCAAGCAGTCCTTCATCATCCGGGCGTGCTCCTGCACCTGCTTCACGTCCGCCTTGTCCTTCGCCTCGAGCTTGATCGTCGCACCGTTGCTGGTGTTCTCGACCTTCACGTCCGTGTTCGCGGTCATCATCTGATCGCACATGCCGCCGCCGGCCATCGAGCCGTGCATCCGCCCTCTGTGGCTCGTGTCGGTGGAGCTCGACATCCCGCTCGTGCCCGACATGTCGTCACTCGAGCCGGACATGCTGCCGGTCGCGCCGGAGCTGCTCCCGGTACCCGACATCGATCCCGAGGATCCCGACGTGCTTCCGCTCCCCGACATCGATCCCGGGGTCCCCGAGCTGCTGCCGGTGCTCGACGAGCCCGAGCTCCCCTGCGCCTGAGTCGCAACCGCCAGCGACAACGCCAAGACCGCCACCATCGTCCTCATTCGCATTCCTCCCTGGGCCACACCACCAATCGCGGGCCAGGTAACAAGATGGGGATTGCTCGGACGCGGCGCCGCCGGTCGCTGCGATCGCAGCGCCGCCGCTGATGGCGCGTCGAGCGATTGGCGGCCGTTTACGCGATCGGGCGCCAGGTCGGTGCTATCGTCTCTCGAATGCGAGCATTCATCGTCTGCGCAGCGCTCCTGTGCTCGGCGTGCGCCTCGTCGGGCGCCGGCAAGCCGGTCGAGTTCGCAAGGCCGCCGAGCATCGAGGCCCCCGACTTCGAGGCCATGGGGACGCTCGTCTCCTGGGGGAACAGCGTCTCGTACGACCAGCACCGCATCGTCGGCCCGCAGGTCGACGTCGCGCTCCTGAACGGCACCGAGTGGGCGGGCTCGGTCTACGAGCGCAGCGTGCGGCTCGCCGTCGGAAAGGGCGAGATCGTCGGCCTCGGCGACAGGCTCGTGTTCACGCGCGACGGCGACACCGTGCGCGTCGAGGGGCGCTGGGCCTACAGGCACGTGCGGATCGAGGTGTCCCCGACTCACCTCGTGTTTCGGGACGGCCAGCGAGCCTTCGACCTGAAGACGAAGGGTCCCGGCTGCCTCGGCGACTATCGGCCGGGCTGCATCGTGAAGGTGGTGGGCGACGCAGCTCGTCTGCCGGACGCGATGATGCCGCAGTTCGCGCTCGCGCTCGTCGCAGCGTTCCCGTTCACCGAAGAGCGCTGAGGTCTGCCGGTGTGGTCGAGGGGCGCACCCGCTGGAGGTACCGCGCGGGGCGGCACCCTCGCGGGCTGCTTTCGGCGCGTCCCGTTCAGGCGGTACAGAGAAGGCGCAGCGGGGGAACCGAGATGATGACTCAAGTGGACCTGCGGTACGAAGACGAAGTCGCCGTGCTGCGCGTGCGCGGAACGGTGGACCCCGCGTGCGTCCACGCGGTCCGCGAGCGGATCGGGGAGCTGCCCGAGCGCTCGGCGTGTGTGGTCGTCGACCTCGGGGACGCTCGCGACGTGCAGCACGTCGCGCTCGCGACGCTCGCCGAGGACGCCGCCCACCGCGTCACTCCCCGCGTCGTCCTGAAGGGGTTGTGCGAGCAGCACGTCCGGATGCTGCGCTGCCTCGGCATCGACGTCGAGACTCGCCTCTCCAGGCCGGGGCGGCTGCTCGCCCAGGCCGACGCGTGATCGCCCGTCGGCGACCTCGACCTCGATCCGGCCCCCAACGCGGGTAGGTTCCCCGAGCCGCTCGAGTGGGCACTCCGATCATGTGACCTCGCGCCTTGCCTTCGCAGCCTGCGTCCTCGTCGTGGTGGCGCCGCTCACCCTGTCGGGCTGTCGCACCAGCGCGCCGGCCGCCGCCAAGGAGAGGCCAGAGGACCAGCTCTTCGCGGCGCGCCAGGAATACCGGCAGACCATCGACGGGCTCTACCGCACGTACGGCGGCAGCGACGTGCCCGGCAACTCGCCCCCGACCACCGGATCGCCGGGAGCACCGCCGCAGGACGAGGGCGTGGTCGGCCACGTCGTGTCGGAGGCAGACCGTTCGTACTTCGAGCGACAGTGCCTGGCGGTAGGGCGCGGCGAGCGGCCGTTCAACGTCTCCGGGAAGATGCAGCGCTTCCTCGACACGGCGGAGAATGCGCGCGGCTGTCGCAACGCCGCGATGCTCCAGGAGCGGATCGCGCAGCTCGAGAAGCGCGTGGCGAATCCGTGATCGGGTGGAGTCCCTCGGCGAGGCGTACGCCTCGGCGAGGTCGAGCGTCGATCGCGTTTGCATCGCGTCCGCGCGCCGAAGAGAGGCGTCGCGCCCCCGCGAGGGCCCGTCATTCGATGTGACGCCGCGGTGGATTCCGAGTAAGCAAGCGCTCGCCCACAACATATCGAGAAAGAGGATCCGAGATGGCGACCGTCACCCTGAAGGGAACCCCCGTACACACCAGCGGCGAGCTGCCGGCGAACGGCGCGAAGGCACCCGACTTCACCCTCACCGGCACCGATCTCAAGGACGTGACGCTCGGCTCGTTCGCCGGCAAGCGCAAGGTGCTGAACATCGTCCCGAGCCTCGACACCGCCGTCTGCGCGACCTCGACGCGCTTCTTCAACGCGAAGGCGAGCGCGCTCCCGAACACGGTCGTGCTGGTGGTCTCCGCCGACCTGCCGTTCGCGGCGAAGCGCTTCTGCACGACCGAGGGGCTCGAGAACGTCGTCCCGCTCTCGCTCATGCGCTCGAAGAAGTTCGCCGAGGATTACGGCGTGCTCCTGAAGGACGGTCCGCTCGCCGGGCTCGCCGCGCGCGCCGTCGTCGTGCTGGACGAGCAGGATCGCGTCGTCTACACGCAGCTCGTCCCCGAGATCACGACCGAGCCGGACTACGACCCGGCGCTGAAGGCCGTAACGAAGTAGCTCTGGCTCGAGCAGGGCGGCGCGTATGCCGCTGGGACCGTCCGCGGCGGCGCACGCCGAGCAATCACCGTTCGCTGGTCAGGGGTGCGTTCCCGTGAGCGCTCGCCGTGGCGCTCGCCGTGGCGCTCGCCGTCGCGTCGAGTCTTCGCCTCGAGTCTTCGCGTCGAGCGTTCGCGTCGAGCGTTCGCGTCGAGCATTCGCGTCGAGTGCTCGGGCTGCGCGATGTCAGGGCGACCTGCTCACATGTTCAGGTGCACGCACGTGAACTGACACGCCGCCTTGCGGATCTCCTCCGCGTCGAACGAGGCGCTCTCGGCGATTTCCTCGTCGCGCTCGCCAGCTTCGACCGTGACAGGTGCTGGGAGCAGCTCGGCTACACGAGCCTCTTCTACTTCCTCCACCGCGAGCTCGGCCTCTCGAAGGGCGCCGCGTACCACCGGAAGGTCGCGGCGGAGCTGCTGCAGAGCTTCCCGGAAGTCCTCGAACCGCTGCGCGACGGACGCCTGTGCATCACGAGCATCGTCGAGCTCGCGAAGGTCATCACGGCGGACAATCGCGGAGAGGTCCTGCCGCGGTACTTCAACTGTTCGAAGCGAGAGGCGATGGCGGTCTCGGCCGAGATCCTACCGAGGGCCGCGCCACATCGCGTCGTCATCACGGCGGCCGCACCCGTCGTCGCGCGCGTTCACGCGCAGGGTGGGCTCGAACCGCAGAGTGTTCGAGCCCACCCCGCGAGACGCGCGGAGCTGTTCGACCTCTCGTCCACTGTGGCGACGGACGGGATGCCAGCCGTCCAGTCACCTGACGGCGCCGCTGATGTCCGCGGCGCGATGATGAGCGCCATTTGTCATCCAGATGAACCCGCCCGCGCGGCGACGACCGGGCCACCCTCGATCCACCACGTCCAGCACGTCCCTGCTCGACCGACTTCGCCGGAGCCGGTCTTGGTTCATCCAGATGAACCCGCCGGCGCGGCGACGACCGGGCCGGCCTCAAGCCAGCACGTCCCTGCTCGACCGACTTCGCCGGAACCGGTCCAGATGGTTCAGCCGGACGAGATCGTGCCGCTGACCGCCGATCTGCGTCGCTTGCACATCACCGTCGACCGGCATTTTCTCCAGAAGCTCGAGGCCGCACGTGACGCGCTCTCCCACGCGCGACCCGGCGCCACACTCCAACAGGTTCTCGACGTAGGCCTGGACCTCGTGCTGCAGCAGCAGGCGCGGCGAAAGGGCGTCGTCGACAAGCCTCACCCCGCCCCGCGCGCACCGGCCCGGGCCGACCACATCCCTGCCGCCGTGAAACGGCACGTGTGGAAGCGCGATGGTGGCCGCTGTCAGTGGCCGCTCGAATCGGGTGGCATATGCGGATCGAAGGTTCGGGTCGAGTTCGATCACGTGAAGCCACGAGCGCGTAACGGACCAGCCAGCGTCGAGAATGTTCGCCTGCTGTGCCGTCCGCATAATCAGCTGGCGGCGCGTCGGGCCTTCGGCGACGAGTTCATGGCGCGGTTCAGGAGGACGCGGAATTTCGGAGGCCGGACCGCCGAGACCGATCCGGCGCCCCAGCCCGTTCGCGCCACGAAGCGCTGTCCCGCCACGCGGCCCGGCCCCGTCGCGAAGTCCGGCCCCGTGGCGAAGTCCGGCCCCGCCACGACGTCGGGGCAGCGCACGCCCGCACCGACGACGCACGGCGCGGAGCCTGCCCGGACCGCGCCGGTTGCTACGCTGCTTCGGCGCGAAGGGCCGCCGCCGCAGACATCATGTTCGGTCGCGCCAGCAACCGAACCCGAAGGGAGCGCATCTGCTTCGAAAGCATCGAACGGTGAACGCCACCTGAGCGCCGAGATTGGGGCGCGCGCAGGACGCGGCGGACGTTTCCGAGCGGGGCCGTCCGGATGACGACGTGCCGAGGGTGCCGAAGCGAACGCACGCCTCGAACGACCAGACCCGCTACAACCTGAACGGCTCCCTCGCCGCGATCGTTCGCGCCGAAGCATTCGATCGCCTCCGTGCGGTCGCGGATGCAGACGTTCACCTCGCCGGTCGCGAGCCGCGCGCACGTATGGGTCGCGCCCGCGACGACCGCCACCGCCCCGGAGGCGACCGGCGTCGCGACGGCCGAGAGCAACGGCGCCGCGGTCGGCGACTTCGTCGAGGTGAAGACCCGCGGCGCGGCGAGCGCGGCCGGCGTCTTCTCGGCGACGGCCATCCACCGCGAGGACGAACTTCGCCGCCGGCGCGAACGTCCAGGCCGAGATCGAAGGCATCGTCAGCGCGGCCGACGCGAGCGGCTTCACCATCGCGGGCCAGCGCGTCGCGTACACGCCGTCCACCAGCTTCTTCGGCGGCACCATCGACGACGTCGTCGTGGGCGTGAAGGT